>NZ_JAGGPO010000026.1:0-110130 GCF_018613775.1 Arthrobacter sp. ISL-69
GAGGCCACACCTCACTCAAGGGGCAACCACCCGCCAGCCGCGTCACCAACCTCCGTGGTTAATACACCTAGCCGCCGACGTAGGCCGCAAGGTGCTCGCCGGTCAGCGTGGAGCGTCCGGCCACAAGGTCTGCCGGTGTGCCCTCGAAAACGATCCGTCCGCCGTCGTGGCCGGCGCCCGGACCGAGGTCGATGATCCAGTCGGCGTGTGCCATCACTGCCTGGTGGTGCTCGATAACGATGACAGATTTTCCGGACTCCACGAGGCGGTCGAGAAGGCCCAGCAGGTTCTGGACATCGGCAAGGTGGAGGCCGGTGGTCGGTTCGTCGAGAACGTAGACGTCGCCTTTCTCGGCCATCTGGGTGGCGAGCTTGACGCGCTGGCGCTCGCCGCCGGACAGCGTCGTGAGCGGCTGGCCAAGGGTGAGGTAGCCGAGTCCGACGTCCACGAGCCGGTCGAGGATCTTGTGGGCCGCCGCCGTGCGTGCCTCTCCTTCCCCGAAAAATCCCTCCGCTTCGGTCATCGACATGGCCAGCACTTCGGCGATGTTGCGGCCGCCCAGCCTGTATTCGAGGACTGACGCCTGGAACCTCCTGCCTTCGCAGTCCTCGCAGGTGGACTCCACGGTGGCCATGACACCCAGTTCAGTGAAGATGACGCCCGCGCCGTTGCAGGTGGGACAGGCGCCTTCCGAGTTGGAGCTGAACAGCGCCGGCTTGACCCCGTTGGCCTTCGCGAACGCCTTGCGGATCGGCTCCAGCAGGCCGGTGTACGTCGCCGGGTTGCTGCGCCGCGACCCCTTGATGGCACCCTGGTCGACCACCACAACACCATCGCGGCCGGCCACTGAACCGTGGATCAGGGAACTCTTGCCCGAACCCGCGACACCGGTGACCACACAAAGCACACCAAGCGGAACGTCGACGTCGACGTCCTTAAGGTTGTGCGTCGAGGCACCACGGACGTCGAGGGTGCCGGACGGCGTACGCACGGATTCCTTGACCCTGGCCCGGTCGTCGAGGTGGCGGCCGGTGATGGTGTCGCTCCCCCGCAGCCCCTCGACGCTTCCCTCGAAGCAGACTCTGCCGCCCTCGGTGCCGGCCCCGGGCCCGAGGTCAACGACGTGGTCAGCGATGGCGATTGTCTCCGGCTTGTGCTCAACCACGAGCACGGTGTTGCCCTTGTCGCGCAGCTGCAGCAGCAGCTGGTTCATCCGTTCGATGTCATGCGGGTGCAGGCCGATTGTCGGCTCGTCAAAGACGTAGGTGACGTCCGTGAGGGAAGAGCCGAGGTGCCTGATCATCTTCGTGCGCTGGGCCTCTCCCCCGGACAGTGTGCCCGCCGGGCGGTCCAGCGAGAGGTAACCCAGCCCGATTTCGGCGAAGGAATCCAAGAGGTGCCGCAAGCCCCTGAGAAGCGGCGCGACCGACGGCTCGTCGAACTCGCGGACCCACTCGGCCAGGTCGCTGATCTGCATCTCGCACAGATCGGCAATGTTCTTGCCTTGGATCCTCGACGACCTGGCCTCGGGGCTGAGCCGCGTGCCCTCGCACTCGGGGCAGGCCTGGAAAGTGATGGCGCTTTCCACGAAGCGCCGCACGTGAGGCTGCATCGCCTCGACGTCTTTGGATAGCATGGACTTCTGGATCTTGGGGATGATGCCCTCGAACGTGAGGTTGATACCCTCAACCTTGATTTTGGTGGGCTCGGAGTACAGCATCGTCTCAAGCTGCTTCTTCGTGAACGTGGCAATCGGCTTATCCATCGGGAGGCCCATTCCCTCGAACAGCCGGCCGTACCAGCCGTCCATGCTGTAACCGGGAACGGTCAGGGCACCCTCGCCCAGCGACTTGCTGTCGTCGTAGAGCGCCGTGAGGTCGAAGTCGGAAACCGAGCCCATCCCTTCGCAGCGCGGACACATCCCGCCGAGGTACACAGCGCCGTGCACCACACTCTTCTCGACCCGGCCGCCTGCCTTCTCGGTGCTCATCACCCCGCTGGCCTTGCGCGTGGGGACGTTGAAGGAGAACGCCGTGGGCGGACCGACGTACGGCGTGCCGAGCCGGCTGAAGAGGATGCGGAGCATGGCGTTGGCGTCGGTGGCAGTGCCGACCGTGGAGCGGGGGTTGGCGCCCATCCGCTCCTGGTCCACGATGATCGCCGTCGTCAGCCCCTCGAGGAAGTCCACATCAGGCCGCGCCAGATTCGGCATGAAACCCTGCACGAAGGCGCTGTAAGTTTCGTTGATCATCCGCTGCGACTCGGCGGCGATCGTGCTGAACACCAGCGAGCTCTTGCCGGAGCCGGAGACGCCGGTGAACACGGTCAGCCGGCGCTTCGGGATCTCCAGGCTGACGTCCTTGAGGTTGTTCTCGCGGGCGCCCTGCACGCGGATCAGGTCGTGGCTGTCGGCGACGTGCTCCGCGTGCAATTGCGAGTCCGCCTGGGTGGCCATGCTCATCGTGTCTCCATCCGTTATTCGGGGGCCGCCTTCCTGGCATGCGCCGGCGTCGCCTGCCCCAATCTAACCAGCATTGTCTTAACAGCAAAGCTCGCTGAGAATGAACCATGACGGTCTACATGAGGTCCCTGGAAACTGCTGTCCCGCCCACCGTACTCATTCAGTCTGAAGCACGCGATGTATTTGCCGCCCAACCGGGCCTTACCAGGCTGGGTTCCCGGCTGGTGAGCACGTGCTTTGATTCCGCCGCCATCGACACCCGGTACACAGCTGTCACTGAACTTACCAAGGACAGCCGCGCGGACGAGCCGAAGTTCTTTGACCCGGACACCGGCCTGGTGCTGAGCCCCAGCACCAAGGTCCGGAACGACATCTTCGGCCGCGAAGCCACCAAGCTGTTCGTGCAATCCGCCCAGGCCGCGCTGGATGCCTGCCCCGGAATCGGCGCTCAGGACATCACCCATCTCGTAACGGTCTCGTGCACGGGTTTCTTCAACCCCGGACCGGACTACAAGATTGTCCGCGCCCTCGGCCTGAATCCGGCAGTGCAGCGCTACCACCTTGGCTTCATGGGCTGCTACGCGGCTTTTCCGGCGCTGCGTGCCGCCAAGTCCTTCTGCGAGGCAGATCCCGACGCCGTTGTCCTGGTGGTCTGCGCCGAGCTCTGCTCGCTCCATGTCCGCACCTCCAACGATCCCGACACGATCATGGGCTCGGCATTGTTTGCCGACGGTGCAGCGGCGGCCATCATTTCCGCCAGGGAGATTCCGGACGGAAACCCCCTGCTGCGGCTGGACCATTTCGAAACCGTACTCACTCCTGTCGGTGAGGAATCCATGGCGTGGAACATCGGCGACGAAGGCTTCGAAATGGTGCTGGGGAACTACGTTCCGCACATTATTGACGACCACATCATCGGCGCGCTTGAGCCACTGCTTTCCCGCGATGAATCCCTGCGCGGACTCCCCTACCGCGATATCACCCACTGGGCCATCCACCCCGGCGGCCGGAGCATCCTGGACAAGGTGCAGTCCAGGCTCAAACTTACGGACGAGCAACTGGTGCCCGCCCGGGAAACCCTCCGCAACTACGGAAACATGAGCAGCGCCACGGTGCTCTTTGTCCTCAAGCACATCGCCGGGCTCCCGCCGCAGGATGGTGATGAACGTATCTGTTCGATGGCGTTCGGACCAGGACTGACAGTGGAAACGGCGATGTTCACCAAAGTGCGCGCACCGCTGACGGGAGGTTCGCCTGAGGCAACCGCCCGGGACGCCGCCGCCATACCGGACGCCATACCGGACGCCACAGCGCGGACTGAGCCGTCACTGATTTGATGGCCAACCGGGGCCGGCTGCGCGACCGTGACGTCCAGGCGGTGGAGGAGATGGACCGCCCCGACTGCGACCCGTCACGCCTGAACCGCACGTACGCGCAGTTTTCCGTGGTCAACAGGGCCGTTGCCGGCTGGCGCGGAATCTACTGGACGCACATCCGGCCCGTCCTGTCAGCCACTACGGTGACAACGCTGTTGGACATCGGGTGCGGCGGCGGGGACGTGCCTGTCCTGCTGGCCGCGTGGGCGGCCCGCGACCGGCTGAAGCTGGAGGTCACCGCCATTGATCCGGACCGGCGTGCCTTCGACTTCGCCCGGCGCCGTAGGCCCACGCCAGGGGTGACGTTCCGGCAGGCGTCCACGGCCGAACTGGCCGGCGAAGGGCAGCGCTACGACGTCGTCGTGTCCAATCACGTCCTGCACCATCTGGGCACCGCTGAGCTGCCGCAATTCCTCGCCGAATCCGCGCTGCTGTCCCGCGGCACCGTCATCCACAACGACATCCGCCGCAGCCCCGCCGCGTACGCGCTGTTCTATGCGGCCTCGTGGCCGTTCCCCGATTCCTTCATCCGGGAGGACGGGCTGACCTCGATCCGCCGGAGCTACACAACCGCGGAACTCCAGGCTGCCGCTCCCCCGGGCTGGACCGTGCTGGCCCGCCCACCCTTCCGCAACCTGCTGACACTGAGCCGGAACGCGCGCGGTGATTGACGTCGTCGTGGTGGGCGGCGGACCGGTGGGACTGTACCTGGCAGCCCTCTTGCTGCAGCAGGGCGTGTCAGTCCGCATCCTGGAACAGCGCGCCGAGCCGAACACCCACTCGCGCGCCATCGGCATCCATCCCCCGTCGCTGGAAGCACTCGACGGCATTGGCGTCGCGTCCGCACTGGTGTCGGAGGGCGTGCAGATCCGACGCGGCGTTGCCATCGGGGGCGGCGTGGAAGTGGCGGGGATGTCCTTCCGCGCTGTGTCCCGCCGCTACCCGTTCGTGTTGTCGGTCCCGCAGGCGCGCACGGAGGCCGTCCTGGAACAGCGCGTCAGGGAGCTCGACGGCGGGTCGATGCTGCGCGGAGCCACCGTGACGGGACTGCACGACGACGGCGCGAGGGTTGCCTTGGACGTCGTCACGGAGGACGGGGAGTCCCGGATTCATGCGTCCCTGGCGGTGGCCGCGGACGGTGTCCGCTCCACGGTCCGGCAGCTGCTGGGCATTCCGGTGCGGCTCAAGGACTACCCCGATTCCTACCTGATGGGAGACTTCGCCGACAGTACCGCGTTCGGCCCGGATGCGGCGCTGTTCCTGGAAGCCGCAGGGATCGTGGAGTCCTTTCCGCTGCCAGGACGAGTTCGGCGCTGGGTGGCGAGAATGCCTGCATCCGGCGCAGACGCGCCCACCGCCCGGTCCCTGGCCCGGATCGTGCGGGACCGGACCGGCGTAGCCGTCGAACCGGGCACCAATTCCATGCTGAGCAGTTTCGGGGTCCGTTCGCGCCTGGCGAAGAATATGATCCGCGGCCGCACGGCGCTCATCGGTGACGCCGCCCATGAAATCAGCCCGATCGGCGGCCAGGGAATGAACCTGGGCTGGCTGGATGCTGCTGAGCTGGTACCGCTCCTCCTCGGCCGGCTTGCGCACGCGGAACTGGAGGGGGGACTGCAATGCTTTGAACGGCACCGGATGCAGGCGGCCGCGAGGGCTGCCCGTCAGTCCGAAATCAACATGGCGCTTGGCCGGCCGCTGCCCCTTCCGCTGTGGCGTGCCCGGAACCTGCTGATCGGCTATGCAGCAGGCGTGCCGGCCATCAATTCACGGGTGGCCGCCCGGTTCACCATGCACTAGAGCACCGGGGCGCTCCGCCCCTGTCTATTCCGCGTCCGCGTCATCGGTGAAGTAGCAGTCGTAACTGTCCTGGCTGGTAATCCGGCCGTCCCGGACCTCGAAGACCGACGTGGTCCGCGCCCGGATGGTCTCACCGGCATCCCAGTAGCGGAGGTCCATCAGCAGCGTGGCCGACCAGTCGACTTCCAGCACAACACGGCTTCCTTCGCATGTGGTCCGCCGAACGTCGAAGTTCTGGCCGGACACCACGTGGCGGCTCTGGTCAGCACCGGCGAGCACCTGGTCGCGGCTGCGGGTGGAACCTTCAGGCGCAAGAAGGTGCGGCGCTTCGACCAGGGTGAAGTCTTCCGCAAGGAAGGTGTCCACCTCCGCCGCGCCGCCCCCGGCCTCAATGGCTCGTACAAATCCAAGGACACAATTGAGCGGCGTCTGTTCAGTCATGCAACGAGGGTAGCCCATCACCCGGCGACGCCGCGGAGCCCTGGCCATAGACTGCTGGCATGAACGGCGTCCTGCAGGCGCGACGACGGCGGCACGCGGCGGCCGCCGTCGTTCTTGCTGCCCTGATGGCCGCTCCCGCCGTGCAGGGCTGCAGCCCGGGAACGCCGGTCCCCGCGCCGCGGCAGTCCGGCGATTCCGGTGGTGCCGCCCCGGCGTCCGCGGTGCCTTCGCCGCGCGGGCCGCTTACTGCCGGGCTCAACCAGTTCAGGGACAATTACGCCTCGCAGATCATCGAGATCCAGCTCAGCAACACATCGTCCGTGCCCGTGACGGTCCTTGGCGCCGACGTGTCGAGCACACTGTTCCCCGCGGGGGCCGCCTGGCAGGCCGGGCCGGAAGGTACCGAAGTGCCGCCGGGCCAAACCAAGAGCCTGCCGGCAAGGCTCCCCGCCCCCTCCTGCCAAAGTCCTGCCGAGGACGCCGGGGCCCGCACGGTTCCGGCCGAGGCGACGGTCTCCGTCCGGCAGGGATCCACAACCAGCACGGTGCAAATGGCGGCGGCGGATCCCTTCGGTGTCCTCGCACGGAACTATGAGGAGCTGTGCCTTGCCCTGGACGCCGGGCGTGTGGCCGTGTTCAGCCTGGCCCCGGACCTGGAGGTTGCGGCGGACGGCCGTACCGCCGTCGTCCGCCTGACGGTCACACCGAACAAAGCCGGAACCGGAGCAATCCGCGAACTGACCATCGAACGCATTGAAGGAACCACCCTCCTGGCCGTCCCGCCTGACAGCCCGTGGCCGAGCGGCGTGACGGTTGCTGCCGGTACCGGTCCCGCGGAGTTCCGCCTCCGGGTCCGCCCCGCACGCTGCGACGCCCACGCCGTTGCCGAGGACAAGGTGGGAACGCTGCTGCCGCTGCTCGTGAACGTCGGCGGCAGGGAAGGCACCCTGAAGGTTGCCGCCGGCCCCGCACTCAAAGGGCAGATCCATGACTTCGTCACCGCGGCGTGCGGGGCGCACTAGGCTTTTCACATGCTTCAAATCGCGAACCCCACGCCGTTCAGCACCGCACGGATCCACGAGACAGTTCAGGAGATCCTGGCCGCGGGCGTTCTTCCGCCCATTGTCCAGGCCGGCCATCCCGTGCTCCGGCAGCAGGCGGCCGTGTTCGACGGCCAACTGGACAGCTCTGAACTCGCGGCGCTGATCGCCCTGATGCGTGAGGTCATGCATGACGCACCCGGTGTCGGCCTCGCGGCGCCGCAACTGGGCATCCCCCTCCAGCTTGCGGTCCTCGAGGACCAGTACGACGTCGACGCCGAAACTTCCGTCGTCCGCGGCCGGTCACCGCTGGCGTTCTTCGCGGTCATCAACCCGTCGTACCGCGCGGTGGGCACCGGCAGCGCGGCGTTTTACGAAGGCTGCCTCTCACTCCAGGGCCTGCAGGCCGTGGTGCCGCGCCACGAGTCTGTGCACTTCGACTTCACCGACCCGTCCGGAACAGCCCGGCAGCAGGAGTTTTCCGGCTGGCAGGCACGGATCGCGCAGCACGAGACCGACCACCTGCAGGGAATCCTGTACATCGACCGGGCGGAATTGCGCTCACTGAGCAACAACGCCGAATACGCTGCCCGCTGGGCGCATCCGGACATCGGCCTGGCCCGGCAGGAACTGGGGTTCCTGCCGGGCGCCGCCACGGACTAGCCGGGCGCCCCCGGGTTGGCCTTGGTGGGCAGGTAGCGGGCCCACCACCGCAGGATCTCCTCGAAGCGCTGCCTCCGGTGGTGCGGGGTGCCCGACCGGGAAAGCTCGTGGTTTTCCCCCGGGAACACGAGGAACGCGGCGTCCACACCCTGCTGCTTCAGCGCGGTGAAGTAACGCTGGCCCTGTTCCACCGGGCAACGAAGGTCCTCTTCGCTGTGGATCACCAGCGAGGGCGTGCGCACGTTCCGGACCGTGGCCATGGGGCTCTGGGCTGCCATCTGCTCCGCTGAGCTGCCGGTGTACTCGCCGCCGAAGAACCAGCCGATATCGGAGGAGCCGACGAAGCTGACGGGATCCAGGAATCCGCGCTCCACGATGGCCGCCCTGAAACGGTGGTCCTGACTGATGGTCCAGGCCGTGAGGTATCCTCCGTAGGAACCTCCCATGATCCCGAGCGCACCGCCGTCGAGCTCCTGGAACTTAGCCAGGGCGCCGTCGAGGAAGGACAGCACGTCCTGCATGTCCACGGTCCCCATCTTCTCCTTGATGGACCGCCCGTGGGACTGGCCGTAGCCGGCGGAGCCCCGGGGATTGCACATGAGTACCGCGTAGCCGGCGGCGGCGTAGACCTGGGCCTCGTCGAACAGGGCTGCCGTGTACTGGGAGAAGGGTCCGCCGTGGATGTTGAGCAGGACGGGGTGCGGCCCTTTCCCGGGCGGCAGCACCAGCCAGCCGTGGACCGGATACCCGTCCGCCGCATCGAAGGTCAGCTCCTGCGGCTCGATGATCTCGGCTTGGAGCCGGAGTTCCGCCGAGAAATCGGTCAACAGCCTCAGCTGGCCGTCCTCCAGGGCGGCCAGGTCCCCGGCCGTGGCGGCATCGGAGAAGCTGACGAACATGGCTCCGCCTGCCGAAGAGGCACCGGTGACAACCCGGTCTCCATGAACCAGCAGCGAGTGGTTCCCCGTGGCTCCGAACTCCAGCAGCTCCACAGTGCCCTGGGCGTTGTTCAGCAGCAGCACGGAATCGGGGCCGCGCAGCTCGAGGCCGGCCGCGGTACCGGAAACGTCCATGGTTTCCACGTCGCTCAGAACAATGGCGTCGCCACCGTCCGCAGGCATCACGTAGAGGGCGGTGTTCCGCGCCACGAAGTCCTGGCCTGATTCGCCAAGCTCCTGGGCCGTGAAGAACAGCCACTTGCCGTTCCTGGACTGGCGTGCCGCCCCGACAGTCTGGCGGCCGCAATTGGCAGCCTTGACGGGTTCGGGCTCTCCGCCGGCGACGGCCACACGGTACACGCCGGTCTCAAGGTCCAGGTCGCGGCCCTCATGAAGCGCGGCCACGAAGTACACGAACCGGCCGTCCATGCTGAACGATTCACCGCTGTGGTCCGTCGCGGCAAACGTGAGCTGCCGTGCCGACGGAAGCAGGGCTTCGGCCAGCGTGTCAGTGTCGGCTTCTGCCGCCGTACTCTCCGCGGCGGCCTTGAGGGCCTTGAGCGCGCGGCCCGCGGGCGCCACCCGCGGTTCGTCGTCCAGCTCGGGTACTTCCACGATGTACAGCTGGAGAGGTTTGTCGGCCGTGTAGCCGACGCCGTTCATCCTGTATTGGTAGTCGGTGATGAGCCGCGCATCCTCGGCCCCGGCGGACACGCCGTCAAGGGTGCCGTAGCGGCCGTCGTCGGGCATTCTGGCGCCGAAGACAATGCTGTGCGAATCGGGTGACCACGCAAAAGACGAGACGCCGAGTTTGGCGTTGGTCAGGACCTGCGGTTCGCCGCCCGCGGCCTCCACAACATGAAGCTGCGGTTTGCCGTCGGCAGTTGCGCGGAGAAAAGCCAGCACCAGACCGTCGGGCGAGAATGCCGGGGCCGTGTCGCGGAATCCGCGGGTCAGCCGGCGTGGCAGCTTTTCCGGGTCCAGCGGCACTGTCCACAACTGGCCCACATAGGTGTCGGCGTCGAAGTCGGGACGGATGACCGAGACCACCGCCCGGCTACCCTCCGGGTGGACGGCCGGGGCGGAAACGGACTTCAGCAGGGGCAAATGTTCTGGTTTCACGATTGTGAGCCTAACGGCTGGCGCGCGGCCTGTGAAATAACTCACTCGTCCCGCGGGGATCCCGGGGAAGCATCAGCGGGAGGGCAGCCGCCATGCCGGCCCTAGGATTGGATTTATGCTTCCCGACGCTGTCCGCTCCCTGCTGTGCCCCGTCTGCCGGAACGGCCTGATGCCGGGCGGCGGCGACCGGCTGGCATGCCCTGGGGGTCATAGCTTTGACGCGGCCAGGCAGGGTTACTTCAATTTCCTGGTGGGCAGGGGTACCGTCTTCGAGGCCGATACTGCCGCCATGGTGGCTGCCCGGTTCGATTTTCTGTCCCGGGGACACTACCAGCCCCTTGCCGACGGGATCGCCGACCTTGCGGCGCCCGCGTTGCAAGGGCCGGAGGCCGCGGTGCTCGACGCCGGTACTGGAACCGGACATTACCTGCAGAGGCTGCTGGCGGCGGTTCCCGCGTCCGCCATCGGACTGGATATTTCTAAGTTCGCGCTGCGCCGCGCGGCCCGGTTGAATCCCGACGCCGTCAACCTGGTCAGCGACGTCTGGCAGCCGCTTCCCGTCAGGGACGGCGCCGTTGACGTCGTCACGGTGGTCTTCGCGCCACGGAATGCCGCGGAGTTCGCCAGGGTGCTCCGCCCCGGCGGACGGCTGATCGTGGTGACGCCGCGGGCCGGGCACCTTGCGGAGGTTGCGGGGCAGACCGGCATGCTCGGCATCGAGCCTGCCAAGGAGGAGCGGCTGGCCGCTTCCCTCGACGCCCACTTTGAGTCCCGCTCGGTCCGGGAGCTCGATCTGGAGCTGGGGCTTGAGCCCGCCGACGTCGGCAACCTGGCCTTGATGGGGCCGGCCGGCCACCACCTGGACCGTTCGGCGCTGGACGCCATCGTCGCCGGCCTGGCGCCGGTCACGACGGTTTCGGCGCGGTTCCGAATCAGCGTGTTTGAACCCCGGAAGCAGCCGTCCGCATAACGACTTGGCTACTTTCGGAACGTGCCTGACAGCCCCCTCCTGCGCCCCTCGGCTTCGGTCTAGGATGGAAGGACAGTTACTGAGGGCCTGCTGCCGCAGCTCCGGGGACGAAGGGGGAACGCATGTTTGAATGGCTTGGCGAGAACTGGTGGGCATTGTGGCTCACTGTATTCCTGGCGTTTGCAGTGGTGGAGATGCTGACGCTGGACCTCTTTTTCATCATGCTCGGAGGCGGCGCGCTGGCCGGGCTGCTGGCTGATTTCGCCGGCGCCGATTTCTGGCTGCAGATCGTGGTCTTCTGTGTGGTTTCGCTCCTGATGGTCGTCTTCGTCCGACCCGTTGCGCTGAAGCACCTGAAGAAGGGCCCCGCGGAGCAGCGGACCAACATCGACCGCCTGATTGGCGAATCTGCCCTTGTCATGGAGACTGTCAGCACGTCCTCCGGCCTGGTCAAGATCGGCGGTGACGTCTGGAGCGCCCGCTCGGAGCAGGGTGTGCTGAACGCCGGACAGCGCGTGGTGGTTTCGGCCATCGAAGGCGCAACCGCCGTTGTGGCGCCACAGCCTGAAACAGCCGTGCAGTAAGTCCAGCGACAATCAGTCTTCCGGCAGCCGCCACCGGAGCCGGGCTCGCGGCGGGACACCGCCGCAAAACATAGCAAGACCACAAAACTGGGGAATAGGTGATGTATGGATATCGCAGTCGCAATTGTGCTGCTGGTTCTCGTTGCGTTCGTAATTATCGTGCTGGTGCGTTCGGTGCGGATCGTGCCGCAGGCCCGTGCCGGCGTCGTGGAGCGGCTCGGGAAGTACCAGCGGACGCTGCTGCCCGGCCTTACCATCCTGATCCCGTTCGTTGACCGGCTCCTGCCTCTCCTGGACCTTCGCGAACAGGTGGTCTCGTTCCCGCCGCAGCCCGTCATCACCGAGGACAACCTCGTCGTCTCGATCGACACGGTGGTCTACTTCCAGGTCACTGACGCCAGGGCAGCCACCTACGAGATTGCCAACTACATCCAGGCAGTCGAACAGCTCACCACCACCACGCTCCGAAACGTCGTCGGCGGGCTAAACCTCGAAGAGGCCCTGACCTCCCGCGACCAGATCAACGGCCAGCTCCGCGGCGTACTGGACGAAGCAACGGGCCGCTGGGGTATCCGTGTCTCCCGCGTGGAGCTGAAGGCCATCGATCCGCCCCACTCCATCCAGGACTCGATGGAGAAGCAGATGCGCGCGGAGCGCGACCGCCGCGCTGCCATCCTCACCGCCGAGGGCACCAAGCAGTCGGCCATCCTCACTGCGGAGGGCCAGCGTCAGTCCTCGATCCTTAAAGCCGAAGGTGACGCCAAGGCAGCCATCCTCCGCGCTGACGGTGAGGCCCAGGCAATCCAGAAGGTGTTCGACGCAATCCATAAGGGCAACCCGGACCAGAAGCTCCTGGCTTACCAGTACCTGCAGACGCTCCCGAAGCTGGCCGAGGGTTCCTCCAACAAGCTCTGGATCATCCCGAGCGAAGTCGGTGAGGCCCTGAAGGGCATCGGCAACGCCCTGGGCGGAACCAACCCGGATCCCCGCACGGGTGGTCTATTCGACGGCGATAAGGACTCCAAGCCGGCGGAAACCCAGCCGAACGACTCGAAGCAGCCGCTGTAGGACTGCACGGCTCAGCGACTGGCAGGGGAGGTGTCCGCAATGCCGGTGCCTCCCCTGCTTTTGACGCTTTTCCCCCGGCTTTACGCGCCGGGAAGCTAGCCCGTATAATGGGATATTTGTCCGGCTGGTTCAGACCGACTGGAACATAAAGGCTTAGCAAAGCGTTGCATCTATTGATGCAGGGCAATGCAAACAGTAGTCCGTGGCGTGAGCTGCCCCGGCTAGCGCGGAGCCTGACTCCGTGAACCGACCAAAGGGAGAAATCATGAGCGATCGCAGCCTCCGGGGCATGCGTCTTGGCGCACAGAGCATGGAGACCGAATCCGGTGTTGAGCCGGCTCCACGCCAGCGGGTTGAGTACCGTTGCGAGGACGGCGAGCAGGTCTTCGTAACCTTCTCCTCCGAAGCCGAGATCCCCCCGGTGTGGGTTTCGAAGACCGGCAAGGAAGCCTTGCTTGTTGACGGCGAACGCCCCATCAACAGCAACGAGAAAGCAGTGCGCACGCACTGGGACATGCTCCTGGAACGCCGCTCGCTGCCCGAGCTCGAGCAGATCCTCGGAGACCGTCTGACCATTCTGCGCGAACGGCGCGGCGAACGGCGCTCGGCTTAGTCCGAAAGCGTCGGCGGCACGTGCCGGCGTAACGGCCACGTGCCAGTCTGACAGCACAAAGGGCCGGGCCCGTAACCTCAATTTGAGGTTACGGGCCCGGCCCTTTCTGCTGTCTCTGCCTAGGACGCGGCTGATCCCCGGCGCGTGAGCTTATTCCAGCGGGCGGTGAGCCCCCACTTGGTGACGTTGATCATGGCTTCCAGCACGATGTTGCCGCTCATTTTGGAGGCTCCGAGTTCGCGCTCCACGAAGGTGATGGGGCGTTCCACAATTTTCAGGCCCATCTTTGCCACCCGCCAGGCGAGGTCCACCTGGAATCCGTAGCCTACGGAGTCCACCTGGTCGAGGTTGATCTTCTCCAGGGTTGTGCGGCGGAAGGCGCGGTAGCCGCCGGTGACATCCTTGATCCTGACACCCAGCATGATCCGGGCGTAGGTGCTGCCGATCCGTGAGATTGCCTGCCGGTACAGCGGCCAGTTGACCACGCTGCCGCCGGGAACCCAGCGCGAGCCCATGGCCAGGTCTGCGCCCTCTTCAACGGCATCCAGGAGCTGCTGCAGCTGCTCAGGCTTGTGTGAACCGTCGGCATCCATTTCCACCAGGACGTCGTATCCGGCTTCCAG
Organism: Arthrobacter sp. ISL-69; assembly: GCF_018613775.1. Classification (NCBI taxonomy): domain Bacteria; kingdom Bacillati; phylum Actinomycetota; class Actinomycetes; order Micrococcales; family Micrococcaceae; genus Arthrobacter; species Arthrobacter sp. ISL-69. The sequence goes on from NZ_JAGGPO010000026.1 coordinate 13,700, forward strand.
GCCCCATTTGAAACCGGCGATGTAGGCGGCTCCCAGTCCGGCTTTGCCTTCGCGGTGCAGCACGTGCACCTGGCTGTCCTGTGCAGCGATGCCGTCCACCAGCTGTCCGGTGCCGTCCGGGCTGTTGTCGTCCACCACCAGCACATCGGAAGCCGGGACGGCTGCACGCAGGCGTGCGAGTGTCTTGGGCAACGATTCGAGCTCGTTGTAGGTGGGGATGATGGTGAGGACACGCACAGCGAGGCCCTTTCCTTGATGGGAGCGGTCAACGCGCCATGAAGCTGAGCATAGGTGCCGGCTTTAAGGCGCAAGTCACCATTATAGGGAGTTCAGGCCTGCCGGGCGCGTCACACGGGCAAGCCGCGGGCAGGTCCACATGCCTCGGGCCAGTTTCAGTCAGATGCGATGTGCACCGGTGGAACTGTTTTCTGCTGCGAAGTGGACCTGCCCCTGGGACTGCCACGGCCTGGCCCGCCAGCAGGGCCGGGTTGGGCAACCCGCTGGAGAGTGACGTGGCCAGACGGAGTCCCTTGAAGGTGGATTCCGTCCGTTGCCACAATGGTACGGACAGCCTCAACAGTGTCAACCCGCGTTTGACGTGCGGTTTTAGCCATTACCGCAGGTCAGGAGCATACGGCGCGCCGGTGGCTTTCCGGACTATGACCGCAGGGAGCCGTTTGTGAACAGCTCCTGCCCATCGCGGACAGTCAGCAGGCAGACAGGATCGCTGCCCGTGTCCAGCGCCGGGAGCAGGGGGGTGCGGGCCCGGGGATCCGTGCTCCAGGACTGCACCCGTCCGTCCGCAACCTGGACCATGAGTTCCTCCACCTCCCAGACCGCAAAGCTGGCGGGTGCTCCCGGCACCAGCTGGCCCGCCATCGGATTGCTGTACTTGGCTGCGCGCCAGCCGGCCCTTGTGTGGCCGAGGAACGCGGCCCGGGCCGAGATGCGCTGGTCCGGGTTGCTGTGCTCGAGGCAGGCACGCACGCTCGCCCATGGGTTCAGCGGTGTCACGGGGCTGTCGCTGCCAAAGCAGATAGGAACGCCTGCGGCGTAGAAGGAGGCGAAGGCGTTCATCGCACGCTCCCGGTGCCCCAGCCGCTCCTGGTACAGGTGCCCGGTGCCGCCCCAGGCTGCGTCGAATACGGGCTGCATACTGACTGTTACCGAGTACTTGGCCAGCCGGCCGATGGCACCGGCATCGGCCATTTCAACATGTTCGAACCGGTGCCCGGCCGCCCTGACCCGCTGCTCCCCCACTTCCGCGGCCGCCCGGTCCAGCGCATCCAGCGCTGCGTCGAGTCCGGCGTCGCCGATGATGTGGAACCCGGCCTGGATTCCCAGCACTGAACAGGCAGCCAAGTGGGCCGCCGCTTCGTCCACGGACAGGTAGAGGCTGCCGCGCTCCCCCGGCGCGTCGCTGTAGTCCTCCCTCAGGGCCGCGGTGCGGGAGCCTATGGAACCGTCAATGTTCAGGTCGCCCGCGAGGCCCCGCACGCTGGCTCCTAGGCCATCGAGGATGCTCCGGGCATCGTCCGCGGACCCGGCCAGCTGGCCCCAATACGGAAGGACCTCAGGCACGGGCTTCCCGGAAGGATCCTGGCTGTTCCACCCTGCTGCGATCCGCAGGTCGGTGGTGCTGCCGATGTGCGGTGCCGCCATCTCGGCCACGGCCACGTACCCGTTTGCGGCCGATTCAGCCAGGGCGCGGCCCTGGTAGCTTCGCAGCACGCTGTCCGGGAGCTGCCTCGCGGCAAGCCGGGCCGACGTGTGCGCATGCCGCTTGACCTGGCCGCCGGAAGAGAAGCCGTCCTGGCCGTCCAGGCCTGCCGCTTCGGCCAGTGAGGACGACACGAGGGCGGAGTGGGCGTCCACGCGCGACAGATACACCCGCCTGCCGCCCGAGGCACGCTCCAGTTCCTCGCGGCCGGGCAGGGCCTGGTCATCCCAGCGGCTTTCGTCCCAGCCATGGCCAAGGACGGTGGCGTCAGCGTCCGAGCCGGCAACGGCGGCGGCAACCGCGTCCAGGATTCCGGCCGCTGAACGCACGCCGCCCAGTTGCAGCGCGTCCAAGGCAATGCCCGTTTCGGTCAGGTGAACGTGTGAATCAACAAAACCGGGCGCCACCAGGGCGCCGTGCAGGTCGATGATCTCCATGGACGCATCAGCGATCGACGTTGCCGCCTGCTCCGAACCGACCCAGGCCACAGTGTCCCCGTCCACCAGCATGGCGGTGGCAAACGGGTCGGCAGCGGTATAGACCGAACCGTTGCGGTACAGCGTCACTTTGCGTTCTCCGGCCGGCAGGTCCGCCAGTGCATCAGTCATGTTGTGTGGTGCTCCTAAGCAGCCTTGAAGGTTATGGATGGTGTGCTGTGGTGTGCGGTGCTTCGCGGGACCGGCGTGCGGTCACACCACCGTGGAGTATGCGACCACGCCGCGGCGCACCAGGATGATGGCCTCCGAGCACAGCCGTGAAAGCCGGGGATCCAGGCCGGGGATCTTCGCCAGCTGGTCGAGGAGGTCAATGACCTGTTTGACCCACCGGACAAAGTCGCCCGCTGCGAGGTCTGTCCCGCTAAGGACTTCCTGGAGGTGCCGGCCCTTGGCCCACTTGAATATCGGCCAGACGAGTCCGAGTTCCGGCTCCCCGGTCAACGGCAGTTTGTTCGCCTCCTCGGCGTCTTCCAGGACGGACCACTCACGGACGACAATATCGACGGCGGTCTCAAGCGACACGCTGGGCATCCTCGGCCGCAGACCGCGTTCTTCCCGCTTGGCCTGGTAGACCAGCACGCTCGCGAGTGCGGCGACTTCCGTGGCGTCAAGGTCGCTGAATGCGCCCTGCCGGAGGGACTGGGAGATGACGAGGTCTTTTTCACCGTAAATCCGGCGCAGCTTCTGGCCGTCGGCGTTGATGGTCACCTTTCCCGATTCTGAGGTCTCGAGGTAGCCGTAGCTGGAGAGGAGATCGCAGACCCTATCGAATGTCTTGGCGATGGTGTTGGTCCGCCCCTGGATCTCGCGGACCAGTCCGTCGGTTTCGCGGCGCAGCTTCCACCAGCGCTCGGACCAGCGGGCGTGGTCCTCGCGTTCGCTGCAGCCGTGGCAGGGATGGGACCGCAGCGCCAGCCGAAGTTCGGTGATCTTCTTTTCCTGATCCGGCAAGGCAGCGGACCGGCCGAAATCGGTGTTCCGGTTGCTGGCCGGGGACGGCGGCCGGTTTTCCCGGATCGCGTTCCGGACCGAGGACGCCAGGTCCTTGCGTGACTTGGGCACCTTCGCGTTGAACGACTTGGGTATCCGCACCCTGGTGACCGGGGTGATTGGCCCTTCGAGGTCCTGGATGCCAAGCCTGCGTAGCTGGTTGTCGAGGGTCAGCACGGCAGGGCGCGGCTCGCGTGAGTTGTGGTCGGACCCCAGCACGACGGCGAAGCCAGGCGCCCGGCCCGTCGGCACGTCCACCACGTCTCCGGGCAGCAACCTGCTCAGCGAGTCCTCGGTAATGGACTTCCGGGCCCGTGAGGTGCTGCGGGAGGCGAGGTTTTCCGCGTCCGAGAGTTCCCGCCGCAGCCGTGAGTACTCGGTGAAGTCGCCCAAGTGGCACGTCATGGATTTCTGGAAACCGGCCAGGGATTCCTCCCTGCTGCGGACCTGCTTGGCAATGCCCACCACAGAACGGTCGGCCTGGAACTGGGCAAAGGAGGATTCGAGGATTTCCCGGGCACGTGGCCTGCCGAACTGGGCCAGCAGGTTGATGCTCATGTTGTACGTGGGACGGAAGCTGGAGTTCAACGGGTAGGTCCGCCGTGAAGCCAGGCCAGCCACGGCGGTCGGGTCGGTGCCCGGCTGCCACAGGACCACTGCGTGGCCCTCCACATCGATGCCGCGGCGGCCTGCCCGGCCCGTGAGCTGGGTGTACTCGCCGGCGGTGATGCCAACGTGGGCTTCTCCGTTGAACTTGTCCAGCTTTTCGAGCACCACCGAGCGTGCCGGCATGTTGACGCCCAGCGCCAGGGTTTCGGTGGCGAACACCGCCTTGACCAGACCCTCGACAAAGAGTTTCTCCACGACTTCCTTGAACGTGGGAAGCATTCCGGCGTGGTGGGCAGCCAGGCCCCGCAGGAGGCCATCCCGCCAGCTCCAGAAGCCGAGCACGTCAAGATCATCTGACGGAATGTCCTGGGCCGCTTCGTCAACACGGCGGGCGATGACCTGTTGTTCCCGTTCCGTGGTCAGCCATAATCCGGCCGAGACGCACTGTGCAACTGCTGCGTCGCAACCGGCCCGGGAAAAGATGAACGTAATCGACGGCAGGAGGTCCTGCCTGTCCAGGCTGGCGATGACCTGCGGGCGGCTGGCCTTGCGGACGGGGCTCTGCTGGCCTCCCTGGGACCCGCGGGTGTCCCCGCCGCGCTGGCCCTGCTGGCGGCGCTGGCTGCGTCCGCCGTGCCCGAAGCGGGCCCGCGAATTCATCTGGCTTTCGGTGCGCGCCATGGCCAGGAGGTCGGGGTTCACCTCGAAGCCCCGTTCCAGTGCAATGTTGACCTTTTCCGCCGTCGCGGCGGGATCCGATTGCCCGGCCGGGGCGATTTCGTCAAAGGTCGTTTCGCCGGCGAAGAGGTCGACGATTTCGCGTCCCACCATGACATGCTGCCAGAGCGGGACCGGACGGTGCTCGGAAACGATCACGTCCGTGTGGCCGCGGACCGTGTCCAGCCAGGCACCGAATTCCTCGGCGTTGGAAACGGTGGCGCTCAGTGACGCCACCTGGACTTCGCTGGGCAGGTGGATGATCACTTCTTCCCAGACCGCGCCGCGGAACCGGTCAGCGAGGTAATGGACTTCATCCATGACCACGAAGCCAAGGTCGTCTAGGGTGTCCGAATCCGCGTAAAGCATGTTCCGCAGGACTTCGGTTGTCATCACTACCACCGGGGCATCGCCGTTGATGCTGGTGTCCCCCGTGAGGAGCCCCACGTTCTCCGGGCCGTACTTGCCGGCCAGCTCCGAGTACTTCTGGTTGCTCAGGGCCTTGATGGGAGTCGTGTAGAAGGCTTTGAGGCCCCGCTGGAGGGCCAGGTAGATAGCGAACTCCCCCACGATGGTCTTCCCGGCTCCGGTGGGCGCCGCGACCAGGACTCCCTTCCCCTGCTGCAGGGAGCTGCAGGCCCGGCGCTGGAAATCGTCAAGTTCGAAATCCAGCGTCCGGACAAATGCACCGAGGTAAGTGTTTGCTTCTGCGGTCCGTTCGGCACTGGCCCGATAAAGCTCGGACGGCGACTGTGGCCCGGTTGTGGAGGACATACTTCCAGCCTAGTGGGCTTGGGACTACAGTTTCCCCAGTTCGGAGCCGGGCGTTGCGACGTCGGCGGTCGCTTCAGTTTCGGCGGCGATCTTCGCGGCCTTCCGGTCCCGGCGCCGGTCATTGAAGATACAGAGTCCGATGGCGGCGAAAAAGAGTGCAAGCAGCGGGCCTGCGAGCAGGAACATGGACAGGGCATCCGCACCCGGCGCAGCGACGGCGGCAAGCACGAACACGAGGAAGACCGTGATGCGCCATGCCTTCAGGATGGTTTCACCCCTGATGATGCCGGCCATGTTGACCCCCACGAGGACCACAGGGACCAGGAAGGCAAGGCCAAGGAACAGGACCATGCGGGTGACGAAATCGACGTAGTCACGGGCATCGATGAGGTTGGAAAACCCTGCCGGGGTGAACTGCGTCAGCGCCCGCACCACCTGCGGCGTCACCATCCATCCCACCCACACCCCGGCAAGGAACAGCGGCACGGCTGCGGCCATGTAGCCGAGCGTGTAGTGCCGCTCCTTCTTGGTGAGCCCGGGGGTGATGAAGGCCCACAGCTGGTAGATCCAGATGGGACTCGAGATCACGGCGCCGATCAGCAGCGACAGCTGCAGTTTGAAGTCAAACGGCGAGGCGATGCTAGAGAAGTTGACTGAAGACGTGCCGCCGGTGTGCTCGGCGATCCGGTCAACAGGTTCCTTGAGGGCGCTCAATACGGGGTCGTAGAGGATCCAGCCACCGATCCCGCCGATGACAAGGCCAATGGCTGACTTAATGAGCCGGTTCTTAAGCTCCTTAAGGTGGTCCATCAGGGCCATCCGACCCTCGGGGTTGGATTTACGGCCCTTCGTCAGTGCCACTTCAGGTCAAACGCGGTTCGACGGCGGAACGTCGGTGCCGTCTGCGCTGCCCGTGCCGCTGGTTGAGTCACCGTTTTGCGGCCTGGACTGCGGGTGGTTGACGATCTTGCCCTCGACTGGGTCCGTGCCGTCCTTGGTCTCGGGTTTGCCGTCGTTCTTCATTTCCTTGACCTCGGATTTGATGATCCGCATGGACTGGCCGAGGCTGCGGGCCATGGCCGGAAGTTTGGGCGCGGCAAAAAGCAGCAGAGCCACGATGATAATAATCACGATGGGCCAAGGGCCCTCAAAGAGTCGTCCCACTGGAAGTCCTTTCCTCGAAATACATCCTACGTCTAACTGAATTCGATGTCGCGCAGCGCCTGTGGCTGGCCACGGTCCGCTTTGCGCTGAACGCGCCGCCGGCGGCGCTCTTCCCTGCGGGAGGATTTGGACGTGAGGTAATCATGTCTCATCTGCATCGGCGAGGCAAAAACTGCAGAACCTGGCACGGCCTGCAGCCCCTCCGGGGCCGTCCCCGGCTGGGGGGCCGGGTCGGTGATATCGGCGAGGGGTGCGCCGAACCGCTCGCCAGCAGCGCCCAGGACCTTCATCGTGGCCATGAACTGGCGGAAAAGCCTGATCCCCAACAGCACATAAAAGAGCAGGGAAACGGCTACGAGCGCTATCCAAATCAGGATCCAGGACCACCAAGGCATGCTGAGAAGTCTAACCGCCGTAACGGGACAGTGCTGCGATGATCCATTCCTGCGCCGCGTCGGCGAGCTCCGCCGGCTCCAGGATACGGACGGCGCCGCCATGCTGGGCAACAAACATGGGCAGCCAGCTGGTGCTGCCGAACCTGATCTCGGCAATAAGCCCGCCGCCCGGTAGCGGTGCTGTCCGTTCGGCGTAATAGTCGTCTGCGAGGCCGGCGCCCTGGGGCGCCAGTTGCACCGTTACCAGGGTGTCGTCGTCGTTCGGGGTGAACAGCTTGACGGGGAAACCCTCGGCGGGTCTCGCCGCCTCCGTCACTGCCTGTCGGTTCGGCGCCAGCCCCTCGATGCGGTCCAGCCGGAAGTTCCGGAGGCCGCCGGCGCTGTGGCAGTACGCCTCGAAGTACCAGGTGTTGTCCAGGGAGTAGAGCCGCAAGGGATCCACGTCCCGCTCGGACATGGAGTCGCGCTGCGCTGAAAAGTAGGTGAGGTGCAGCTGGCGCCCGTCCGCAATGGCTTGCCGTATCGTCGCCAGATGCACCGAGTTCGCCGGGCCGACTTGGGGGCCGGCAATGGAGCCGGCCTTCAGGCCTTCCTCCCCCGCGGCGGCCATCAGCTTCACCGTTACGGACTCCAGCGCGCTCCCCTCGGCGAGCTCAGGGAGCCCGTTGAGGGTCTCCAGCCCGGTCAGCAGGGCGCACGCTTCGTCCACCGTGAAACGGACGGGACGATTGAGGTCCAGGTCCTGTGTGATGAAGACGTGGTCGTCTTCCCACTGGATGTCCAGGAGATCATCCGGGTAACCCTCGGGCAGGCCGGAACATATCAGGATCCGCAGGTCGTCCTCCAGCTCTTTCCGCGTCACGCCGAAGCTGGAGGCGACCTCGCTGATATGCAGGCCCTGGTTGTGGACCAGGAACGGGACGAGCTGAAGCATCCTCTTGAGCTGGTCCTCGGACGTTCGTTTGCGAGGACGCTTCGCCGGCACGGTGTCCGGAAAGGCGACGGCGGGAGCCGGGGAGGCGGAGAAATCCGCGGCGGCCTTCAGCCTTCTGCGGACAGCGGCCGCCAGCTCCGCCGGCGCTGAGACCACCACGTTCGGACCGTAGGAGGCCAGCTCTTCCCCCAGTACCTCAGCGTCGCGGTACGGAACGCTGAGCCGGTCCCATCCGCCGTCGGGCATGGCGCCAGGCGCTTCCGGTGTGGGGGTTTCGGTGGCGCGCTTGCGCAGCCCCAGCAGCTTGCCTGCGGCCACGTCCACCAGGGCGGACTGCACCGGCAGCTCAGGAAGCGAATCCAGTTCGCTGCGGACGTTGAAGCCGGCCGGGGGCGTGTAGCTGTCCTTGTCGAGGACGGTCACGGCCGATGTGAAGCGGGACAGCCGGAAGAAGCGCTTCGCGGCCCGGTCCCGGTCAAAACCCACCAGGTACCACTGGCCAAAGCGGCTGCCGAGGCCCCACGGTTCAACGGTACGGTTCTCCTCACGGCCGGTAGTGCCGGCAAGGTATGTGAAGCTAACGGGATGCTGGGCGTGCATCCCCGTGATCAGGTCCTCAAAGGCCTGCCCGGCTGGTTTGATCCGCGGCTGGACCCCGGCCGGCAGTTCAGCCTCAGCGAGCCCGCCGGCTGCCTGCAGCTTGCGCATGGCGTCCTGCGCCGCCGATCCCAGGGCGGCCCGCTCCCACAGCTGTGCCGCCAGGATGAGGACGGTGCATTCGGCGGAAGTGAGGCTTACATCCGGGAGCCGGTTGGACTCTTTGCCGATCCGGTAGCGCGTGGTGGCCGGGTCGTCGGAACTCCAGCCGTGGTCCATGACCGTCTCGACGTCAAAACCGAACTGGCGGAGGTCGCTCTTGTCCCGCTCGAACATGCGTCCGAAGGCAGCTTCGGTGCTTCTTGTGTCGTGGTAGACCTTTTCGCGCAGATCACTGCGCCGCAGCCCGTAGCGGGTGTTGAGCAGCGCGATGAGCAGGTTCAGGAGGCGTTCTGTACGTGAGGCGGACACCTTGGCTACGTTACTAAAGCCGCTGCGGCTTAATGCCGAAAGCGCGGCAACAAACGGAAATTTCCTTCCGATTGTTACCGCGCTCCCTGTGGCTTGCCCGGCGGGTGCCGGGCATTCCTCCGCTTAGCGGACTCCGACGAGGTCCACTACGAAGATCAGCGCTTCGTTGGGGCCGATCGCTCCGCCGGCACCGCGGGATCCGTAAGCGAGTTCCGAGGGGATTTCGAGGCGGCGGCGGCCGCCGACCTTCATGCCCAGCAGGCCCTGGTCCCAGCCCTGGATGACCTGGCCCACGCCGACCCGGAAGTCCAGGGGAGCTCCGCGGCCCCACGAGGCGTCGAACTCCTCGCCCGTGGACCAGGCGACTCCGACGTAGTGGGTGGAAACGGTGTCGCCCGGCTTGGCCTCGGCGCCGTCGCCCTCGATGAGGTCGGTGATGACCAGGTCGGTGGGGACGTCCCCCTCCGGGAAGTCAATTTCCGGCTTCTGGCGGTCGAAATTGCGCTGTCCAAATGACATGTTTGCTCCTTTTTCTTGGATTGGGATGGCTTACTTGACGCCGAGGATATCGACGACGAACACCAGATCGCCCTTGGCCTCGCCCTGGCCGGCATCGCCGTAGGCAAGATCCTTCGGGACGACCAGGAGGACACGTGAGCCCACGTTCTTGCCGGCAAGCCCCTGCGTCCAGCCCTTGATGACGCCGGTCAGCGGGAAGCTGGCCTTTTCGCCGCGGTCGAAGCTGGAGTCAAACTTGGTGCCACCGTTGAGGGTGACGCCGACGTAGTTGACGGTCAGCGTGTCGGTTTCCTTGACGGCCGGGCCGGTGCCCTTGATCAGGTCCTGCGAGACGAGGGCTGTCGGTGCCTTGACACCTTCGACGGAGATTTCCGGGATTCCCTTGTCGTTTTCCTTGACGGTCGGCAGTCCGGCGGGCGGCGTGACCGTTTCGCCTTCCGGCTTGTCGAGGACCTTCGGGGCGTCCTTGGCGGCCAGTACCTTAACCACCAGAAGCTGCGTGGGGCCGGCCTCGGCGCCTTCCTGGGCAGCCTGGCCCGGGACTGCAAGCGCAAGCTCCGAGCCGATCTTGGCGCCCACGAAGGCGTTGTAGATCACGGCGTTGCCGGTCTTAAGTGCATCGTTCAGCTCAAGGGGCTCGGGGTCCTTCGCGAAGGTGTCTTCGAGCGTGGTGCCGTCCTTGCCGCTGACGGCGAGGATCGAGATGTCGGCGATCTGGTTCGCCTTGAGGCGCTCTCCGTCGCCCTCGTTAACCACCTTGACGGTGGGTTCCTTCACATCAAGGGGCTTATCGAATTCGACTCCGGGTGCCTTCTTGTCACCGTTGTCCGTAAGCTTCAGAGAGTCGAGCTTGGCGGTCTCGCCAGCAGACTGGCTGGTGGGCTCCGGGGCTGCAGGCGAGCCGCCGCAGGCGGTGATCAGCAGCAGTCCGGGAATGAGAATTGCTAGTAGTCGGCGCACGTAAGAACTTTCGTCGGGGCAAGATGGATGCGTTGCAGCCGATGATGCGCGGCAACGCAGTCTGTGGCCGCGTAAACGGCCCCATCCAGAATAGCCCCTGAAGCTGGGTATCAGCCCATAGAGTCCAGGAGCGCATCGACGCGCTCGTCCACGTTCCGGAACGGATCCTTGCACAGGATCGTCTGGTGGGCGCGGTCGTTCAGCTTCAGGTGCACCCAGTCCACCGTATAGTCACGGCCCAGTTCCTGTGCGCGGCGGACGAAATCCCCGCGGAGTTTTGCCCGGGTTGTCTGCGGTGGCGCATCAACAGCGTCCTTGACTGTGGTGTCGTCCACCACGCGGCGCACCGCTCCCCTGGCTTGCAGCAGGTAGTAGAGACCGCGGGTCCGCGAGATGTCGTGGTAGGTGAGATCGAGCTGGGCAATCCGCGGCGCATCCAGCCCGAGTCCGTGCCGGTTCCGGTAGCTGTCCATCAGTTTCTTCTTGATGGCCCAGTCGATCTCGGTGTCGATCGTGCTGGTGTCTCCGCTCTCAATGGCGGAAAGCGTCCGTTCCCACAGGTCCAGGATGAGGGGCACATGCTGATTGTGCGCGCCGTGTTCGGCAACAAACGAGGTGACCTTGTTCAGGTACTCGCGCTGGATCTCCAGCGCGGTCAGCTGCCGGCCGTTGGCCAGACGGATGAGCGCCCTGCCACTGAGATCGTGGGAGACCTCCCGGATGCTGCGGATGGGGTTCTCCATCCGCATGTCCCGCATGATCACGCCTGCCTCGATCATCCGGAGGATGAGGTCCACGGTGCCCACCTTCATCAGGGCCGTGGTTTCAGACATGTTGGAGTCACCCACGATCACGTGGAGACGGCGGTAGAACTCGGCGTCGGCGTGCGGTTCGTCCCGGGTGTTGATGATGGGCCGGGACCTGGTGGTGGCGGAGGAAACGCCTTCCCAGATGTGGTCCGCGCGCTGGGAGAATGCGAACGTGGCCCCGTGCGGGGTCTTCAGGATTTTCCCGGCACCGGCGATGAGCTGCCGGGTCACCAGGAAGGGAATCAGGATTTCCGCCAGCCTGGAGAATTCGCCGCGACGGGGAATGAGGTAGTTTTCGTGGCTGCCGTAGGAATTGCCTGCGGAGTCCGTGTTGTTCTTGAAAAGGTATACCGTGCCGTTGAACCCCTCGGCGGCCAGCCGTTCCTGCGCCTCGTCAACGAGGTCGTCCAGGATCAGCTCGCCCGCGCGGTCATGGGCGATCAGCTGTCCCAGATCATCGCATTCGGCGGTCGCGTACTCGGGGTGGGAGCCCACGTCGAGGTAGAGCCGGGAACCGTTGGTCAGGAACACATTCGACGAGCGTCCCCAGCTGACCACTTTGCGGAAGAGGTAGCGAGCCACCTCCTCCGGGGCGAGCGGACGCGAGTCCGGGCTCGAGTAAGAGATGCCGAACTCGGTTTCGATGCCGAAAATGCGCTTGTCCATTTCAGTTCTCCTCAGACAGCAGGGCGGCGATTTCGTCGTCGCCGAGGCGTCGGAAAGCCCGCCGGGATCCCCGGGTGCCCTCCGAATTGCGGTCCAGTACGGCCACCTCAAGGGCTGACGCGGGCAACTCGCCCGCTTCCTTGTCAGTGACCAGTCCTTTCATGGCGAGCCTGATTGCACCGGCGAAGTTCAGTTCCCGCTGCCACCCGCCGTCCACGGTCTCGGCCACTTTGTCTGCCTGACCGCCCATCACAATGAAGCCCTTTTCGTCAGCAATCGAACCGTCGAACGTCAGCCGGTAAAGGTGGTCGTCGGCCGGGCTGCCGCCAACTTCCACCACTGCAAGTTCCACCTCGAACGGCTTCTGCTCGGCGGTAAATACGGCACCGAGGCTCTGCGCGTAGACGCTGGCCAATCCCCTGGCCGTGACGTCTTCGCGGTCGTAGGAGTACCCGCGGACGTCCGCGTACCGCACCCCCGCCTGCCGGAGGCTTTCGAATTCGTTGTACTTGCCGACGGCGGCGAAGGCGATCTTGTCGTAGATCTCGCCGATCTTGTGCAATGACGGCGACGGATTCTCCGCGACGAGGGCGATTCCCTCCTCGCAGCTGACCACCACGACGGACCGGCCCCGGGCAATTCCCTTCCGTGCGAAATCCGCACGGTCCTTCATCAGCTGTTCGGGCGACACATAAAACTGTTGAGTCATATCAGGCCTCCCGCCGAGCTGCGGTTCTGGCCTCGATGATGGCCGCGGCCACGGCAGCGAGATCATGGTCTGGGATGCGCCTGGCGCCGCTACGGCCCACGGTGTAGACAACCGGCCACAACTGCCGGACCGGGTCCGGTCCGCCGGTTGCCGAGTCGTCATCCGCCGCATCGTAGAGGGCTTCGACGGCGACGGCCACCGCCTCCTCTTCGTTTAGTCCCGGCCGCCAGAGCTTCTTGAGGGCTCCGCGGGCAAACATGGAACCCGAACCCACTGCGTGGTGTTCCTGCTCCTCGTACCGTCCGCCGGTGACATCGTACGAGAACAGGCGGCCGATGCCGGCAGGGAGGTCGAACCCGGCGAAGAGGGGCACAACGGCTAGGCCCTGCATGGCCATGGGCAGGTTACCGCGGATCATTGCGCCGAGCCGGTTGGCCTTGCCTTCGAGGCTCAGCAGCGTTCCCTCGATCTTCTCGTAGTGTTCCAGCTCCACCTGGAACAGCCGCGTGAGGTCGATGGCGATGCCCGCGGTGCCCGCGATTCCCAGGACCGAATAGCGGTCTGCCGGAAAGACCTTTTCAATGTGCCTGCTCGCGATGATGTTCCCCATCGTGGCGCGGCGGTCGCCGGCCATCAGCACTCCCCCGCCATAGGTCAGCGAGACGATGGTGGTGGCATGCGGCACCTGAAGCGGCTGCGAGCCAGGGCCAGTGGGCGTGGGGAACGGCTGATTGTATGGAAGTAAGCCGGGCCTGTTGCGTTGAAGGTGTTCAGTGAATGATGACGTCGCGTTGGCAGCTACCTGGTTGGCTGTTGTGTCCTGCACTGATGCACTCCTTCAACGTGGTGGGTCAACGTCTCTTCGACCGTCCGGGCTGCCGTCCTCCTATCAGGCGCTGGCGGCGTGAATCCTACTGGCCGCCTTTTTGAACGAAGGCCCGGACGAATTCTTCGGCGTTGGATTCGAGGACGCCGTCGATTTCGTCCAGGAGGTCGTCCACGCCCTGGGTGGCTGCCGATGCCTGGGCGTCCCCGGCTGCGGGTGGCGTTGCGGGGGCGTCGTCTTCGATTTCGCTTTCCCGCGACTGCGGCTGCTGTTGCTCCTGGCCTGCCATTTCCTTCTCCTTCTATCCGTCCCCGATGAGAGGGGACATCCTGTAAGCCCATATTGCCACGGCTTAAGCCGCGGTGGGGTGCTTTATGCCGGTGGCGGAGGCGGAGTTTGTCCGAGCAGTTCGGCCAGGAAGGACCCGGCGTCTTTGTGCCTGGCAAACAGGCCTCCTGTGAGTGCCTCGGTTCCCCTCAAGGGCTCCCGGGTAGGCACCCGCTGCAGCCTTCCGTGGCCGGGGACGTCGAAGATGACCGAGTCCCAGCTGGCGCCCACCACATCCTTGCTGAACCTGCTGACGCAGTGGCCGCGGAAAAAGGCGCGCGTGTCGGACGGCGGTTCCGTCATCGCCCGGGCGATTGCTTCGTCGTCGACGATCCTGTCCATCCGGCCGCGGGCAAGCATCCGGTGGTACAGCCCCTTTTCCGGCCGCACGTCCGCCCACTGGAGGTCCACGAGGCCCAGCCGGGCGTCGTTCCACTCCAGTCCGTCCCGCTGCCGGTAGCCTTCCAGCAGCGAGAGCTTGGCCAGCCACTCCACGGAGGATGCAGCAGCCGTCCGGTTACTGTCCAGGTCCGTCAGCGTCGCCGCCCAGCGGTCCAGGAGTGCGTGGGTGTGTCCGTCACCGTCCACGGCGTCGCCCACCCCGGTGTCCTGGGCCAGCTTGGCGGCGGCTTCGTGGTAAATCCACTGCAGGTCCAGGGCCGTGACCCGGCGCCCGTCGAGGAGCCGGAGCGTGGCGGTCAGCGAGGTGTCGTGGCTGACGGCCTGCAGGGCTGCCACGGGCTCGTAGACCTCCACTCGGGGAGCCAGGCCCGCCTCAATCAGGCTGAGCACGATGGCCGTTGTCCCGAACTTGAGGTAATTGGCGGCCTGGCTGAGGTTCGCGTCCCCGATGATCACGTGCAGCCGGCGGTATTTGTCCGCCGTGGCGTGAGGCTCGTCGCGCGTATTGATGATCGGCCGCCGGATGGTCGTTTCCAGGCCCACCTCCGCCTCGAAGAAATCCGCGCGCTGGCTGATCTGGTACCCGGGCCGGGAGCTGTCCTGTCCAAAGCCCACCCGCCCGGCGCCGCACATGATCTGGCGGGTGATGAAAAACGGGGTCAGGCCCCGGACTATGTCGCCGAAGGGCACCGCGCGGGGCATCAGGTAGTTCTCGTGCGAGCCGTACGACACCGATTTATTGTCCGTGTTGTTCTTGTACAGGTTCACTGGCGGCAGCTGCGGATCCGCGGCCATGCGGCGGACCGCCGAAAGCGCCACGACGTCGCCCGCGGCGTCCCAGGCGACGGCGTCGCGCGGATTGGTGACTTCCGGGCTTGAGTACTCCGGATGCGCATGGTCCACGTAAAGGCGTGCGCCGTTACCCAGGACCATGTTCATGAGGAGTGAACCTGATTCGTCCTCGCCGTCCTGCTCCAGCTCTTCGCGTCCGTAGGCCAGCGCCACGGCTTCGGCGTCAAGCACCGGCGGCTGGTCAGTCAGCTGGCTGGGGTCCGCCTGGTTCCGTTCCAGGGTCCAGCCCCGGGCATCGTGCAGCGGTTCTTCATCCGTGTAATCCCAACGCGTTTCGGCTCCGCCGGCGGCACGCAGCCGCGTCAGCTGGGCGTACGCCTGGATGACCCGGGCGGACATCATGGTCGCGTTGGCACCCGGGGCCGACGGCGCGTGGATGCCGTATTCGGTCTCCGATCCCATCACCCGCAGAACGCCGCCGACCGGCAGCGGACCTCCTGGTACCGCTTCGCTGCGCGGCGTCACAGGTACTGGCCCGTGTTGGGCATTGTCTCGATGGATTTCCCGGGTTCCTGTCCTGCCTTGCCTTGGACGATGGTGCGGATGTAGGTGATGCGCTCGCCCTTCTTGCCGGAGATACGGGCCCAGTCATCCGGGTTGGTGGTGTTGGGCATATCCTCGTGTTCGCGGAACTCGTCGACGACGGCGCGCAGCAGATGGTCTATGCGCAGACCCTTCTGCTGCGTGGTCAGCAGGTCCTTGATGGCGTACTTCTTGGCACGGTCCACCACGTTCTGGACGACGGCACCGGAGTTGAAGTCCTTGAAGTACAGCATCTCGGTGTCCCCGTTGGCATAGGTCACCTCAAGGTATTCGTTGGACTTTTCGGTGGAGTACATTGCTTCGACGGTGCGCTGGATCATGGCATCGACGGTGGCTTGGACGTCGCCGCCATGCTCCGCGAGGTCGGATTCGTGGAACGGCAGGTCCGTGGTGACGTACTTGTAGAAAATATCGGCGGCGGCCTCTGCGTCCGGCCGCTGGATCTTGACCTTGACGTCCAGCCGGCCCGGGCGAAGGATGGCCGGGTCAATCATGTCCTCCCGGTTCGACGCACCGATGACAATGACGTTGTCCAGGCGTTCGACGCCGTCGATCTCGCTGAGGAGCTGGGGCACGATCGTTGTTTCGACGTCGGAGGAGATGCCGGTGCCGCGGGTGCGGAACAGCGAATCCATCTCGTCGAAGAACACCACCACGGGGCTGCCGTCCGAGGCCTTCTCCCGTGCACGGGAGAAGATCAGGCGGATGTGCCGTTCCGTTTCGCCGACGTACTTGTCCAGGAGTTCCGGGCCCTTGATGTTGAGGAAGTAGCTCTTCAGGTCAACGTTCCCGGTACGCTCGGCAGCCCTGGCGGCCAGGGAATTCGCCACAGCCTTGGCGATCAGCGTCTTGCCGCATCCCGGAGGGCCGTACAGGAGGATGCCCTTGGGAGCCTTGAGGCCGTGTTCACGATAAAGGTCGGGGTGCAGGAACGGCAGCTCCACGGCATCCCGGATCTGTTCAATCTGCGGCCCCAGGCCGCCGATGTCCTCGTAAGTGATGTCCGGAACCTCTTCAAGCACAAGGTTCTCCACTTCGGAGCGCGGAACCTTCTCCAAGGCGTAGCCCGTCCGGGAGTCGATGGATAGGGCGTCGCCGACGCGAAGCTTTTCCGACATCAAAGCCCCGGAAAGGCGGATGACGCGTTCCTCATCCGCGCGTCCCACCACGAGGGCGCGGTCCGTGCCCAGCATTTCCTTGAGCGTGACCAGTTCGCCGGCGCGTTCATAGCCGAGGCCGGCCACCACCAGGAGTGCTTCGTTAAGAAGGACTTCCTGGCCGACGGCGAGCTGGTTCATGTTCACCAGCGGGCTCACCCCGACTCGCATCTTCCTGCCGGCGTTGAAGATGTCCACGGATTCCTCCGTGGCCGCCTGCCCGCTGTTACCGGCGGTGGGCTGCCGTTTGGGGTTCAGCTGCAGAATGGTGCCAAAGCTGTAGGGTGGCTGGCCCTCCTGGTCCAGGGCGTTCTTGAGCCGCAGGATTTCCGCTTTCGCGGTTTCCAGCATGCCTACCAGCTTTGAGTTGTTCTGCGTCGCGGCGGCAAGCTGGCGGTCGATGTGCCGCAGTTTGTCCCGGAGGATGTTCACCTGCCGGTCCGCAACTGAGAGTTCGTTGGCCACATAGCGGGCGTTCTCAGGTTCCACTGCCCCCGTGGTTTCGTCCGGTGTCCGTGAGGAGTCGTTGTTCGGAGTCTCCATCATGCATCAGCCCCTTCCTGCGCTTCTATTAAGACCTTAGCCCCAAGAAGCCGGGTACTGCTGGAGACATCCGAAATACGGACTAGTTCGTGACCTCCGGATCATCCTTCACGTTGGTTCCGGCGATGGCATCGCGTGCGGCGCGGCGGAGTTTCTTGTCGGAGACGAGGCGCTCACCCACGGCGCCGGGCGTCCAGGCGTTGACGTCCTCTTCGTTGAAGTCAGTCTTGGAGGGACGGCGCTTCACGGAGATGCCGGTGACCCCGTCCGCGAGCCTGCGCGTGACCAGCAGGAAGCCCGTGTGGGCGACCATGCGGTGGTCCGGACGCACGGCCAGTCCTTCCAGGTGCCAGCCGCGGACCATGGATTCCCAGGCATCGGGCTCGGTAAAGCGGCCGTCGGCCCGGATGGCCTCCGCCGTCCGGGACAGCTGGGTCACGGTGGCCACGTAGTTGATCCACACGCCGCCGGGGGCAAGCACGGTGGCTACGGAGTCCAGGCATTCCCACGGTGCGAGCATGTCCAGGACCACGCGGTCCACGGAACCGGGAGCCTCGCTGCGGACCACTTCCTCCTGGAAGTCGCCGAGGGAGATCTTCCACGCAGGGTGCGGACCGCCGAAAATGGTTTCCACGTTGCCGCGGGCGATGTCCGCGAATTCCTCGCGCCGTTCAAAGGAGTGCAGGTAGCCGTTGTCTCCGACTGCACGCAGCAGCGAGATCGACAATGCACCCGAACCCACGCCGGCCTCCACCACGCGGGCGCCGGGGAAAATGTCCGCCATGGTGACGATCTGGCCGGCGTCCTTGGGGTAAACCACAGCCGCGCCGCGGGGCATGGACAGGACGAAGTCCGAGAGCAGCGGACGGAGGGTCTGGTACTGCTGGCCCACGTTGTTGATGACAACGGACCCGTCCACCTTGCCGATGATTTCGTCATGGTTCAGGAAACCGCGGTGGGTGTGGAACGCCCCGCCGACCTCCAGGGTGATCGTGTTCATCCGGCCGCGCTCGTCAGTCAGCTGTACCCGCTCGCCTTCCCGGAACGGACCTCGACGACGGGCGGCGCCGACCGGCAGTGTGCCGGTGGTGCCGGCGATGTCTGCGGTGTCGCCAGGCGTGATGTTGTTGGCGGCAGTTTCGCTGCTCATGGATTATTCCTCGCTTTTGTAAACCTGTGTGGCCGTGCATCAAGACGGCCGGGCACCAGTCGCCGGCCCGGGCGCCGATATTTCACGACCGGCAGGTAACTCTACCGGTTCCGGACCTTCGCGCGCCCGCTGCGGCGCATTTCCTTGCCCGTAATGGCCGTCACCACGGCCGACTGCCGGAGTAGCCCAATCACTCTCCCGTGGTGATCTACCACTGCGTACTCGCGGCCTTCGAGCTGGGCCAGGTACTGCACGAGCTCTTGGCCCTGGGACCATTCCGGCACGTAGGCTCCGGCGCTGAGGGCGTGCGAAACCGCAGTGGCCGGCGTTGCTGCCGCGGCCCCGGCCGGAACGGAAGCGACGGCGGCCTCGTCCACAATTCCTGCGGGCCGGCCGTCCGCTCCGCACAGAATGATGGCCGTTGCACCGTCCGCAGCAAGCCGGCGGACATCGGCCACCGTGGAGGATTCCGGTATCCCGACGGCGGGTTCAGCCAGTGCCGCGGCGTTGACGAGGTGCAGCCGGCTGCGGAGGCGCCCGTGCTGGATGGAGGCGGAAGCCCCCATCCAGAGGAAGCTGCCAACCAGCACCGTGATGAGCATGAGCGAAACGTCGGGGCGGTCACCCCGCAACAGCGGAAGCAGGACGAACCAGGCGGCCAAGGCGATGACGATGACCCGGCCGGCCCAGCCTGCTGCCACCGTGCCCTTTTCCTGGCTGCCGGTGGCCTTCCAGACGGCGGATTCCACGAGGCGGCCGCCGTCCAGGGGAAGGCCCGGAAGGACGTTGAAGATACCGATCAGCAGGTTCGCCCAGACAAAAATGTTGGACAGGATCCCCGCCACGCCGGAAGGGTCCGTTGCCAGGATGAGCAACCAGCCCGCACCGGCCAGGAGGAAGTTTGCGGCCGGACCGGCCAGGGCAACCAGGACGGAGCGGCCCGGCGTGGCGGTGAACCCCTCGAACTGGGTGTGCCCGCCCCACAGGTTCAAAACGATCTTCTCCGTGGGCCAGTGGAAAATCTTGGCCGTCAGGGCGTGGGCGAGCTCGTGAACCAGCACTGAGATGAGCAGCAGCAACGCGTAGGCGAAGGCCACGTAGTAGGCGGCAACGCCCATGTCCGGGTACTGGCCCTCCAGTACGGGTCCGTACACGATTACAGTGAACGCTGCAATGATGAACCACGAATACGCCAGGACAACCCGGATGCCGGCGATGCGGCCCAGCGAGATGCCTTCCCGGCGGCCGTTGGCGGCCTTCTGGTCCCTACCGCTTGCTGGCTCAGTCAAGGCTGTAACTCCGAACCGCTGCTTCTTCCAGCCCGAAGTCCCCCGCCGGGAATTCGTTGCGCCGGACCAACAGTTCCTGCAGGTCCGCCACCGTCCGTCCATCGAGGGAATGCCACGTGGCCCGGGCCGGATCGTCGGGCAACGGGACGATGTGCGGGATAGCCACGGTCACCACTCCGGACGCCATGGCGGCTGCGACGCCCGGCGCCGAGTCCTCAAGGGCAACGCATTCGTGGATGCTGAGGTCCGGGTCCTCCTGCTGCAGCAGGGCGACCGCCTTGAGGTATGCCTCGGGATGGGGCTTGCCGTTGGTGACGGTGTCCCCGGTGACCAGGAACTCGAAGTAGGGCTTGGGCAGGCTCGCCACAATTTCGCGCGCCAGCGGCGCCTCGGACATTGTCACCAGGGCGCACCGGACGCCTGCCTCGTGGAGCTGGTCCAGCAATTCGCGCGCACCGGGCCGCCACGGAACGGAGGTGCGGACCTTGCTGATGACCTGGGCCGTGAGTGTGTCGATGATTTCCCGTGTCTCCAGCTTCACGCCGGCCTGCTGGAGAATGCCGGCCGAGAACACCAGGGACTGCCCCACCAGCTGCATGGCCTGGGCGTGGGACCATTGGCCGCCGTGGGCAGCAACGAGCGCGTGCTCGGCTTCGATCCAATACGGTTCGGTATCGACGATGGTGCCATCCATGTCCCATAAAGCGGCTTTGAGAAGTGGCTGGGAGGCTGAGGATTGCATGGATCCAAGTCTACGGTGCAGCAATCGGGCGCAGGCCTGCAGTACGCCCTTGGCGAATATCCTGCAGGATGCTGCGGAGTTGTCGCGGCGTCGCCGCCGTGTGGAAGCGGAATCGCTGCGGCTCGGCCAAGATTAGTGGCGCTTCATTTCATGCAACCGGCGGGGTCTTGGACGTAGGGTGAAGAAATGAATAGCTTCGAGGGAGACACCAGCGAACCGGGTGCCACGCCCGAGCCGGAGCGGCTGCTGCAGCCCGTGCCCGAAGGCCAGCGCATCACAGTGATGCTCGCCGCTTTTGAAGGGTGGAACGATGCCGGCGAAGCAGCGAGCGATGCTCTCCGGTACCTGAACAAACTTTGGGGCGGCAAGAAAGTGGCCTCGATTGACGCCGACGAATACTACGACTTCCAGTTCACCAGGCCCACCATCCGCCGGACGTCGTCCGGGGAACGCAAAATCAAATGGCCGTCCACGCGCATTTACAAGGCCAGTGCCCCGGAGGCGAATGTCGATGTGATCTTCGTCCAGGGCACGGAGCCGTCCTACAAGTGGCGGGCCTACACTGCTGAGTTGCTGGTCCACGCCGAGGCCCTGCACGTTGACTACGTCATCCTCGTGGGTGCGCTGCTGGCGGACGTGCCTCATAGCCGGCCCATTCCGGTGAGCACATCGACGGACGACAGCGCCCTGCGGGAACGGATGAACCTGGAGGCGTCACAGTACGAGGGGCCGGTGGGAATTGTCGGCGTGCTGTCTGAAGTGGCGCTACTGGCAGGCCTGCCCACCGTGTCGCTCTGGGCGGCGGTCCCCCACTACGTGGCCCAGGCCCCCTCGCCGAAGGCCCAGCTCGCCCTCTTGCACAAGATTGAGGAGCTGCTCCAGGTCCCGCTGGACACACACGAACTGGCGGAAGAAGCGGATGCCTGGGAGCGGGGAGTGGATGAGCTCGCCACCGAGGACCCTGAGATTGCCGCCTATGTCCGGCAGCTGGAAGAAGCGAAGGACACCGCTGATCTTCCCGAAGCAAGCGGCGAGTCCATTGCCCGCGAGTTCGAGCGCTACCTCAAGCGCCGCGGCAAGGATAAGCAGTAAGGCGCAGGCCGTAAAACAGCTCCGGAGTCCGGCGAAGATCGCCTGACTCCGGAGCTTTTCCGAAAAAGGCTAGAGTTCGACGCCGAGCAGGGAGTTCACGGCGTCACTGACCAGCGCCTCGTCCATGGCCGACGCGGCAACCGCCTGCTTCCGTGCCTCGGCGGCCCACCGGTCCACGGCCGCGAGGGCGCCGGGGGCATTGAGGTCGTCCGCCAGTTCGGTCCGCATTTCGGCGACAAGGGCGGCTGCCGAGCCTTCCGGGGCCATGGCAAGCGCGCTGCGCCAGTCTTCGAGCCTGGCTTTGGCCTCGGCGAAGTCAGCCTCCGTCCAGGACCAGTCACTGCGGTAGTGGTGGGCGAGGATAGCCAGGCGGATGGCTGCAGGGTCCTCGCCGTCGGCCCGCAGTTTGGACACGAGCACCAGATTTCCCTTGGACTTGCTCATTTTTTCGCCGTCGAGCCCCACCATCCCGGCGTGGGCAAAGTGCCGGGCCAATGGAACGCCGGACAGTGAATACGCGTGACCGGCACCCATCTCATGATGCGGGAAAACCAGGTCGGAACCGCCACCCTGGACGGTAAACGGTGCCGGCAGGTACTTCTGCGCGATCACCGTGCACTCAATGTGCCAGCCGGGCCGCCCCTCCCCCAGTTCCCCGCCGGGCCACCTGGGTTCACCATGGCGGGCAACACGCCAAAGAAGCGGGTCCAGCGCCTGGCGCTTGCCGCCGCGGCCCGGGTCGCCGCCGCGTTCCGCAAAGAGTTCCAGCATTTCGGTTTCGGAAAGCCCGGACACCGAGCCCAGGGTCCACGCCCCGGCGTCGGTTGATTGCTTGCTGGCGGCTTCGACGTCGTAGTAGACGTCGCCGTCGGGCTCACCGGCAGTTCCGGCGACACGGTAGGCCAGGCCGAGCTGCAGGAGCCGCTCGATTGCGGGAACAATTTCCGGGATGGATTCGACCGCCCCGACATAGTGGTCGGGCGCCAGGACATTGAGTGCTGCCATGTCGGTTTGGAAGAGCCCGATTTGGCTTGCCGCGAGCTCGCGCCAGTCCACGCCTGTGGCCGTGGCCCGCTCGAGGAGGGGGTCATCGATGTCGGTGACGTTCTGCACGTAGGCAACGCGCTGGCCGCCGTCACGCCACGCACGGTTCAAAAGGTCAAACGCTACATAGCTCGCGGCGTGGCCCATATGAGTGGCGTCGTACGGGGTGATTCCGCAGACGTACAGTGATTGTTCATCCGCGGCGTCAAGGGTGCTGTAGGCCCCCTCGACGGTGTCGAAAATTCGAACGGCGGGCATGCGGCCCGGGAGCTGAGGAACAGGGCGGGAGATCCAGGATTTCACAGGCCAAGCCTAGTGCTAGGCGCTGATGACATTGAAACCGAGCAGCAAATACAACGCCATGCCGAGGAAAATGCGGTACCAGACGAAGAGCCGGTAGCTGCGCGTGGAGACGAACTTCAGGAACCATCCGATGATGACGTAGCCCACCACGAAGGCGATTACCGTGGCCAGGGCCGTTTCCGGCAGGCCGTATGGACCGGTGATGCCGTCCTTGGAGACCACTTTGTACAGCTGGTAGAGCCCGCTGCCGAATACTGCAGGAATGGCCAGCAGGAAGGAATACCGGGCTGCGGCTTCCCGGGTGTAACCCATCAGCAGGCCGGCCGTGATCGTTCCCCCGGACCGCGACACGCCGGGAATGAGGGCCATGGCCTGCGCCAGGCCGTACAGGATGCCGTGCTTGTAGGTGAGATTGGTAAGTTCCCGTTCCTGGCGGCCCACAGTATCCGCCACGGCGAGGATCAGGCCGAAGACGATCAGCATGGTGGCCACGATCCACAGGCTGCGCAGCACGGACTCGATCTGGTCCTGGAAAATCAGGCCGAGAACGATGATGGGAAGGCTGCCCAGGATCACCAGCCAGCCCATGCGGGCGTCGGGGTCGTTCGACGGCACGCGACGCGACATTGAACCGGACCATGCCTTGATGATTCGCACAATGTCCCGCCAAAAGTAGACGATGACTGCCGTCTCGGTTCCGAGCTGGGTGATGGCGGTGAACGCCGCCCCCGGATCCGCCGCATTCGGCAGGAACGAACCGACGATGCGCAGGTGGGCGCTTGAGGAAATCGGGAGGAATTCGGTCAGCCCTTGTACAAGACCCAGCAGGGCCGCTTCAAACCAGTTCACGTTTATAGACCCTACGTCATGAAGCAGGGTGAATCCCCGTAAGCTAACAGCTATGCAGCAGCGTTATGTCGGCAACAGTGGGTTGCGCGTGTCCTCACTCTCCCTAGGCACCATGTCGTGGGCACGGGAGACCGATGAGCAGGACGCATCGGAACTGCTGCGCACGTTCGTCGACGCAGGCGGAACCCTGATCGATACCGCCGCCTCCTATGCTGACGGCCAGGCGGAGGCCCTCCTGGGAGCCATGCTGGGCGACGTCGTCTCCCGCTCCGAAGTGGTGATTTCCACGAAAGCTGGGATCTCGACGTCGGACGGCCGGCGGAGCGTCGATACCTCGCGGAACGGCATGTTGTCCGGCCTGGACGCCAGCCTTGCCCGGCTCGGCACGGACTATGTCGATATCTGGTTCGCGCAGGCATGGGATGCCAATGTCCCACTGGAGGAGACGCTGTCCGCCCTTGAGTTTGCAGTGCGCACAGGCCGCGCCCGGTATGCGGGTGTGTCGAACTTCACAGGCTGGCAGACCGCCAAGGCCGCGGCGATAGCGGGCTTCCCCCTGGTCGCCAGCCAGTCGGAGTACTCGCTACTGCAGCGCAGGCCGGAAGCCGAAGTCATCCCGGCGGTCGAAGACGCCGGGCTTGGCCTGTTTGCCTGGGCGCCGTTGGGCCGCGGTGTGCTGACCGGCAAGTACCGCGGGCACATTCCGGCGGATTCGAGGGCGGCGCAGAAGAGGCTTGCCAGCTATGTGGAGCCCTACCTGGAGCGGCCTGCGTCCCGGATCGTGGAGGCGGTGGCGATGGCCGCGCGCGGCCTCGGCCGGTCATCGATCGATGTTGCCCTGAGCTGGCTGCTGTCTCAGCACGGTGTGGCCACGGCGATTGTGGGCGCCAGGTCCCCCGTGCAGCTCAAGGAGATTTTGGATTCGCAGCTGACGCCGGTGCCGGCGGAAATCGCGCGGGCACTGGAAGACGTTTCTGCGGTGGAGTAGGCGCTCCGGCAGGCGCCGGGATCCTGGTCAGTCCTGGACGATTTCCAGGTCTTCGTCTTCTTCGGCGTCCTCTTCATCGTCGTCGTCATCCACGTCGTCGATGACCTCCAGCGGAGTAACCTCCCCATAGGCCTCGTAGAGTGAATCATCATAGACTTCGAAGGCATCAGCTACGGCAAAGAACGCCGCTTCGACCGTTGGGTCTCCCTCGCCCCGCCGTGCGGAGGCAGCGATCAGGTGTTCTTCCAAGGCTGTGGTCAGGGACTGAAGCGCGACACGCGGATCGATGCTCATGACTTCACGTTAGTCGGAAATGGACGAAAATGGAGAGCAATGAAAGAACATTTTCTGAGCAGTTCAGTCCAGCGGGAGCGGGACTACGCGAGGCAGTACGAGTACCTGGTACTGACGGTCGGCCCTGAGGATTCGCTGCCGGAGGCCCGCCGCCGCCTTGTTGAACATTCCGAATACGGCAAGTGGGAGCTGCAGCGCAGCCGTCTCTACGTGGGCGGTGGCAGGCGCTTTTGGCTTCGCCGCAAAGTCATCCAAGTCCAGCGGACTGTTTAGCGGCCCCCGGCGGACCGTTTAGCGAAGCCCCGGGGAAAGTGCAGCCTTTTCACTGCCCAGCAGCTGCTACGGCGTCTCCGGCGGCCCCAGCCAGGCGTTGGCCACGGTGTTGTGCGCTGACTCGTCATCGGAGGGGTGGAACATCCCGGCGAGCACGTCGCGGTAGAGGCGTTCCAGTTCGGTTCCCCGGAAATAGCTTGATCCCCCAGATACCCGGATTGCCAGGTCGACCACTGTCCGCGCCGTTTCCGTGGCCCGGACCTTGAGGCCCACGAGCCTGGGAAACCACTGGCTGCCGTGGTCCACCAGCCCGTCAATGTCACGCGACAGCTCGGCAAGCTGCGGGTACAGGGCGTCCATCGCCATGGCGGCCTCCGCCACCTTCCACCGGATATCGGGGTCCTGGGCGTAGCTGCGCCCCTCATTCTTGAAGGATGTACGCCGTTTGGCCGCCTCCACTCCCAAATCCAGCGCCCGTTCGCCGATACCGGTGTAGACAGCGGCCAGCAATGTCTCGAAGCAGGCAAAGATCGCGAAAATCAGCGGATCGGCGTTCGGCCCTACCGGGAGCTTTCGGAAGATGCGGTCGGCTGGCACGACGGCGCCGTCCAGCACGGTGGTGTTCGACTGGCTGGCCCGCATGCCCAGGGTGTCCCAATCGTTGAGGATTTCATAGCCGGCAGCGTCCCTGGTGATGAAACCGTGAATCAGTTCGCCTTCGCCGTGCCGGGCGGAGCTGTCCTTGCCGAAAATCCCGAGCCTGGTCCAGGCAGGAGACAGGCTGGTGAAGATCTTCCGTCCCGTGAAGCCGTAACTGCCGTCAGCGTGCGGCGTGGCAACGGTCCGTGAATCGAAAAGCACGGAGTCGTTGCCGGCTTCCGAGTTTCCGAACGCGAAAATTTCCCCCTGCGCCGCCTCCCGGAGGACGAAGTCGAGCGAGGAATCACCGCGCGCGGCCAGGACCTGCGCGACGCCGGTCCACACTAGGTGCATGTTGATCGCCAGCGCGGTGGCCGGGGCCGCCGTCGCCAGCCTCCTTTGCAGCTGAGCTGCCGCTGCAAGGCCCAGCCCCAGTCCGCCGTCGGACGCCGGCACAAAGATCTTGAGGTAGCCCGCCGCGGCAAGTTCCTCCAGATCCTCGGTGAAGAAGCTGTTCTCCTGGTCATAGCGGGCCGCACGGCCGCGGATCCGCTCCAGCAGGGGCTCGGTGAGGATCTGGTCCGGCGTCATGGTTTGGCTTTCATGGGCTTCGGCGACGGGGGGCTCAGTAGTTGGTCAGCAGCCTGTCCAGCACCCTTGCCCCGAACCTGAGGGAATCTACCGGTACGCGCTCATCCACGCCGTGGAACATCCCGGTGAAATCCAGTTCATCCGGGAGCTGGAGCGGGGCGAAGCCGTAGCCGGTAATGCCGAGCCGGCTGAGGGACTTGTTGTCCGTGCCGCCGGACAGGGTGTACGGAAGTACCTTGGCGCCGGGATCCTCGGAATGCAGGGCATCGATCATGGAGTCCACCAGGTTTCCGGCAAACGGGACCTCGAGTGAGACGTCGTTATGGACGTAGGAAACATCGACGCCGTTGCCCGCGAGTTCCCTGACGATTTCCAGGACCTGCTGCTCCTGGCCCGGCAGCGTCCGGCAATCGACCAGGGCCTCGGCGGATTCGGGGATGACGTTGTGCTTGTACCCGCCTTTGAGGAGAGTCGGGTTGGTGGTGTTCTGCAGCGTGGCGCCAACGAACCGCGCCACGGTCCCCAGTTCCTTGAGGAGCTTGTCCGGATCGTCCGGATCGAATTCGACGCCCGTGAGTTCCGTCACGCCGTCCAGGAACTGCCGGGTGGTGGGTGTCAGCTCCACCGGCCACTGGTATTCGCCGATGCGGGAGACCGCGCTGGCGAGGCGTGTGACGGCATTGTCAGTGTTGATCTGCGATCCGTGGCCTGCGCGGCCATGGGCCACCAGCCGCAGCCAGGAGAGTCCCTTTTCTGCGGTCTGCAGGAGATAGGTGCGCTGGCCGCCGATGGTGGCCGAGAAGCCGCCCACCTCGGAGATCGCTTCGGTGGCTCCGTCGAAGAGCTCCCGCCGGTTTTCGACGGCGTAACGGGCGCCGTAGGTCCCACCCGCCTCTTCGTCGGCGAAGAATGCGAAAATCAGGTCGCGCTTGGGTTTACGTCCCGTCCGGGCAAAGTTCCGCATGACGGAGAGGATCATGGCGTCCATGTCCTTCATGTCTACGGCTCCGCGGCCCCAGATGAGGCCGTCCTTGAGCTCTGCGCCGAAGGGGTCAACTGACCACTGGTCCCGGAGTGCGGGCACAACGTCCAGGTGCCCGTGCACCACCAGGGCGCTGGCCGAGGAGTCCTCCCCCGCAATTCGGGTAACGACGTTGGCACGGCCCGGCGCTGATTCGAAAATCTCTGCCTCAAGGCCCACTTCGGTGATGAGCCCGGCCGTGTATTCCGCAGCCGCACGTTCCCCCGGTCCTGTTCCGTCACCGTAGTTCGAAGTGTCGATCCGGATCAGTTCCTGGCAGATCCTGACAACTTCATCCTCGGGACGTACTTCAGTCATGTTTCACTCCTCGTGGGGGCGGCTTGATTGCTGGTTTCAGCCTACCCACAAGCCCCCTGCAACCCCCGATTATTTGTTTCCGGAAAAGTCGTGCTAGAGTCTTTCTCGCTGCTTCGGAGAAATCCAAAACGCTGAAAGGCGGAACGGATCCCCGAATTACCACCTGCGCGGGTGGCGGAATGGCAGACGCGCTAGCTTGAGGTGCTAGTCCTCGAAAGGGGGTGGGGGTTCAAGTCCCCCTCCGCGCACAAGGGAAAACCCCTGGAATCCACGGATTCCAGGGGTTTTTTTCTGTCTTCACGCATACGACGGCAGGTTCCAAATTCGCAGGTGCGGGCGTTACCGTCCGGAGACGAGCCGGGCCGGCCCCGTATGCGGGCTACCGCGGTGGAGGACCGCCACTTAGCGGTTAGACACGAGTCCTTTGCGAGTTGCTGGCGGTTAGAATCGCAGGACGAAATGCCTAGGCTGAATTCAGGTCACAACGCGGTGACCGGCAGCCACCCAGGAGACACCATGACGCCAGTCCACAAAGCCCCACCGTTTGATGTTGAGCTGGGCTCAACACTCGCTGCGTTGGGTGATCTTCTCAATCCCACGCTGACTCCCGACATGATTGCCGGGATGCGGGGTGGGCCCCTCACGGCATCCATTGAAGAGCAGCTGGCGGGCCACGCCGTGTCCCACCAGGAGCGGACAATCCCTGGCCCTGACGGCGCTCCGGACCTCATTGTTTCCATCTTCACCAGGACCGATCATGTCCCCCGGCGGACCCGGGATCTATCACACGCATGGCGGTGGGTTCTGATCTGCCCCATGCTCGACGACCGCAACGAAACGGTCTCCAGCTACCGATTGATGGCTTCGGGTTGTGGGACCGTACCAGCAACGACACCGGTTGGGATGCCCTGCTCGGCGACCGGGCGCAAGACGCCGGAAGTGTCCGTTTATGCGGCGCCGGCCAGGGCAACCGACCTCTCCGGCCTGCCGCCCGCCTTCATCGATGTGGCAACGGCAGAAGTGTTCCGCGATGAAGTGGCTGCCTACGCCTCGGGAATCTGGGCCGTAGGAGGCGTTGCCGAACTGCATGTATGGGCGGGCGGATTCCACGGCTTCGACATGATCGTGCCGCAGGCCGCCCTGTCGATCCATGCCCGCGACGTACGAACGAAATGGGTTCGCCGCATCCTTGGCGCCTGACGGAGGCGGTGTCGGAGTACCAGTTTCTGGGCGGAGTAAAATTCGGATGACGAGCTAACTCAACGAGCGGCAGATATGCAGGGATTGGTTGGCGCCTCAAAGCGCATGACCCTGAGGCGTCCGAAAGCCTCAAGGTGATCGCGTACTTTGATGCGCTCGTCGACGGTCACGCTAGTGCCCAGGTTCTGCTGAGTGGCGCTGCAGCGCTGAGCGGCTGTACGGCCGGATATACGGTGGACGGCAAATCCTTACGCGTTGATGCCTCCGGTACAAGAACAGGCCCCGGCGCTTCCGATGGATCTGGTTCGGACAGTGGCAAGGGACCCGGCGGTTGGCCCGGACACGATTTCGGGGCTGGCGGGCGGGTCTGGATTGAGCGGTCCGGCACGGCTTTCGCCAACGACGAAATGATCCTGGAGCGGGTGGCGATCGCCCTTGGAATCTCCTTTGACCGCACCAGCCCATTGGCCGCTCCCGCAGGGCCATAGAGGTGCTCATCGATGCTATGGCACCTCTCGACAGGCGGATGGACGCCGCAGCCATGCTTCGCCTCGACCGTGATACGGCCTATAGGGTGGTGGTCGTTCCCGCATCCGCCGAACTGCGCACCACCCCGAGCACCCTGATTTACACGGTTGTTGGCCCGGTGCGGGCATTCGTCCCCCGGTTCCCCGCAACTCCACAGCTCGGTGACGCACAGCTTCCGGCGGGGGCCGGATCGCGCACAGGGGTTGGCCTGGCCATGGAACCAGGCGTGCTCCACCGCTCGTGGGCATCTGCCCTGCTCGCCCTGCGCCTAACGTCCGACGGCCAGCCCCGGCAGCTCGCAGACGATCTGGGCGGTCTTCTTGTCTTAGCGGAAGCAGCCGATTCTTCCGCATACCAAACCCCTGACCTCACGGCGCTCACGCGCCTCGTGACGCAGCACCCCAAAGCTCTCAGGTTGCTCGAATCCCTTGCCACCGGAAAGGCCTCGCTGCGCGCAATACACCAGGCCCGAATCAAGCTCAATAACGTCCGCATTCCAAAAGCCAATCTTCTTCCCGGTGCCCGCACTTTCAAGGACACGTCCGAAGTCCTTGTTGCGACCCGCCTGGGGGTGGCCTGGTCCGCCCTCGGCCAGCTGTCCTGTTCGGCCACTTTGGTGACAGGCTGGGGCGCAAGAAGACGCTGGTCAGCACACTGCTCATCATGGGCATCGCGACCGTCACCATCGGACTGCTGCCCGACGCCAGCGTAATCGGGATCGCCGCGCCGATCATCCTCGTTGTCCTACGCTTTCTTCAGGGATTCGCTGTCGGCGGCGAATGGGCCGGCGCGGCCTTGATGGCCGCAGAGTACGCCCCGCCCAAACACCGGGGCCTATTCGCAGCCTTCCCCCAGCTGGGCCCGTCGATTGGCTTCGCCCTCGCGAGTGCAACCTTCCTCATCATCAATCTGTCACTCGGCGACAAGTCGGAGGCATTCCTCACGTACGGGTGGCGCATTCCGTTCGTCGGAAGTGCCGTGCTCGTTATGATCGGTCTCTACATCCGCCTCAAGATCGAAGAGACTCCCGTCTTCAAGCAGGCCAGCGACGAGAGCGCCGTCCCGACGGGGCCGCGCAAGCTGCCGGTGTGGGAGTCGGTGCGAAACCAGCCACGCCAGATCCTCCTGGGCGGCGCCTCCACCATGATGCTCTTAGCCTTCTTCTACATCGGCACAGCCTTTCTCAGCAGCTATGGCACAAGTGCCGAGGGCCTTGGCCACAGCCGGTCCACCATCCTCTCGCTGGGAATCGTCGGCGCGATGTTCTTCGCTGCCGGAACTCTTGGCAGCGCAATGCTCTCCGACCGGATCGGCCGCCGAGCCGTGATCGTCGGCTCGTGCGTCGTGGCGATCCCCTGGTCGCTCCTGCTCTTCCCAATCCTCGACATCGGCACCTCCTGGTCGTTTGCCATCGGGCTCTCCGGCACGCTGCTGATCGTCGCCGGAATCTACGGTCCGGTGGGCGCCTTCCTGCCGGAGCTCTTCGCCACCCGCTACCGCTACACAGGTGCCGGAATGGCCTACAACCTCGGAGCGCTCGTCGGCGGCGGCGTCACGCCGCTGGTGGCGGCATCGCTCGGCGCCAGCCTGGGGAGTCCGGCCATCGGCCTGCTTCTGGCCGGCGTGAGCCTGGTGAGCCTATTCGCCACCTTCGGCCTCCCGGAGACCCGCGGCATCGACCTCGCAGCCTCCGGGAACACAGCCGCTCGGTGACTCTCCGGTCGGTTACCCGGGCCGACGTCGAGGAAGGCCCCGGTAGCCGGCACGCCAGAAGGGCCCGTTCAGGAACGGGCCCTTCTGCGTTGGTGATTCAGCCAGATGCTGGCCGGGGTTTTGCGTCCTAGGCGCTGGCTGGCTGGTCGAACCGCTGGCCGGCCGGGTTTGAGCCCAGGATCATGAACACCAGCAGTGCCAGGGCGCCGAGGAACGGAACCAGGACGATGAGCACCAGCCAGCCGCTGAAGTTGCCGTCGTGCAGGCGGCGCACAACGAGGGCAAGCGACGGAACGATAGTGGCCAGCCCCCAGATGGCGAGCAGGATGTAACCGACAATGGCACCAGGACCGGGAGCTGCCTGGCTCGTGAGGGCGGATGCCGAAGTGGTCGCGGCGGACCCGACTCCGATGATGATGTTCAGGATGATGCTCACAGCAACGGAGACGAGGGTCCACAACCAGTATTCGCTCCGGCTGGCCCGCCCGGAGAACGTGGCGTACTTCTTGAAGAACCGTTTGACCGCTGCCGGGAACGGTGCACCGTAATACGGCGCCCAGAGAGGCGGTTCGCCGCCCTGCCAGGTCTGCTGCGGCGTCTGCTGTTGCGGGTATTGCTGATAGCTCAAGGTATTCCCCCATGGATTCAGAGTGACGAGACGAACCCATCGTACGGGCCGTCGGGGGCTGTTTAGCGTTTCGATGGACAAAATTTACTTCGATTTACGGCAGGTTGCGCTCTCGTCGATGGAGAACCGCTTGGCGGTTCCCTCCATCGCGCGGACGCTGTCCCACCGATGAACGTGGCGAACTCGTCATTGGGACTGGCCGAACACGCGCCGGAGCCTATGTGCAGGAGGCCAGGATGCTCTCGATCGCGTCGTGTTCCGGCCGGGTGACCCACAGCTTGTACTTGGCCTTCACCGCCGTCATCCGGGCAGCGTACTCGCACCGGAAGGCCTTGTTCGGTGGCAGCCAAGTGGCGGCGTCCTTGTCGGACTTGGCCATATTGGAAGGACCGTCGGCGGCCATGAGGTTCAGAGGATCGTTGGCGAATTGCTTCCGATTGTCTTCGCTGATCAGCTGGGCGCCGGTCTGCCACGCCAGTGACAACGGAACGATGTGGTCTATCTGGACCGCCGAGCTTGTGTCCGCGCCGCGGACGAAGTTGATTGTTTTACCGGTGTATTTGTCAGCCAGCGTACCGGCAGCCACCACGCAGTCGTGGGTGCCGGGTTTGAAGGTCTCCCCTGTCAGGTCTCGGGCCAGAATGTCGTTCCGTGTGTCGCAGCCGTTGTGGTCCACGTCCGCCCAGGCGGCGCCGAACTGATCGCGGCTGTAGCCGGTCTTCGGCGCACGGCCCTTCACCGGAATACTGGCGAGCCGGGCAATTGCGGCGGCCACTTCATCCGGGTTCGCTGCCGGAGCTTCCGCGGGCGTGGACGGCGCTGCGCCGCCGGTGGCCTTCCCGATCGCCGTACCCGCGGAGGCTGCGGCGTCACAGCCTGCCAGGCCTCCAAGCAGCAGAGCGGCGGTCAGGAGGGTCAGTGCTTTGGAACGGCGGCGTGAGATCGTCTTGTCCTTCATTGATACGGCGGTCCCGCTCAGGCTATCCTCTTCGCGGGTCCGGGCCTCGCAGGCCAAACGATGGCGCCGGTCACAGTTGTGCCCGCCGGCGCACGGGCCGCCACAATCCGCACGCCTCGAAATGAGCCTAGAGCGTTTCCTTCCCGGCGCGGGCACCGTAAAGGTAGGCGAGGTCATTGAGTGTCTGCAGGGTCAGCTCCTGCGCTTGGGCAATCCTTGACCTCCGTCCCGGAGAACCGGCAGCGTCATCCCGCCCGGACGGCAGCGGCTCTGCGGAAACCGGTTCAGCGCCATAATGCGCCTTGAGGTACTCAAATTGCAGGCGGCCGCGGACGCCGCCGGCTTTTGACTGGACGTCAGCCACCGCCATGAGCGCAAAAGCGACGTGCCGGCGCTCGCCCCACAGCCCAGCCCTCAGTGCCAGCCCGAAGAGTCCATCCAGTTCCTGCCCGGCGGACGCCTTTGCCCTGCCTACGAAGATTTCGGCTGCCGCGCCGGACTTTGACTCCGTCCACCGGTAACCCACGGGCACACGGCGTCCTCTTTTTGACAGGTAGAAGGCCGAGGCCGTCAGGAGCAGCTGCCCGCCGCCCAGCACCGTATAGCCCAAGGTGATGTCGCTCAGCTGCTCGTGCCGGCAGGCAATGATGAACTCCTGCACGTCCTTGTCCCACAGCCGGTCCGTTACGCCGCTTTCCATTTCCATGCACCCCCGAAATAACGGTACCGGTCAAGGGCGCGCCGGGTCAGGAGACTCGCTGCTGCGGTTCCCTAAATGCCGTACCTGCAAGCAGGCAACGCCTAGTCTTGGTCTGTGACGTTGTCCCCTGGCCCTTTTGAACTTGCTGTTGCTGCCGCTGCCGAATGGTGGCAGATCGTGGCTGCGCTGGGGCCGCTTGCGGTTCTGGCCGGCGCTGTCCTCGCTGCATTCATCGGGTGGCGGACCCTGCGACAGAAAGCAGTGGCGGACGCCCAGGCGCTGAAGCAACGAACCCGGGCTGATGACCGCGCCGAATGGTGGAAGCGCACACAGTGGGCCCTCGACAAAGCCCTGGACGCCGACGGGGACGCCAAGGCCCTTGGGCTGGCATCCCTGGCAGTCCTGGCGCGGAGCGACCTTGCCCGCGAAGAGGAACTGGAACTGCTGGACATTGCGTGGCAATCGGTGACCGAGGCCAACGGCGACGAGGGTACCTGGGACGAGGGCGTCGAAGCCGTGGACTCCGGGGAACCAATCGGCGACAATGGAACCACGAGCACCGACGGTACGGAGGAGGGAAAGCCATGAGCACCAGCACACCGGAACAGAAAAAGTCCCGGACGCCCCGTCACGTCTCCACTTCCCGCGGCAGGCAGTTGACCCCCTCAGAGCACAGAGTCCAGGTTGCGGCAGCCAAGCTCCGTGTGGCCCTCGACGAACGTTTGGGCCGCCCTACCCCGGCCGAGACCAAGGCGCTGTCCAAGGAAGATCTCTAACGCAAGCCAGATACTCATGGCAAAGGCCCCGCACTGCGGGGCCTTTGCCATGATTCGTTATCGGAGTCCCTTAGACCTTCTCGGGTGTGCGGTCCACAACCGGTTCCGAACCCGTGAACTTCCGTTCCCGGCGGGGGAAGGCCCAGAACTTGAAGTCCTTTGCTTCCACTCGGGGTTCCGGCTGCTTTTCAGGTTCCCGCGACTCCTCTTTCCGAATGTCCCTCCGGTAATCCTTGTTATACGGATAGCACATCACTGACCTCCTCATAGTGAATGCTCCTTAATCCTCCTCCCAATTTCCCCGGCGGTCGACACGTTTTTTTGGGACGGCAGGTCCGGGGTGTCGTTCGGCCCAAGACACGGGCGGGGGTTGCACCATAGATTGAACAACTACAGGTGCGTGGGCACGGGCAGAGCGCTCCCGCAGCAATGAGATGAGGATCTGGCAGGCAGCAGGATCAGTTGGACGAAAGGCAGTGCACATGACGAAGACTACGGGTGTGGCACCAAGGCTGGCGGAAGCGCTTGCCATCGTTTTGGGCACCAAAGGGATCCCGCTCCGGCTTCGCGCCTGGGACGGCTCGGAAGCAGGTCCGGAAGGCGCCCCGGTTCTCGAGTTCCGCTCCCGGCGCGCACTGCGGCGCATGCTCTGGTCGCCCGGGCAGCTGGGCATCAGCCGGGCTTATGTATCCGGGGAAATCGATGCCCCCGGCGATGTATTCGCCAGCTTCGCCGCGCTCAGCTCGGCGGGAAAGTTCGCCGAGCCCGGGCCGTTCCCGCCGCTCACCGCGCAGGAAGCATGGACTCTGCTCAAGACCGCGGTCCGGGTCGGCGCAATCGGTCCGAATCCTGCTCCCCCGCCGGAGGAATCAAAGGTGCACCGGCTCGGCGGCCGCCATTCCAAGACCCGGGATGCCGCGGCGATCTCGCATCACTACGACGTCGGCAACGACTTCTACGCCATGGTCCTTGGTCCATCGATGGTCTACTCCTGCGCTGTCTGGAACCACCACGCTGACGGGAACGCCGGACCAGGCAGCCTGGAGGCCGCCCAGAAGGCCAAAATCGACCTGGTCTGCCGCAAGCTGGGGCTACAGCCCGGCATGCGGGTACTGGACGTCGGCTGCGGCTGGGGCAGCTTCGCCCTGCACGCCGCCCAGCGCTACGGCGTCGACGTCGTCGGGGTCACCCTCTCAAACGAGCAGGCCGGACTGGCCCGCAAACGCGTGGCCGAAGCCGGTCTGACCGATCGCGTCGACATCCGGGTCCAGGACTACCGCGACGTGGACGACGGGCCGTTCGATGCGATCAGCTCCATCGGCATGTCCGAGCACGTAGGCCGCGAGCAGATTTCACGCTACGTCTCTCAGCTGCACGGCCTGCTGCGTCCCGGCGGCAGGCTACTCAACCACGCAATTTCCTGGAACGCGGGACCGACCAAAGAAGACCCCGACTCCTTCATTCCGCGCTACGTCTTCCCGGACGGCGAAATGCTCAGCCTCGCCGACATGGTCGGGGCGCTTGAGTCCGGTGGGTTCGAAGTGCTCGACGTCGAAGCGCTGCGGCGGCACTATGCGCTGACGCTCCGCGCCTGGGTGCGCAACCTGGAGCAGCACTGGGATGAGGCAGTCAGCGCCAGCAGCCCCGGACGGGCCCGCGTCTGGCGGATCTACATGGCCGCCAGCGCACTGGGCTTCGAGGACGGACTCACGGGCGTCAACCAGGTGCTCGTGCAACGCTCCGGCGGAACCGAACCGCCGCTGCGGCGGGCCGCATGGATTTGATGGCCCGCGAATCATCGGCAAGCAGGCAGGGGCGCCAGGGCGATGGCTGAGAGCATAGGCATCATTGGCGGCGGAATCGTCGGAATCGCAATGGCGCGAGCCCTCAGCACCCGCGGACTGGCGGACGTCACTGTCCTGGAAAAGGAACAGCGTGTTGCCATGCACCAGACGGGGCACAATTCCGGGGTGGTGCACGCGGGGCTTTACTATGCGCCGGCCTCGCTGAAGGCCCGTCTGTGCCAACGGGGCCGGGTACTCACGCGTGACTACTGCCGGGAGCGGAATCTGCCGTACCGGGAACTGGGCAAGCTCGTCGTTGCCCTCACGCACGATGAACTCCCTGCGCTGGCAAACATTGAAAGCCGCTCCGTCGCGAATGGCGTGCCCGGGCTGCGCCGGCTCGATGCCGGCG
Source organism: Arthrobacter sp. ISL-69 (assembly GCF_018613775.1). NCBI lineage: Bacteria > Bacillati > Actinomycetota > Actinomycetes > Micrococcales > Micrococcaceae > Arthrobacter > Arthrobacter sp. ISL-69. The sequence goes on from NZ_JAGGPO010000026.1 coordinate 50,173, forward strand.
CGATGCGCGACGTCGAGCCGCACGTCGCAGGGGTGGCGGCGCTTCATTCGCCGCATACCGCCGTCGTGGATTTTGTGGCCATCACAGAAGCCATGGCCGAGGATATCCGGTCCGCGGGCGGGCAGATCCTGTTCGGGCATGAAGCCGTTGCCATCACCACCGAGCGCGGTACGGTGCGTGTCACCACCAGCCACGCGGAGTTCGTGTTCGATCGCCTGATCGTCTGCGCCGGCCTGCAGTCCGACGTCGTTGCCGGGCTTGTGGGCGCTTCAGCGGCTCCCAAGATCCTTCCTTTCCGCGGCGAATACTGGGGCTTGGCCGCGGCGAAGCAACATTTCGTCAAAGGCATGATTTACCCGGTGCCGGATCCGCGTTTCCCTTTCCTGGGAGTGCACTTCACCCGCGGCGTGTACGACACTATCCACGTAGGACCGAATGCGGTTCCTGCCCTGGCCCGGGAAGGCTACAGCTGGGGCAACGTGTCTCTCAAGGACACTGCCGCGTCGATCCTGTGGCCGGGTGCCGGCGCCCTGGCCAGGAAACATTGGCGGATGGGCGCGAAAGAGATCGCCGCATCGCTGGTCAAGCCCCTGTATTTCCGGCAGGCCCGCAGGTTCATCCCTGAGCTGCAGATGGACGACCTCACGGCGAAGACTGCCGCCGGCGTCCGGGCCCAGGCATGGTCCCTGGACGGTAGCCTCCTCGATGACTTCGCAATCGAGAAGATGGGGCCGGTGACGCTCCTGCGGAACGCACCCTCCCCGGCGGCAACATCCGCAATGGCCATTGCCGAGCATCTCCTGGAGCACCATGTCCTCCCCCACAACTGAGGGGCAGCTCGTGCTGCGTGGTTGATGGACAACGGTGGTCCGTCCCGTTAGATTGACGCCGGGGCAGGTTTCCCGGCCCGGAAACGCCGGGGAAAGATTGCAGCCGTCCGGCTGCGCCGAGTACTGCCCCTTGGGGGAGCCAGTGACAAGCATTACGGAGGCCAACGTCTGTGTGGTCCGCGTACGCCAAGGAATATCGCGCATTACCTTGCGGCCCAGCGCCCGGATCACGGAGGAGGACGGGGTCCGCACCCGGGAACAGCTGCTGGCCCTGACCGGGGGCTCCCGCGGTGGCGTGTTGCTGGAAATCACCGGCGTGGGCTCCGTCAGCAGGGAAGCGATCGGCGTCTACAGCTCGGCCGTGACAGTCAGCGCCTTCGCCATCCTTGGCAGCACTCCCGTGGACCGCGTCATCGCCCACGGTTTGCTGGGGCTCCCGCTGCCCGCCTGTCCGAGCGCATACTTCACCGACGAGGACGAAGCACTGAACTGGCTCCAAACCGTCAGCGAATGAATTTCCCCACCGCACGGACCGGCGTGTCCGACGGACTGAAGCACTGAAAGAATGGGCGCATGACAGCCATCTTCCTGGTGTGGAACCCGGACCGCTGGAACGACTGGAACTACACGTCCGTCGTCGAACAGGTTCGCGAAACCGGGCAGTTCCACGGCCGGTGGGATGTTGCCCGCCCGGCAGGCATCCCCGCCGGCGGGGATGCCTGGCTGCTGTTGCGGGGCAAGCACGGGAGGGGCCTGCTCGGACACGGCACGGTGATCCCTGTACAGCCCTGCGCAGGGGCGCCCGCCGCGGCGGCCGGTACGGCATCCACGCAGCTGATCGTCGCCTTCGATTCACTCCTTCCCCTCGGCGACCAGGTGGCGCCCGAGGTTCTGGGGGACAACGTTCCGGAGGTGCAGTGGAACGTTGTCCGCAGCGGCCAGGCCATAGCGCCGTCCGCGGAGGCCCGCATCCGTGACTTATGGCAGGTGGAAGGCCCGGCGCCAATCCCGGAATCCGCGTTGCCGGTGCCCGGCACCTACCCCGCCTGGGCGGTCAGCACAGTTGGAATGAACCGCTACGAACGGAACCCGGAGGCGCGGCGTGCCTGCATCGCCCACTACGGAACCATCTGTGCTGCCTGCGGTTTTTCCTTCGAAATCGCCTACGGTGAAACCGGCAGGGACTTCATCGACGTGCACCACACGGTGCCGGCTTCGCAGCTCGACAGCAACTACCGGCTGGATCCGGTCACGGATCTGGTGCCGCTCTGTGCGAACTGCCACGCCATGGCCCACATCGGTGCGACGACGCCGCGGTCCCTCTCCGAACTGCGCCAGCTCCTGGCCGGCGCCGGTTTCATGCGCGGGCGCACCCTTAGCCCCGGGGAACTGGAGTCCCAACACGAGGCACAGCGGATCCTCGGCCCTGCTCAGCCCGGGTATCCGCCGGCTCCCGGGCGGTAAAGATCGCGCAGCGGGGCAACGCCTCTTCAGCGTGAGGCCTTCAGCGCGTCGCGGACTACCCCGACCAGGGAATTGAACCTGTCGTTCGCCGGCAGGTCGTCAATGAGGACGGGCCCCTCGGGGCCCGCAAGCGGGATGCGCCAGTTAGGGTGTTCCGCGTCCGTTCCGGGCTGGTTTTGGGTGCGCGTTTCCCCCACGGCGTCAACGAGGGCGACGCCCAGCAGGGCGGACGGCGTCAGGGCAGTGAAGGCGTAGAGCGCCTCCACCGTGCGCTGAACGTCGCCTGGCGCGTCGGGCAGCAGACCCCGTTCACGCACCAGGGCAAGCACGGCTTCCTGCTCGGCCGCCGCCTCCGCACGTTCCTCTTCGACGGGACGCAGCAGCAGTCCCAGTGATTCGCGGAGGGTGACGTGCTCCCCGGCGAGATATCCCGCCGTCGGGGGAAGGTCGTGGGTGTTGACGCTGGTCAGGCACTGTTGCCGGTATTCCTCGGGCGAAAGGGGTCCGGCTTCCCCGTGTTCGAACCACAGGATGGAGGTGCCAAGAATGCCCCGCTCCGTCAGGTAGTCACGGACCCAGGGTTCGAACACGCCAAGGTCTTCCCCGACCACTGTTGCGCCCGCCCTCTGGGCCTCCAGGGCGAGGATGCCGATCAGGGCTTCATGGTCATAGTAGACATACGTGCCTTCAGCTGGTCCGGCGCCTTCCGGAATCCACCACAGGCGGAACAGACCCAGGATATGGTCGACCCTGACGCCGCCTGCATGACGGAGTATGGTCCGGAGCATGTCTCGGTAGGGCCTGTACCCTGAAGCCGCCAGGCGGCCAGGATGCCACGGCGGCTGGGTCCAGTTCTGTCCCTGCTGGTTAAATACGTCGGGCGGGGCGCCGACTGTGACGCCCGGGGCGAGCACACCGTGGAGCATCCAAGCGTCCGCCCCGTCCGTCTTGACGCCCACTGCAAGATCATGGACGATCCCGATGGCCATCCCGCACGCCTTGGCCGCCCGCTGCGCTGTGGCCAGTTGTTCGTCGCAGATCCACTGCATCCATCGATAAAACTCCAGCCGGTCCGCCAAAGCCTCCCGCATGGTGTCGCAGTACGGCGTGTCCGGTGACGACGCTTCGCCGCGCCATTCGGGTGCCGTGGACGGAAGCCGCTCCGCGAGGGCGCACCACAGCGCGAAGTCATCCAGTCCCTTACCTTCCGCTGCGCAAAAATTCTTGAACATGAGGGCCCGGCCGGGGCTGCGGCGGACCTTGAAAATGAGCTCGAGCGCGGCGAGTTTGGCTTCGTAGCTGGAATTTCGGTCCAACAGGCCGTCGGCCGTATTGGCGGAGTGCAGGCCCACCGCACTGTTCCCGATCGCGGCCCTGGACGCAGGATCGAGGTAACCGTACTCCGGCACGTCCTCAACGCGGATATAGAGCGGATTGAAGAAACGGCGCGTCGTGGGCAGGTACGGGGAATCTTCAATGGGCGGCCGGGGCTCCCCTGCATGCAGTGGATTCACCAGGACGAAACCCGCACCGTCGTTGCCTGCAATCGCGGCAAGGTCAACAAGGTCTGAAAAGTCGCCGATGCCCCACGACCGGGACGACCGCACCGAATACAACTGGGCGGTAAGGCCCCAATGGCGCTCGGACGCCAAGCGCCGGGTAGTCTCCAGCCGATCGGGTGTGATGATCAGCGCACACTCTGCCCGCTCCCCGTCGGCGTCGGCATGCAGGGTGTGCCAGCCCAGCGGCAAACCGCCGGGAATGGCGAAAGCAGCCCTCCCTGTAAGGACACCGCGCACGTCCCTCGGCGCCTGCCAGTCTTCACGCTGCTCCGCGTCCACGCGGTTCCCGTCCTCGGTCACCGCCCACACATTGACGCCGGTACCGTGCGGCACATGAACGGCAACATGGATTTCCCTGCCTTCCCTGGCAACGAGCGACGGCGGCAGCACGCGCGTCCACGGCTCCAGTTCCGCTTCATGCAGGGCGCCCTGAAGGTCCTCCAACGTCTCGGTCCGATCCCCCAAAGCGGTCAGCACGCTGCGCAGCGTGCTGGCCGCAACGGGATGTGCAACGCCGTCCCAGCCGCGGAAGGAGGTGCTCACGCCGCGGGCTGCCGCCAGTTTCCGGAGCAGTTCGTCGTCAATTTCCATGTGGTCCTCTGCCGTTACATCCGCCATGGCCCTACTCTATGGGCTTGCCGGGCCGCATCACGGTCAGCGCCTGCGCATTTTCTCCGTAGCTTCCCCCGGCGGAGTTTCAGCGGCCCCGCCGCCCCGCCGCTTTCGACTCGCTGCCTGGACCGGGCTAGCCTTGGACACTATGGTCGACGTCGAGAGGTTCAGGATGCTGCTGGAAGAGGAGCGTGCCCGGAAGGCTCTGTTGCTGCCCGCCCTCCGTGCGGACATTAGCTCCGCCAACGCTGCACGCCAGGACTCAAACGTCGACGACGAACACGATCCCGAGGGCTCCACCATCGCCTTTGAGCTCTCCCAGGCCGCCGCACTGATGCAGCAAAGCAGCGCCACGCTCGTGCAGGTCGAGGCGGCATTGGGACGGATCGCAGACGGCAGCTACGGCTACTGCGAAATCTGCGGGGCACCCATAGGCGAAGGCAGGCTCGAAGCCCGCCCCTGGACGCCGTACTGCATCGACCATGCCGGCGGAACGTTGGGCCGGAAAGCATGACGGACGTTGCCGGTTCGTTGTGGCAGCGGATTCTGTCGGGATTTTCGCAGTCCCCGTCCCCGCAGGTGACGGCCATGGAACTGATGCTGGTCATCCTGGTTGCCACGGCCTTATCCCTCCCCAAGGGGTCCTGGCGGTACTTCGGGCTGCTGGCCACCGTCACCCATGAACTCGGCCATGCGTTCGCCGCCCTCATGACCGGGCAACGCCTGGGAGGCATCAGGCTGAGCCTGGACCACTCCGGGACAACCACCACGTACAGCAGGGGCCGCTTCCCGGCCGTCTGGTCGACGTTTTGGGGTTATCCGGTGCCCGGAGTCGTGGGAGCCGCCATGGTGTGGTCTGGTTTCAACGGCTGGGGACCGGCGGCGATGTCTGTCGGCACCCTGATCCTGCTGGGCTCCTTCCTGTTCATCCGCAACGCCCTGGGGCTCCTGATCACGTCTGCAGCCGTCCTTGGCTCAGCGCTCCTGGTGCTGTTCGTTCCGCCTGAATTCACCGCCCACGTGGTGATCTCCTTGGGGCTCGCCCTGCTCGTGGCCGCCGTCCGTGACCTCGCCAAACTCTCCAACGTCCATCTGCGGCGCCGGGACAGGCTGCCCACGTCAGACGCCCACCTCCTCTACCGTGCCACGTCCGTGCCCTCAGCCATCTGGATTCTGCTTTTCGCCGCTGTCGTTGCCGGTTCCTGGTGGGTGGCCTGGCAGCCGATGGCCCAAGTGCTGACGGCGCTGCCGGGGCTGGCGCGGCAATAGGGTGGAAGCATGACTTCCGATTCCCGCGCTGCAGCCGAACATCGATCCGACCCCGGGTCCAGCACCAGAGGGTCCTACGTCACCGGCGGAGAAGAATTCACCCGGGACACCAACTACATCGAGGACCGGATAACCCGCCACGGCACCCCCGGCCCCGACGGCGAACCCGGCTGGCCGGTGGAGGCGGGCAGGTACCGCCTCATCGCAGCCCGTGCCTGCCCGTGGGCGAACAGGACGGTAATCGTCCGGCGGCTGCTGGGGCTCGAGGACGCCGTTTCCCTCGGCCAGCCCGGTCCCACTCATGACGCACGGTCGTGGACATTCGACCTGGACCCGGACGGCGTCGACCCGGTGCTGGGGATCGAGCGGATCCAGGACGCCTACCTCCGGCGGTTCCCCGATTACCCCCGCGGAATCACCGTGCCGGCGATCGTGGATGTCCGGTCAGGTGAGGTGGTCACCAACAACTTCCCCCAGATCACCCTGGACTTCGCCACGGAGTGGACAGCGTTCCACCGTCCCGGGGCCCCCGATCTCTACCCGGAGCATCTGCGACCGGAAATCGACAAAGTCAACAGAAGAGTGTTTACCGAAATCAACAACGGCGTGTACCGATGCGGCTTCGCCGGTTCCCAGCAGGCCTACGCCGCCGCCTACGCACGCCTCTGGACTGCCCTGGACTGGGCCGAAGAGCGGCTTGCCGGGCAACGCTACCTGGTGGGGGACACGATCACCGAAGCGGACGTCCGCCTGTTCACAACCCTCGTCCGGTTCGATGCCGTTTACCATGGCCACTTCAAATGCAACCGCCAGAAGCTCAGCGAGATGCCGGTCCTGTGGGGTTACGCCCGGGACCTGTTCCAAACGCCGGGTTTCGGCGACACCATCGATTTTGTCCAGATCAAACAGCATTACTACATCGTTCATGAGGACATCAACCCCACCGGAATCGTGCCGCAGGGACCGGATCTTTCCGGCTGGCTGACCCGGCACGGCCGGGAGGCGCTTGGCGGCCGTCCCTTCGGAGACGGCACCGCGCCCGGCGCCGTCCGCAGCGGCGAAGAAGTTGCCGCGGGACACGGCGTACGCTGATCGCCGCCGTCCTCCGCACGCCCCGCTAATGTTGAGCCATGCCACTCTCGTCAGGATTTGCCGCGCCCGAATACCAAGCAGTCCGGGCCCTTTTTGAATCGTTCCTCGGGGATGATCGGGAATACAGTGCCCAGCTTGCCGTCTACCAGTCAGGCAACAAAGTGCTGGACCTCAGCGGCGGCCCGCACCTGGCTTCGGATTCCATCACGGGGGCCTATTCCTGCACCAAGGGTGTGGCTGCGTTCGTCATCGGCCTCCTGGTCCAGGACGGTCTACTTGACCTTGACGGCCCGGTGGCACACTACTGGCCGGAGTTCGCGGCCCATGGAAAAGGAGCAATCACCGTCCGGCATGCGCTCTCCCACCGCGCAGGGCTGCTTGGCGTGGAAGGCGGATTCGCACTCAGTGAATTCACGACGGCGGACGCGGCCCGCAGGCTCGCGGCAACCGCTCCCCTGTGGCGTCCCGGTGCCACATTCGGTTACCACGCCCTGACCATTGGGATCCTCATGGAGGAGCTCTGCCGCCGCGTCACCGGCAGCACACTGCAGGAACTGTACGATGCCCGCATCCGCGTGCCCTTCGGCGTCGACTTCTTCCTGGGACTGCCGGAGGACCAGGAACACCGCTACCGGGACGTGCTGTACAACGTCGACCCCCTCCAGCCGTGGCTGGATCCGCTGGGGCTCGATGGCCTGAACGGCAACGCCGCCGTCAGCACGGTCATGGAACTCCCCAACCACAGGGTCATCCGCGAGCACGGCATGAGCAGCGCCGGAGGCGTGGGATCCGCCGCCGGCCTCGCACGCCTGTATGCTGCCGCCACCACCGGCCTCGACGGCGGGGACGCCTTCCTTTCGGCAGAAACCATCCGGACCATGTCCGAGGAACAGGTGTGGGGCCTGGACCGTGCGTCGGGCCTCGACAACGCTTTTGCCATTGTGTTCATGAAGCCGCATCCCAGCCGGAATTTCGGCAGCCACCGTGCGTTCGGCCACGAAGGCGCCAACGCCGCGCTCGGCTTCGCCGATCCCGCCTACGATCTCGCTTACGGCTACATTCCCGGAAGGCAGGAGGAAGGCCGCACCCCGGGCCGGGCACACCGTTTGGCCCACGCGGTGCGGCAGGCAGCAGGCACGGCCCGGCACGTGCCGGCGGCCGGCACATACTCGTGAGTAGGTTTGTCCACTTGTAGCACCATCAGGACCCGCTTAGGGTGAGGCCAAATGGAAATCGCAAAACGGCAAGATGAAGCCAGCCCATCGCGGACCGGCAGGATATGGCAGTCCGTGCGTGACAGCGTGGCTGCTGCCCTCTCAGGCCCGCGGCTGCAGCTGGCATCGAAGGCGGGCCTCGCGGCGGGCCTGGCCTTCCTCATTGCACCGCTGATGCCCGGCGCCGCAGCCCAGTACCCCTACTACGCCCCGCTCGGCGCCCTCGTGGCGATGTACGAGAACGTTTCGGGCTCCATGAAGCAAGGCGTGCAGACGCTGGTGGGGCTGGGGCTCGGAATTGGCCTGGCCTTCCTACTGGTCAGCTTCAGCGACCCCTCGCCGGTGACGGTGGCCGTCGTAATGGGGCTGGGAGTCCTGCTGGCCGGATTGCCGCGTCTTGGAGCCGGCCGCGACTGGATTCCGACGGCGGCACTGCTGGTCCTCCTGGTGGGAGGCAACAACCCGGACGATTTCTCCTTCGGCTACCTCGTGCAGATGGGTGTAGGAGTGGTGGTGGGCATCGCCGTCAACATGCTGGTCTTTCCCCCTCTCCACTTCAAAGCCGCAGCGCTCAGCCTCGCCGAACTCCGGTGGGCACTCGCTAAGCAGCTCTCGGACATGGGGGCCGCCCTGCGGGAAAGTTGGCCGCCCGAACACGAGGACTGGGCGGTGCGTTCGGAGGCGCTCGCTCAATCGGCACGGGCTGTCCGGGCTGCCGTCCAGAAGGCTGATGCCAGCAGGCAGGTCAATCCCCGCCGCCGTCTCCACTCCCACGACGTGGACCAGGACTACAAGGACCTCAGCGGCCTCGAGAGCGTGACCTTCCACATCCGGGATATGACCGAAGTCCTGTCGGACGTCATTTGGGACAAGGACGTCCCCTTCGTGATCCCGCTTCCCTACAGCGAGCCCCTTGCTGATGCGCTGGACGCGGTCGGCGAGGTTATGAGGTCCATGGAGGCCGAGCCTCCCGACAAACAAAACGAGCTGATTGCCAGGGCCAATGCGGCCGTGGACGCCCTGGCCGAGCGGATGGCCTCCGATGACGTCAAACCGCATGCCCCGAGCGCGACCGGATCCATTGTGCTGAACCTGCACCGCATTCTCCGTGCGGTCACGGCCGGGCGGCCCTAAACCGCGGCGTCAGAGACCTTCAGGATTAGCCACTGCGTTAACCACGACGCCGGAGGTCACCATACGAGGTGACCACCGGCGTCGTGATTTCGGCGGTATTGCGGGACCGTGGCGCTACAGCGCGGCCACGGAACCGCTGAAGTGCCGCCGCCCTGACCGCGGATTCCACGCAACGTACTCGGAGTGCTGCCAGGCGCCGGCCGGAGCATGGACCGAACTGATGTCCAGCGCCACGCGGGCCGGCAGGAACACCGGCGCTTCAAAGGCAACGTCCCAGCGAAACGAATCCCCCTTCACGGCGCCGACATCGGCGAGTGCCCGGGCGGCCAGATACATGCCATGCGCGATGGAGCGCCGCATGCCCAGGACCTTGGCCGAAAGCACACTCAGGTGGATGGGGTTGAAGTCGCCGGACACCGCGGCATAAGCCCTGCCGGTGTCGACGCCCAGCTGCCAGAGTGCCGTCGGGTCAGGCGCCGCGAACGTGGCGGACGTGGCGGGTGCCGAGGGCTTGTCGATCCCGGGGAGGAAGACGCCTTTTGCCAGGTACGTGGAGGTTCCCTTCCAGCGGACCTGGGCTTCCCCCGTGCGGCGGACCTCCGCAACGATGTCCACCTGAGTGCCGGCACGGTGCCCGCGCAGGTTCTCGGCCCAGGATGTGATGTCCAATGCCTCAGTGAACAGGACCGGTTCGTGTTGCTCCACGCTGTTGTTGAGGTGCACCATTCCCAGCAACGGCAGCGGGAAATCGTCACGGTTCATCACGCTCATGGACACGGGGAACGTGAGGGCATGAATGAATCCGGCCGGCAGGACGTCGCTTGCGGTCTCGCCCACAAGGTGCTGGTAGGCGGTGAGGTTACCCACCTGCGCTTTTGCGCCCCTGACCTCATGCCCGCAGGGGGGCAGTGCGATCCCCGCATCGGTACCAAGGATGCGGCGCCTTGCCGCAGTGGCGGCCGCATTGACGTACAGCTTGGACAGGGACGGCATGTCCCCGAGGATTACGGGCTGGGCACCGGTCATGCGCCCACCATGTTCTGTCCGCACACCCGCAGCACCTCGCCTGTGATGCCGCCGGCGGCGTCGCTGGCCAGGAACGCAATGGCCTCGGCGACGTCACCGGGCTGCCCGCCCTGCTGCAGGGAGTTGAGGCGCCGTGCTATTTCACGCGTCACAAACGGAATCCGTGCAGTCATTTCAGTTTCGATGAAGCCCGGGGCGACTGCGTTGATGGAACCGTGGCGTTCCGCCAGGAGCGGTGCCGTGGCGCGCACCATGCCCATCACGCCGCCCTTGGACGCCGCGTAGTTCGTCTGCCCGCGGTTGCCGGCAATGCCGCTGGTGGAAGCAACCGACACAATCCGCGGTGCGTTCCGGAAGTGTTCGGACGCCAGCAGCGCCTCATTGATGCGAAGCTGCGCCGCGATGTTGACGGCAATCACCGAATTCCAGCGGCCCTGGTCCATGTTGGCCAGCAGCTTGTCCCGGGTGATGCCTGCGTTGTGGATGACGATGTCCAGCCGGCCGTGCCTTCCCACCGCATGGTCAATGATCCGCTGGCCGGCGTCTTCCCGGCTGATGTCCAGCTGCAGGGCAGTCCCCCGGACTTCGTTTGCCACTGCTGCCAGGTGGTCTCCGGCGGCAGGGATATCGACGACCACCAGGGTGGCGCCGTCCCGGTGGAGTGTGCGGGCAATTGCCGCGCCGATTCCCCGGGCTGCGCCGGTCACGACTGCCACTTTGCCGGCCAGCGGCTTTTCAGGATCGGCGGGGAGCTGCCCTTCCCCTGTTGCGACGGTGAGGAGCTGCCCGTCGACAAAGGCGGAGCGGCCGGACAGGAAGAAGCGCAGGGCGCCGAGAGCGCTGGGGCTCGCGGTGGTTACCCCCTCGGCCAGTACGATGCCGTTTGCCGTGGCGCCGGCGCGCAACTCCTTGGCGAGGGAGCGCAGCAGGCCGTCCACGCCCTGGCGCGCTGCAGCGGCGGCCGGGCCCTGCGCGCTCGCCGGGGTGCGGGACACCGTGACGACGCGGCCGTTGGGCGCCAGATCCCTGACGGACGATGCCGCCGAGAGAACCGGCTTTTCAAGGTCCTCCGGGCGATCGAGTTCGTCCAGGACCACGACGATCGCGCCCAGCTTCTCCCGTGGCACTGCATGCCGACGGACGTCGAGGTCCCAGGACAGGAGGGTGGCGGCCAGTTCGTCAGCGCCCCCGCTGGATCCCTGGACCAGGACCGGGCCGGGAACGAGGGACTGTCCCGGCTGGTAGCGCCTGAGCACTGCCGGCTGCGGCAGGCCAAGCTTCCTGGCGACATCCTTGCCGATTCCGCGGCTGACGAATTGTGTGTACTTGTCTGTCACGCCGGCCTCCCTAGAGTGCTTCAAGAATGGCGACGACCCCTTGGCCGCCGGCAGCGCAGATGGAAATCAGGCCCCGGGCCGGACGGCCGTCCACCTGGCCCTTTTCGTGAAGCATCTTGGCCAGTGAGGCCACAATCCGGCCACCGGTGGCGGCAAAGGGGTGCCCCGCCGCCAAGGAGGAGCCGTTGACATTCAGCTTGGAACGGTCAATGCTGCCCAATGCGCCGTCCAGGCCCAGCCGCGTGCGCCCGAACTCTTCGTCCTCCCACGCGGCCAGGGTGCTGAGCACCGTTCCGGCGAACGCCTCGTGAATCTCGAAGAGATCGATGTCATCCAGTGTCAGGCCGTTGCGGGCCAGCAGCCGGGGCACCGCGAAGGCGGGCGCCATCAGCAGGCCGTCCTTGCCATGGACGAAGTCAACCGCGGCCGCCTCGCCGTCCACGACGGCTGCAAGCTTCGGCAGCTCGTGCGCGTCCGCCCATTCCTCCGAGGCCAGCAGCACGGTTGACGCACCATCGGTCAGCGGCGTGGAGTTCCCGGCGGTCATGGTTGCCTCAGCGCCGAGGTTCTTACCGAAGACGGGCTTCAGTGTGGCCAGCTTTTCCAGGGTTGTGTCAGGGCGGAGGTTCGAATCCCGGTTCAGGCCGCGGTAGGGCGTGAGCAGGTCGTCGAAGAACCCGGCATCATAGGCGGCTGCAAGATTGCGGTGGCTGTTGTAGGCCAGCTCGTCCTGCGCTTCGCGTGCGATCTTCCACTGTGCCGTGGTGAGAGCCTGGTGTTCGCCCATGGAAAGGCCCGTCCGGGGCTCCCCCGTGTTCGGTGCGTCCGGTGCCAGGTCTTTCGGCCGGAGGCGGCTCAGGACCTGAAGCCGCTGGGGCAGGGACTTGGCACGGTTGAGGTCCAGCAACACCTCCCGCAGGCCTTCGCTCACGGCGATCGGCGCATCGGAGGCAGAATCGACGCCGCCCGCAATGGCCGAATCGATCTGGCCCAGCTTGATCTTGTTGGCCAGGCCGAGGACCGTTTCGAGCCCTGTGGCACAGGCCTGCTGCAGGTCGTAGGCGGGCGTTTCGGCGGAGAGGGCCGAGCCCAGCACCGCCTCGCGGGTGAGGTTGAAGTCGCGGGAGTGCTTAAGGACTGCGCCTGCGGCAACCTCGCCGATCCGCTCGTCCTGAAGGCCGAAGCGGGCAATCAGGCCGTCCAGGGCGGCCGTCAGCATGTCCTGGTTGGAAGACCTGGTGTAGGCCCCGCCTGTCCGCGCGAACGGAATCCGGTTGCCGCCTACCACCACGGCTTTGCGCACCAAGCCCGCAACAGGTGTTGGTGAGCGGGTGGTGGATGATTCGTCTGGTCCGGTTGCGGACTGTCCGGTAAAGGACATGTGATGTCTCCTCTTGATCAACGCTGGTTACCGATACCCAGCGTACCTGATACGCTGGGTATCGTGAACATCCTCCACGTTGAACTTCCCGCGCCTTCAGGCGGTAGCGCTTCCGGCGGCACCGCGGCGGGCGGGGCCGCTTCAGGCAGTGACCCCTCGAGCGGCACTGTCGACGGGCGCGCCGCCCGCTGGCAGTCACACCGGGAGGAACGCCGGCGTGAACTCATCAAGTCCGCGCGGAAAGCCGTCCACGCGCTCGGCAGCGATGCTTCCATGGAGGACATTGCCGCCGCCGCAGGAACGTCAAAGTCCGTGTTTTACCGCTATTTTGGCGACAAAGCCGGACTGCAGCAAGCAGTGGGCGAAGTGGTGCTCAGCCAGATGCAGCGCCGCATCCAGGAGGCCGCCCAGAGCGCACAGACACCCCGGGAGGGGCTCCTCGCCATGGTTTCGGCCTATCTCCAAATGGCCGAAACCAGCCCTAACGTCTATACGTTCGTCACCACCTACTCTTCGGGCGAGCCAGGGGCAGCTAACGCGGGCATGGCAGTAGCCGGAGCCCTCGGCCACTTCTTCGAAGAAGTGCGCGACATGATTGCCCGGCCAATGCGCGCGCACCTGGGCACCGGCAAGGAAGCCGTGATCGGTTACTGGCCCACTGCGGCCATCGGGTTAGTGCGGAACGCCGGGGAGCAGTGGCTGGGCACTCCCGAGTCCGCTGCCAAACCGTCGCAGGAAGCCATGGCCCGCCAGATCACTGCCTGGCTGTGCGTCGGCATAGCCCCGGAACTGGAAACTGTGGACCCCCAGACCCCAAACCCTTAGTGAATTGTCAGAACCAAAGAAGGAATCGACATGACTGACGTAGTTGACCGACCCGCCGGCCAGGCACGCCGACCCGCCGGCCGTACAAAGCAACCTGCCGACGGGCAGCCCGCCGTCGACGTCGCCGCCCTGGGCGAGCAACTCCTGGGCAAGTGGGCCCACATCCGCCGCCACTCGCGCGAGCTTTCGGGCCGTCCCGAACTGCATAAGACCGAGGGTCTCACCCACACCGAGCACCGGACGCGCACGTTCGGCCAGCTGAAATACCTGGTCGAGAACAAGGCCGTCCACCGGGCCTTTCCCGCAGCACTGGGCGGTTCCGACGATCACGGCGGCAACATCGCCGGGTTCGAGGAACTGGTCACGGCCGATCCGTCGCTCCAGATCAAGGCAGGGGTCCAATGGGGGCTCTTCGGCTCAGCCGTGATGCACCTGGGCACCGAGGAGCACCACGCCAAGTGGCTGCCCGGCATCATGAACCTGGACATCCCCGGCTGCTTCGCCATGACGGAAACCGGACACGGCTCGGACGTGGCCAGCATTGCCACCACGGCCACGTTCGACCCTGCCACACAGGAGTTCGTGATCCACACACCCTTCCGCGCCGCGTGGAAGGACTACATCGGCAACGCCGCAATTGACGGGCTCGGCGCCGTGGTCTTCGCCCAGCTCGTGACGAACGGCGTAAATCACGGAGTGCACGCGTTCTACGTGGACCTGCGGGATCCGGAGACCAAGGAATTCCTGCCGGGCATCGGCGGTGAGGATGACGGCGTCAAGGGTGGACTCAATGGCATCGACAACGGCCGGCTGCACTTCAGCAATGTCCGCATCCCGCGCACCAACCTGCTCAACCGCTACGGCAATGTTGATGCCGGCGGCGCCTACACCTCCCCCATCGCCAGCCCGGGCCGCCGGTTCTTCACCATGCTGGGCACCCTGGTCCAGGGCCGCGTGTCCCTGGACGGTGCTGCAGTGGCGGCCAGCAAGCTCGCCCTCAAGACCGCCATCCAGTACGCCGCCGAGCGCCGCCAGTTCAATGCCTCCTCCCACACTGACGAGGAAGTGCTGCTTGACTACCAGCGCCACCAGCGGCGGCTGTTCACCCGGCTCGCCACAACCTATGCCGCCGGCTTCGCCCACGAGCAGCTCCTGCAGAAGTTCGACGACGTCTTCTCCGGCGCACACGATACGGACGAGGACCGCCAGGACCTGGAGACCCTCGCCGCCGCACTCAAGCCGCTGAGCACATGGCACGCCCTGGATACCCTCCAGGAATGCCGGGAAGCCTGCGGCGGTGCCGGGTTCCTGATTGAGAACCGCTTCGCATCACTGCGCGCAGACCTGGATGTGTACGTCACCTTCGAGGGCGACAACACCGTGCTGCTCCAGCTGGTGGCCAAACGCCTCCTCGCGGACTACGCCAAGGAGTTCCGCACCGTCGGCGTCGGCGTGCTGGGACGCTACGTCGTGAGCCAGGCCGCCGGAGTCGCAGTGCACCGGACGGGCCTGCGCCAGGTCGCCCAGTTCGTTGCCGACACGGGGTCGGTGCAGAAGGCAGCAATCGCGCTCAGGGACGAAGAAACCCAGCGGCTGCTGCTGACCGACCGGGTACAGACCATGGTGGCCGAGGTCGGAGCCGAGCTGAAAGGCACCAACAAGATGCCCCAGCACCAGGCGGCCGCCGTCTTCAACGAGCACCAGCATGAACTGATCGAGGCGGCGCAGGCCCATGCGGAGCTCCTGCAGTGGGAGGCCTTCACGGAGGCGCTGGCCAATGTGGCTGACCCGGGTACCAGGCGCGTGCTGACATGGCTCCGGGACCTGTTCGGGCTCTCGCTCATCGAGAAAAACCTGTCCTGGTACCTCATGAACGGGCGGCTTTCGATGCAGCGCGGACGCACCGTGGGCGACTACATCAACCGGCTGCTGGCCAAGATCCGCCCGCATGCCCTGGACCTCGTGGATGCCTTCGGGTACGGGCCGGAGCACCTTCGTGCGGCCATCGCCACCGGGGCCGAGCAGATCCGCCAGGACGAGGCACGTGCGTACTTCCGGGCGCAGCGCGCCGACGGACAGGCGCCGGTGGATGAAAAGGTCCTGCTGGCCCGGCAGGTCCGGGAAGCCAAGACTCCGCGGCGGTAGCTTCGCCGGATTTCCGTAGGAAACTGCGGAAACCACGACGGCGCCGCCCCCTAAGTGAGGGCGGCGCCGTCGGCGTCTATGGCCCGCTACCAATTACCCGTGGCGATTGGCAGCGGCCGTCCGTTTCCGGTTCAGGCAAGGACCGAGCGGTACACCTCAAGTGTTGTTTCCGTGATGGACTCCCAGGAGAAGTGCTCCTCCGCTCGGCGCCGGCCCGCCTGCCCCATGGCGCGGGCACGCTCGGGATCTGACACCACTTCGGTCAGGGCAGCCGCAAATTCGGTGACGAACTTCTCGGGATCAAGCGGAGTGCCCGTCCCGTCGGTGACCTGTTCGATGTCCACGAGCAGACCGGTTTCGCCATGCTGGACAACTTCGGGAATGCCGCCGGTGGCGCTGGCCACAACGGCAGCGCCGCAGGCCATGGCTTCCAGGTTAACGATACCGAGCGGCTCGTAGATGGACGGGCAGGCAAAGGCGGTGGCATGGCTGAGCACCTGGATGAGTTCATTGCGGGGCAGCATCCGCTCAATAAGGATTACGCCGCTGCGCTGGCTTTGGAGTTCCTCGATCAGCCGTGCGGTTTCCGCAGCGAGTTCGGGCGTGTCCGCTGCGCCGAGGCACAGCACCACCTGGACGTCCGCCGGCAGCTTTGCCGCTGCACGGAGCAGGTACGGGACGCCCTTCTGGCGGGTGTTCCGGCCTACGAAGACCACACTGGGAAGTTCGGGGTCGATGCCCAGCGCCCTGATGGCGTCATCGCCCTCGTCACGCGTCCAGAGTTCGACGTCGATGCCATTGTGCACCACGCGGACTTTGGCGGGGTCGACGTCCGGGTAGCTGCGCAGAATGTCCTGCCGCATCCCCTCGGAGACGGCGATGATTGCTGCGGCGGCCTCGTAGGCGGTCTTCTCCACCCAGGAGGACAGCACGTAGCCGCCACCCAGCTGTTCGGCCTTCCAGGGGCGCAGCGGCTCGAGGCTGTGGGCGCTCAGGACATGCGGGATGCCGTGGAGCAGCGATGCCAGATGGCCGGCCATGTTGGCATACCACGTGTGCGAATGGACCAGGTCCGCTCCTGCGATGTCCGGAACGATCCGCAGGTCCACGCCCAGGGTCTGGACGGCGGCATTGGCCGCACCCAGGTCCTCCGGAACCGAGTAGGACGTCACTTTGGCCCCGTGATAGTCGGGATCCCGGGGCGCACCGAAGGCGCGCACCTGCAAATCCACATGTTTGGCCAGGACGCGGCTTAATTCAGCCACGTGGACGCCGGCGCCACCGTAGATCTCGGGCGGGAACTCTTTAGTCACAATGTCTATTCGCACGTTACCCAAGGTAGTCCTTCCGGCGTATCTGTTCTAGTGTGAAGGGGTCCGGGCATGCCGGACTTTTTGGGGTAGTTACGAAGGCGTACAGGAGCGACCATAATGCCGTTGAATAAGAAAGTCCTGGCTATTGTCCTCGCCGGAGGCGAGGGAAACCGTCTGATGCCATTGACGGCTGACAGGGCTAAACCCGGCGTGCCGTTTGCCGGGAGTTACCGGCTTATCGACTTCGCGCTATCAAACCTCGTAAATTCGCGCTATCTCCAGATAGTGGTGCTCACGCAATATAAATCGCATAGCCTGGACCGCCATATTTCCGAAACCTGGCGGATGTCCACGCAGCTGGGCAATTATGTTGCTTCGGTTCCGGCGCAGCAACGTGTCGGCAAGAGCTGGTTCCTTGGCAGCGCCAACGCCATCTACCAGTCCCTGAACCTGATCCGTGACGCCAACCCGGACATTGTGGTGGTGGTTGGTGCGGACCACGTTTACCGTATGGACTTCGCCCAGATGGTGGCGCAGCATGTGGCCAGCGGGGCGAAGGCCACCGTGGCTGCAGTGCGGCAGCCGCTGAACATGGCCGACCAGTTCGGTGTCATCGAAGTGGACCAGAACGATCCGCAGAAGATCGCCGCTTTCGTGGAGAAGCCTTCCTCGACGCCGGGCCTGGCAGCCGATCCCACACAGTTCCTGGCGTCCATGGGGAACTATGTCTTCAACGCCGACGCCCTGGTGGAGGCCCTGCACGTTGACGCCGAGCGACTGGACACCAAGCACGACATGGGCGGGGACATCATCCCTTACTTCGTCGGCCAGGGTGAAGCGGGAGTCTACGACTTCACGCTGAACGAGATTCCGGGTTCCACCGAACGGGACCGGACCTACTGGCGGGACGTGGGAACCATCGATTCCTTCTACGATGCCCACATGGACCTGATCTCGCCGCTGCCGGTGTTCAACCTTTACAACTCCGAATGGCCCATCTACACGCGCCAGAGCATTTCCCCGCCGGCCAAGTTCGTCCGCGGCGGCAACAACACAGTGGGAACCGCCCTGGATTCCATCGTGGCCAGCGGCGTGGTCATCTCAGGCGGCATCGTGGAGGGCTCCGTGCTGTCCAACGATGTCTACGTGAGCACGTCAAGCCGCGTGGTGGATTCGGTGCTGATGGACAAGGTGCAGATCGGCGAGGGCGCCGTGGTCAACCGCGCCATCATCGACAAGAATGTCAAGGTGCCCGCGGGCGCCGCGATCGGCCTGGATCCGGACCTCGACCGCGCCCGCGGCTTCAAGGTGACGGACTCCGGCATCACGGTTCTTTCCAAGGGCCAGCATGTCCCTGAGCCGGACGCAGCGGAACGGGAGCTTTCAGCGGCCAACCTGCACCTGGTTCCCAACGCGGTGAAGGCGGCAACGCAGAATTTGCCGTCGGTGAGGGAGTCCGTGGAGATGGTTGGGGAAGCCCACGCCGCGGCCGTGCGCGTGCCTGCCGCCGACTAGGAGTCGTTCAGCAACAATCCCTAAACCCTGACGGCAGGCCGGAAGCCTCCCAGGCTGTAAAATCGGAACAATGAACTCCCCCGATTTGACGCCTGAGGACATCCAGGCCTGCCTCAAGGTTTTAAACACCATCCATGCCTACGACGAGGAACACCCTGACTACGTCTCGGTTCGCCGCGCCACCGGCAAGATGTTCAAGGCTGTCAAGCGCCACCGCCGGGTCACCAAACGCGACCTGATCGCTGAATCGGACCGCGCCGTCATCGCGCAGACGGCCACTGCGGCCCCGGACCGGATCGATGACGAGACCCGTGGGAACAAGCTGGAGCCCTCGGCGACCGGCAACGTGGCAGGGCACCTCATCAGGTCCCGCCCCTGCTACATCTGCAAGAGGCACTACACGCAGGTTGATGCCTTCTACCATCAGCTGTGCCCTGAGTGCGCCGCGTTCAGCCACAGCAAGCGCGATGCACGCACCGACCTCACTGGCCGGCGCGCACTGCTCACGGGCGGGCGCGCCAAAATTGGAATGTACATCGCCCTCCGGCTGCTTCGGGACGGCGCTCACACCACCATCACCACACGCTTCCCGAAGGATGCAGCGCGTCGTTTCGCGGCGATGGAGGACAGCGGGGACTGGCTCCACAGGCTGAGGATCGTGGGCATCGACCTCCGCGATCCCTCCCAGGTGATGGCCCTGACCGATTCGCTCGACGCGGCAGGCCCGCTGGACATCATCATCAACAACGCGGCCCAGACCGTTCGCCGGTCCGGTAACGCGTACAAACCGCTGGTTGACGCCGAGGATGAGCCCTTGCCGGCAGCACTGGAACCAGCCAACGGGGGTCCCGAACTGGTGACGTTTGGCCACGCCCACGACAAGCACCCCCTCGCCCTCGCCAGCAGCGTCACGGAGCATCCCGTCCTCGCCGGAGATGCCATTACGTCCCTCGCCCTCTCCACGGGGTCCGCATCGCTGGAACGGATTGCCTCCGGCACGGCCATCGACGCCGGCGGGCTGGTCCCGGACCTGGCCGCGATCAACAGCTGGACGCAGGTGGTGGACGAAGTGGACCCCCTGGAGATGCTCGAGGTTCAGCTCTGCAACGTGACTGCACCGTTCCTGCTGGTGAGCCGGCTGCGCGGCGCCATGAAACGCTCCACCGCGCACCGGAAGTACATCGTGAACGTCTCCGCCATGGAGGGGCAGTTCTCCCGCGCCTATAAGGGCCCTGGCCACCCCCATACGAACATGGCCAAAGCGGCGCTGAACATGATGACGCGCACCAGTGCGCAGGAAATGCTGGATGCCGACGGAATCCTGATGTCGGCGGTGGACACCGGATGGATCACGGACGAGCGCCCCCACTACACCAAGGTCCGGCTCATGGAGGAAGGCTTCCACGCGCCGCTGGACCTGGTTGACGGCGCTGCGAGGGTCTACGATCCCATCGTCATGGGTGAAAACGGCGAAGACCAGTACGGCGTCTTCCTCAAGGACTACAAACCGAGCCCGTGGTAGCAGGAACTCCCCAACCACTCGCATAGCAGCGGGCTGTCGGAGCGCTGCAAGGCCTTATGGCCCTAATGGGCGTGCCGGAGGGACCGTAACGTGGGTCTACATGAACACGATGACGCCCGAGGGCCAGCTGTCCATTGACCAGTGTTGGGACTTTCTCGACACGGAGACGGTCGGGAGGATCGCGCTAATTGTTGATGGCCATCCGGAAATCTTCCCGGTCAACTTCGTGCTTCAACGCCGCACCATCGTCTTCCGGACAGCCGGCGGAACCAAGCTTTGGGCGGCCCTGACGTCCAAACCTGTGGCTTTCGAAATTGACGGCTATGACGCCCATGAAGAGATGGCCTGGAGCGTGGTTGCCCGCGGCGAATCCGAACTGATCGAGAGCCAGGGGGAGAAGGAGCAGGTGGACGCACTCTTCCTGGAGCCATGGCAGCCCGGTGACAAGGACTACTACGTCCGGCTCGCGCCCAAGGCCCTGACCGGTCGGCGTTTCAAGGTCAAGAAGCCGGACCTGTGGAACACCCGGCTGTCCGATCCCCGGCGCGCCGCCTTCGAGTAGGGACCCGGTCGGGTACCCGGGTCAGTGCTTTTCAGGCGTGTGGACCACCAGGACAGGGCAATGGGCGTGGGCAACGCAGGCCGAACTCACCGAACCCAGCAGCAGCCCTCCGAAGCCGCCGTGACCGCGTCTTCCGACCACCAGCATGTCGGCGGTCCGGCTGGCATCAATGAGGGTGTGCCGGGGGCGTCCCTGCACCAGACGGGTCTCGATGTTCGTGGGCGTTTCCGGCCCAAAGGCCTTGTCTACCGACTCTTGGAGGATCTCCCCGGCACGCACGTCGAAGTCGTTGGTGCCCATGGCCACATAGCCGTCATATACCGGCGGGTAATCCCAGCACGCCAGCGCCACAACATGCGCTCCGAGGCCCACCGCCAGCCCTTGGGCATGCTTCAGCGCTTCCACCGACGCCTCGGAGCCGTCCACTCCGACAACGATCGTGCGGACGTCCCTGGCCTCGTTCATTTCTTCCCCTTTCGCGTCCGGCTCCCGCGGGCCGGAGCCCGACGGGAGCTGGCGGGCGTAGTTCAAGGATGTGTGCCGGGAGCGCGGGCAGGTAGGGCCTAAAGTCATGCCCGGTGGGTCCAAGGGCCCTTGTTGCACTCATGGCCGTGAACGAGAATGGCAGAGCCGGATGACGGTAACCGAGTCCGGACAGACATAATGGGACTTGCACCGTACCGGCACGCCGACTGCGGACCGACATTGGCAGCTCCGGCCGCCGGACAGGAGGACCATGATTCCCAGGGCAGACCAGCGTCCCTCCGCGCAAGGTATGCATACTGACCTGATCCGCGTGTTCATCCTCGATGACCACGAACTTGTCAGGCGGGGGTTGCAGGAGCTCCTCGAAGGTGAGGGCTTCCACGTTGTGGGCAGTTCGGGTTCCGCTGTTGAGGCGACGCGGCGCATTCCCGCCCTGCACCCTGACGTAAGCGTGCTCGACGCCCGCCTTCCCGACGGAACGGGCATCGAAGTCTGCAGGGATGTCCGGTCGGTGGATCCGAACCTGAACTGCCTCATCCTGACGAGTTTTGACGATGAGCAGGCCTTGCGGGGGGCGGTACTCGCCGGCGCCCGCGGATACGTCTTGAAGGAGATCGGCGGCACGGACCTGATCGGCGCAATGCGCCGTGCCGCTGCAGGAGAGTCACTGTTCGACGACGGCGTGGCGGCGAGCATCGTCGAAAGCCTCGTCGCTCCCCAGCAGGTGGATCCAAGGATTGCGGGGCTCACACCACAGGAACGCCGGGTGCTGGAACTCGTGGGCGGTGGCCTCACCAACCGGCAGATCGCGGCTGAAATGTTCCTGGCGGAGAAGACCGTAAAGAACTATGTGTCCTCGCTCCTGGCGAAGCTGGGCTTCGAACGGCGAACGCAGGCTGCGGTGTACATCGCCAACAACGCAATGCCCGGCCCGTTTGCCTCGGGGCACTCCGGTCCGGCCCATTCCACCGCCGCCCACTCCCCCGCCACCGATTCTGAAGGCCACCGGCACTAAAGCGGGACTGACCACTCCAGGCTGGTTCCAGCGTCGGGGGCGCTGGTGATGGTGCAGGTACCTTCAAGTATCCTGGCGCGCTCGTCCATGTTGTTGAGCCCGTTGCGCTTCGCCGAGTCCCTGAACCCGCGGCCGTTGTCGGTGACCAGGACGGTCATCCTGCCCTTCAGCGCCGAAACGGATACCTCGATCAAGTCTGCGCCCGAGTGGCGGATGGCGTTGCTCAGGCCTTCGGAAACAACAGCCACCACATGGTTGGCCGTGTCCGGCAGGACTGAGTCGACAGGGCCTTCCAGGTTCAGCCCGGGTGTGAAAGCCATGGACTTGGATGCGCTCCGCGTGACCCGCCGCAGCCTTCCGCTGAGAAGCTCGGTGTCCCCGTTGCCGGTCCGGAGCGAGTAGATGGTGTCCCGCAGGCTGCGGATTGCCTCATCCAGTTCCCCGGTGATCGCGCCGATCCGTTCCAGCGCCAGCCCCTCCTTGGTGAAGCGGGTCAGGCTCTGGACGCTCAGGCCGGCGGCGAATAGCCGCTGGATCACGAGGTCATGAAGGTCGCGGGCAATGCGGTCCCGGTCGGTGAAGACAAGCAGTTCTTCCCGCAGGCGGTGGACCCTGGCGAGTTCAAGCGCCAAAGCGACGTGGGACCCAAAAACAGCCCCCATCTCCACGTCCGTGCGGCCGTAGGCGCCTGCCCCGGCGTCGCGGACCAGGAGGAGCAGTCCGTGATGGGCGCCCTGGGTGCTGAGAGCCACCGCGAGGAGCGGACCGGTCACGGTCCCCTCCAGCACGCCCAGAACATCCGCGGCATTGTCCACGAGAAGCGGTTCACCTCCGGCAAGAACCGTCTGCAGGGGTTCCGACTCCAGCGAGAGCGGCAGACCCGAAAACAAATCCGCGTCTTTGCCGTCGGCCCCGGCCACAACGTAGCCGACGCCATCCGCAGACGGTGCGACGATCAGAGCCAGCCTGGACCCGGATTCCCGCAGCGCCCTCCCGGCAATGGGATCAAGGCCCTCTGACGAGGATGCGGGATCACTCCCCAGCATCAGCCCGGAGACATCCATGCAGGCCTCAAGCCACTGCGCGCGGCGCCGGGCGTCGTCGTACAGCCGCGCGTTCTCAATGGCTACACCTGCCGCCGCAGCCAGGGCAACGGCAAGCTCCTCGTCCTCTACGGTGAAATCGCCGCCGCCCTCCTTTTCCGTCAGGTACAGGTTGCCAAAAACGACATCGCGGACCCGCACCGGAACACCGAGGAATGACTGCATGGGCGGGTGGTGTTTGGGAAAGCCGTAGGCTTCAGGGTGGCGACGAAGGTCTTGGAGCCGCAGCGGCCTGGGATCGGAGATCAGCAATCCCAAGACGCCATGGCCGGTTGGGAGGGGGCCAATCTGCTTGGCCAGTTCGCCGTCGATCCCGACTGTGATGAAGTGGCTAAGGGCGCGGTCATCACCAATAACACCCAGGGCTCCATAGCGGGCGTGCAGCAGTTGGCAGGCAGACTGGACAACACGCTCCAGGACGGCGTCCAGGCTCAAATCCTCCGCGACCGCCACGACGGCTTCGAGCAGGCCTCCCATGCGCTCCTGGAATTGGAGGAGTTCACCGGCCCGTGAAACGAAATCCTTGAGCAGGTCTTCGATCCTCAGGCTGCCCGCTGTTGTATACCGTTCGGGACCGTCGCCATTGCCATGCATATCCACAACCCGACTCCTGACCGTATCCGTCCGCTCCGGCGGCGTGAGGCCAGAATACCGTTAAGCCTCAATTCCGGGCGGCGGAAATGTGCGTTGGGCCGGCATTGGGCCATTGTGCCCTAGCTTGCCTGGTGTTCCTTGCCTAGGCTCGGCGTCATGAGCACAGATCGGAAACCGGGCGCTGATACTCCGTACGAGGTCGAAAAACTTGACAGCCATGAATGCTGGCGGTTGCTGCGGAGCGTCTCATTGGGCCGGTTGGCCGTCTGGGTGGATGACCACCCGGACATTTTCCCCATCAACTTCACAGTGGACCACGGCACGCTGGTCTTCCGTACGGCGGAAGGCACCAAGCTGCAGTCAGCGACCGGCGAAACTCCCGTAGCCGTGGAGGCCGACGGCGTGGACTCAGACTCCGGGATCGCCTGGAGCGTGGTGGTCAAGGGCCAGGCCGCCGCCGTCAAGAATCCGCAGGACGTTCTGGACACCGTGGGGCTGCTGCTGTTCCCCTGGCAGGCCGGAACGAAGGAGCACTTTGTCCGGATCACCCCGGACGCGGTCACGGGCCGCCGTTTCAAGGTCGCTCCCGCGCTGACCTGGTGGACGCCGCTCGATGACGCCACCCGGTCTGCAGAAGAATAATGCGCGGGCTTAGGCCAGGCGCGTGATTTCCACGCTGACGTTCAGCGCGGAACCACCGCCGCCGGACAGGATGCCCTTGAGCGGCGGCACATCCCGGTAGTCGCGGCCACGTGCCACCGTGACATGGAAATCACCGGCCGGTTTGTGGTTGGTCGGATCCCAACTGCGCCATTCACCGTCCCACCACTCCAGCCACGCGTGGGACTGGCCAGCCACCGTCTCGCCGATGTCCGCCGTCGAACGCGGGTGAAGGTAGCCGGAAACGTACCGGGCGGGAATCCCGCAGCTGCGCAGCGCTCCGACAGCGAGATGCGCCAGGTCCTGGCAGACGCCCTGGCGCTGGCCCCACGCCTGCGCCGCGTTGGTGGTGACCCCGGTGGAGCCCTTCATGTAGGTCATCTCCCCGCGCATCCATTCGAAGATGGCCATGGCTGCCCCGTGCGGGTTCCGGCCTTCAACGATCCCCGGAATAATGCCGAGGACTTCGTCTCCCGGACCACTCAGGCGGGACTGCGGGACCCAGTCGCTGAACTGGTTGAGCGTCTCGGACGCCTGCAGCACGTCCCAGGAGACGATGTCGCCCTCGGCGGGGACGCGCTCAGCGCGGTGGACTTCGACCGTGGTGGTGGCAACTACCTCAAGGTACTCGTGCGGCATCTGCATGTCGAAGGCCGTAACACGCGTGCCCCAATAGTCGCGGTAGCTGCTAACGGCGGCCTGCGACGGCGCAACTTTCATGGATGATTCCAGCACCACCTGCTGCGGATCCGTCAGCGGCGTCATGCGGGCTTCGTTGTATGAGAGCGTGACGCGCTTGTTGTACTTGTAGCCGGTCTTGTGAATGATGCTCAGCCGGGTCATGAAACTTCTCCCACCCAGGCCAGTTCGTCCGCCTGATTGAAGTACTTACGGGAAATTGCGTCCGAAGCCTGCGACACAGCCTTCTGGACGCGCTCCATGTGCTCCGGCAGTTCGGACATGAGGTCGTCCGTGCGGTGGAACTCAAGGAAGGTGCGGGCCTGGCCCACGATCCGGCGGGCGTCGTTGATGAAGCCGACGCGCTGCGCGGAGGGATCGAGCTTGGCCAGGCAGTCGTCCGCATCCCGCAGGGCATAGACGATGGAGCGCGGGAATAGCCGGTCCAGCAGCAGGAACTCGGCGGCATGCTGGTCGCCGAAGGCGGCGCGCCGGGTCCGCAGGAAGGACTCATAGGCGCCGGCGCAACGGAGCATGTTCACCCACGACATGCCGGCGGAGAGCACATCGCGGGTCGACAGCATGCGGGCCGTCATATCGGCACGCTCCAGGGAGCGTCCCAGTGCCAGGAACAGCCAGCTGTCGTCGTGGCTGACGGTGGTGTCCGCCAGCCCGCTCACCATGGCCGTGCGTTCCAGCACCCAGTGGCAGAACCGGTAGGTGCCCACCACGTCCTTGCGGTGCTGGTTCAGCCCGTAGTACGTGGTGTTCAGGCTCTCCCAGAGCCCGGACGAAACCGTTTCGCGGGCACGGCGGGCGTTTTCGCGGGCAGCGCCCAGCGAACCCGCAATGGACGTGGCACTCTGTTTGTCGTAGGCGAGGGCGTGCAGCAGCTCCTCGAGGCCGAACTCGTCGCTCTCGGGCCGGGCCCCCATGACGGCCAGGAGTTCCCGCGCAACGTTGTCCCGCTCCTCCGTGGGCAGGTGGTTGAGCCGCTCAAGGTGGACATCCAGGATGCGGGCGGTGCCATCCGCCCGCTCCACATAGCGGCCGATCCAAAATAGGGACTCGGCAATACGGCTAAGCATTTGCGGCTTCCTCCTGCGGGTCCGAAATCTGCATGAACGTGAATGGTGAAAATGGTGCGGGCTGCACCGGACGGCGGCGGCTCACTGCTGCTGCTCCGTCTGGCGGTCGCGCCAGTTGCTTTCGACCGGCCACACCGAAACCCGCTCGCGGACGGTGATGGACGGCCTTGGCAGGAGTTCCACCGGAACCTCGGGAGAGTCAGACAGCACCCAGGTGTCCTTGGACCCGCCGCCCTGGCTGGAATTGACGATCAGCGAGCCCTCCTTGAGGGCCACGCGGGTCAGTCCGCCGGGGAGCACCCACACGTCGTCGCCGTCGTTGACGGCAAACGGACGCAGGTCGACGTGCCGAGGGCCAAACTTATCACCGCTGAGGGTGGGAACCGTAGACAGCTGCAGGACCGGCTGCGCAATCCAGCCGCGGGGATCGGCGATGACGCGCTTGCGCAGGGCTTCGAGTTCGTCCTTGGTCGCATCGGGCCCGATGACCAGGCCCTTGCCGCCCGAGCCGTCCACCGGTTTGACCACCAGTTCATCCAGCCTGTCAAGGACGTGCTCGCGCGCCTCCTTCTCCTCCAGCCGGAACGTGTCGACATTCGCGATCACGGGCTCTTCACTGAGGTAATAGCGGATGAGGTCAGGCACGTAGCTGTACACGAGCTTGTCGTCAGCCACGCCGTTGCCCACGGCATTGGCGATGGTTACGCCGCCAGCGCGGGCGGCATTCACCAGGCCGGGGCAGCCCAGCATGGAATCGGCACGAAACTGCAGCGGATCGAGGAAGTCATCGTCGATCCGCTTGTAGATGACATCGACGCGCTGCTCGCCGGCGGTGGTCCGCATGTACACGCGGTTGCCGCGGCAGATGAGGTCACGGCCCTCCACGAGCTCCACGCCCATCAGGCCTGCCAGCAGGGTGTGCTCGAAGTACGCGCTGTTGAACACTCCGGGGGTAAGGACCACTACCGTGGGGTCGTCGACCCCGGAGGGTGCCGTCTTGCGGAGCGCGGACAGCAGCCGGCGCGGGTACTCTTCGACCGGACGGATCAGTTGCTGGCCGAAAGCCTCAGGCAGGCCCTTGGCCATGGCCCGGCGGTTTTCCAGTACGTAACTGACGCCCGAGGGCACCCGCACGTTGTCTTCCAGCACCCGGAAGGTTCCCGCCGCGTCACGGACGACGTCGATCCCGGAAATGTGAACTCGGACTCCGCCGGCCGGCTCAAAGCCGTGGACCTGGCGGTGGAAGTGGGCACTCGTGGTGACAAGCTGGCGCGGAATGACGCCGTCGGCAACGACGGTCATCTTGTCGTAGACGTCATTGAGGAAGGCTTCCAGCGCCCGGACCCGCTGCGCAACTCCCCTTTCGAGGACGCTCCATTCATCGGCCGGGATCACCCGGGGCACGATGTCCAGGGGAAACGGCCGTTCCTCCCCTGCGAAGTCGAAGGTGACGCCGCGGTCCAGGAACGTCCGCGCCATCGAGTCGGCACGGGCGGTGACGTCGGCGAGGGAAAGCTCACGAAGAGCCCCTGCGACCTGCCCGTAGGACTTCCTGGCTTGTTGGCCGGGGGTAAACATCTCGTCGTAGGCACCGGTGCGGCCGGCAGCCTCGGAGTAATCCTGGAATAGGTCAGACATGGTCACTAGCCAACCACCTTTTTGTTTCGTATTCATTACTGGTGCCCATTGTGGCGTGTTGGAGCCACCCCCTCCGGTTCGTGTTTTTCCGCACATGTCCGGCAAGGTAGGTGAGTGCCACTGCCCAGATTCCCCGCCGCCCCCCTGGGGCGGATCTCCGCACGGATCCCACCCATCGTGCCGGGACTTCTTACTGCCGTTTTCGCCGTCGGGGTGGCCTTTACCGTACACGCAATGGTGTCGGTCCTGCCTGCCATGACTGTCGCCGTGGTGCTGGGACTGCTTGCCGCCAACCTGCCGGGCACGGGAACGTGGGTTGCAGGCGGGGCACGCAGCGGGCTCGACTTCGCGGGGAAGCACCTGATGAGGGCCGGCATCGTGGTCCTCGGCCTGAAAGTCAGCGTCATGGACGTCCTTGGGCTCGGCTGGCAGGCGCTGCTGCTCATCACCGGGGTGGTCCTGGTGAGTTTCGCAGGGACCTACGGGATATCGCGGATGTTCCGGCTGACCCGTGACGCATCGCTGCTGATCGCCACGGGTTTCTCCA
Organism: Arthrobacter sp. ISL-69; assembly: GCF_018613775.1. NCBI lineage: Bacteria > Bacillati > Actinomycetota > Actinomycetes > Micrococcales > Micrococcaceae > Arthrobacter > Arthrobacter sp. ISL-69. The sequence continues at coordinate 78,785 of NZ_JAGGPO010000026.1, forward strand.
TCTGTGGCGCCTCTGCCATCGGTGCCATGGCCGCGGTCCGCAGGATCCGGCATGTGGACACCGTCCTGCCGGTGGCGCTGGTAACCCTGTGCGGCACGCTGGCCATCGGCGTCCTGCCGCTCCTCCTGCACCCGCTGCAGCTCACGCCCGAGGTGTTCGGCGCATGGACCGGCGCATCGGTGCACGACGTCGGCCAGGTGGTGGCCACAGCGCAGACCGCAGGAACCGGAGCCCTGGCGATCGCCGTCGTCGTCAAGCTGACCAGGGTGATCCTGCTTGCCCCCATAGTGGCCGCCGCCGGTGTCCACCAGCGGACGGTCATCAGCCGGGACGCGCGCAACGGGGCAGCGCTGAACGGAACCGTTGAAAACGGGGCCGGCCTGAGCCGGACCGGCGTGGCAGGCGATCCGGACACGGACGGCGCGGAGCTCCGGCTGCCACCGGTTGTTCCGCTGTTTGTCATCGGCTTTGTGGCCATGGTGGGTCTGCGCTCCACGGGCTGGCTGTCCCCCGGGTGGCTGGAGTCGGCGGCCGCAGTACAGGACCTGCTGCTGGGCACGGCGCTGTTCGGCCTGGGTTCGGCAGTCCGCGTGCAGACCCTGCTGCATACCGGGGCGAGGGCACTGCTGGCCGCCCTCGCGGCGTGGCTGCTGATCGCGCTCCTGGGCCTCGGGGCCGCAGTGCTGATCGTCCAGCCCTACTGACTGCCCGCGCTGACTGCCGGCGCGCGAATGCCGGGGCAGGGCTCGTGATTCAATAGCTTGGTGTCGAATGAGAACCTGCACCGCGATGAAGCGGCAATACGCTCAGCCCTGATCACCACCCACAGCTACGACGTTTCGCTTGACGTCCGCCTGGCGCAGGATCCGGAGGTCCGCGGATACACCAGCCGCAGCGTCATCCATTTTTCGGCGCAGGAACCGGGCGCGTCCACCTTCCTGGACTTCGTCAGCAGCGACGTGCACAGCGTTTTCCTGAACGGAAAGGGGCTCTCCGTCAAGGACGTAGTGGACGGATCCCGCATCCGGCTGGACAACCTCCAGGCGGACAACCAGGTAACCGTCACCGGGACGGCGCTTTACAGCACCTCCGGCGAGGGCATGCACCGCTTCTTCGATCCGGCGGACGGCCAGTGCTACCTCTACACCCAATACGAGCCTGCCGATGCCCGCCGCGTGTTTGCAAACTTTGAACAGCCCGACCTCAAGGCGGAGTTCACCTTCCACGTGATGGCGCCGTCGGACTGGCAGGTCGCCTCCAACGGCGCCGAAGCCGGCCGCACCCAGCTGACCAGCGATCCGGCAACCAGCCGGTGGGACTTCGCGCCCACGGGGCGGATGTCCACCTACATCACCACCGTCCTGGCCGGGCCGTACTTCAGGGCGGAGGACCACTGGAGCGGAACCCTCGACGACGGGACCGCCCTGGAGGTCCCCCTGGCGCTGTACTGCCGCGCATCCATGGCCGGGTCCTTCGACACCGACCACCTGTTCCAGCTCACCAAGCGGGGACTCGGGTTCTTCAACAACCTGTTCGACTATCCGTATCCCTGGGGCAAGTACGACCAGGCCTTCGTGCCCGAATACAACCTTGGTGCCATGGAAAACCCCGGGCTGGTCACCTTCACCGAAAACTACGTCTTTACGTCGCGGGCGGCCGACTCCCAGTACCAGGGACGGGCGAACACCCTCATGCACGAAATGGCGCACATGTGGTTCGGCGACCTCGTGACCATGCAGTGGTGGGACGACCTCTGGCTCAAGGAATCCTTTGCCGACTACATGGGCACCCTGGGCGTGGACCGCGCCACGGACTGGGATACGGCCTGGGTGAACTTCGCCAACAACCGCAAGGCCTGGGCCTATGTCCAGGACCAGCTGCCCACCACCCACCCGATTGTTGCCGACATTCCGGACCTGGAGGCAGCCAAGCAGAATTTCGACGGCATCACGTATGCCAAGGGTGCGTCCGTGCTGAAGCAACTCGTGTCCTATGTCGGTTTCGAGGCGTTCATCGCCGGTTCGCGCCGGTATTTCCGGGACCACGCCTACGGCAACACCACCCTGGCCGACCTGCTGGCCGCCCTGGGCGAGGCATCGGGCCGGGACCTGACCCTGTGGGCCCGCCAGTGGCTGCAGACCTCGGGGATCTCCACCCTCACTGCCGAAATCGAAGAGCACGACGGCGTGCTCGGCAGCGTTGCCCTCGTCCAGGACGCTGTGGACCCCACCACGGGACGCCAGGAACTGCGGCCGCACCGGCTTCGGATCGGGCTCTACGATTTCAACGCCGACGGCGCGCTGGTCAGGGTGGACAGCGTGGAGACGGATCTGGCGGGCGGCCGCACGGTCGTGACGGAGCTCGAGGGCAGGCCCGTACCGGCGCTCCTCCTGGTCAACGACGACGACTTCAGCTACGTGAAGGTCCGCTTTGATCCCCGCTCGGAAGCGACCGCCCGGGCGTCCCTTGGCGCCCTGCAGGATCCGATGGCACGGGCGCTCTGCTGGACGGCCCTCTGGGATGCAGCGCGCGACGCCGTGGCTCCCGCTGGCCGCTATGTTGCGGCGGTGGAGAAATTCGGCCCTGCCGAACAGGGCATCGGCGTGCTGCTGAATGTCCTGGGCAACGCGACCACTGCCATCGACCGCTATGTCCCCGTTCCGGAACGGGGTGCGGTCCGGAGCGGTTATCTCGACGCCGCTGCCCGCGAACTCGTGGCGGCCGAACCCGGGTCGGACCACCAGCTGGCCTGGGCGAGGGCACTAGCCACCACAAGCAGGCAGGCCACGGGCAGGCTGGACCTCGTGCGGGGGATTTTGGACGGGACAACGGTTGTCGAAGGCCTGGCCGTTGACCCGGAGCTCCGCTGGAGCCTGTGGCACGCCCTGGCAGCCAACGCGCAGGCGTCCGAGGCCGAGTTGGCTGCCGAACTGGCCCGCGACACCACAGCGTCCGGCCGGGCCGGCCATGCCACGGCTCTGGCTGCCCGGCCGGACTCCGCCGTCAAAGCCGCTGCGTGGGACGCGGCCGTCAACGGCACCGCTCTCTCCAACCAGCTCCTCAGCGCCACGATTGCGGGCTTCAACACCGCGCCGGACACGCTGCTGGACCCGTTCGTTGAGCCGTACTTCGATTGCCTGGAGAAAGTCTGGGCGGAGCGCAGCATCGAGATTGCCAGCCGGATCGTTCGCGGCCTGTTCCCCGTCGGGCAGGACCTCGCCGGCGGACTGCCCGAGGAGCACCCGGTCCTGGTCCGCGCCGATGACTGGCTCGCGCGGCATCCCGCGGCACCTCGGGCGCTGCGCCGCATCATCATCGAGCAGCGGAGCCATCTGCACCGTGCCCTCGAAGCCCAGGCCGCGGCGCTGCGGGCCGCCGTGTCCTAGCGCACCCGGATTACTCAGGGAACCCGGTGCAACCACTCCTCGGTTCCGAACTTGGTTGCGACACGGTCCCTGGCCGAGGCAAGCTCCGCGTCACTCAGGACCGACGGGGTTGCCCCGTACCGGCCGCTGAAGACATCCATCATGGCCTCGACGATTTCCGCCCGGGCAAGGCCCGTCTGCCGGCGCAGCGGATCCACCCGCTTCTTCGCGCTGGTGGTGCCCTTGTCCGAGAGCTTTTCCTTGCCGATCCGCAGGACCTCCACCATCTTGTCGGCGTCGATGTCGTAGCTCATGGTCACGTGGTGCAGCATGCCGCCGTTGGCCAGGCGCTTCTGGGCCGCACCGCCGATCTTGCCCTGTTCCGTGGCGATATCGTTGAGGGGCACATAGAAGGCGCTGATGCCCAGTTTCTCCAGCGCGGCCATGACCCAGGCGTCAAGGAACGCGTAGGAGTCTGCGAAGCTGATGCCGTCCACCAGGGTCTGGGGCAGGTACAGCGAATAGGTGATGCAGTTGCCCGCTTCCATGAACATCGCTCCCCCGCCGCTGATCCGGCGCACCACGGTGATGCCGTGGCGGGCGACGCCGTCGGGATGGATCTCGTTGCGCACTGACTGGAAGCTGCCGATCACCACGGACGGCTCCTCCCAGTCCCAGAACCGGAGCGTGGGATTGCGGCGCCCGGCGCCCACCTCCTCGGTAAGGACCTCATCCAGCGCGACGTTGACGTGCGTCGGCAGCACCAACGGTGCTATGACATTCCAGTGGTGGTCCGCCCAGCCGGTGGCTTTCGCCAGCGCCCTGCGGACCGCGACGGACACGGCGTCGGCGGAGAACCCAAACAGGACGGCATCGTCGGGGAGCGCGGCGGTGACGGCCTCGGAGATATCCGCCGCAGCCGTTGTCTCCGGCAGCCCGGTCAGGGCGCGGTTGATGTCCAGGAGCGCTTCATCGGGTTCCAGGAAGAAGTCACCGCTGACGGAAACATGCGCGAGGTGCCCGCCGACGACGTCGAAATCCACCACAACCAGCTTGCCTCCCGGGACCTTGTACTCACCGTGGCGCCGGCCGCCGTCGTCGTGCGTGCCGTCCGCCGGGCCGGTCTCAAAAGGAGGGAATGTCATGCCTTCCATCCTGCCCCAAGAACGCAAAAGCCCGCACCGTTGCCGGTGCGGGCTTTTCCAATAGACCTTGGGGGGAAGTTGTTACTTCTTGCCGCCGAAGCCCTTGAAGCGAGCGTTGAAGCGCTCGACGCGGCCTGCAGAGTCCATGATGCGCTGCTTGCCCGTGTAGAACGGGTGGGACTCGGAGGAGATTTCGACGTCGATGACCGGGTAGGTGTTTCCGTCTTCCCACTCGATGGTCTTCTTGGAAGACACGGTGGACTTGGTCAGGAACTTGACGCCGGAAGCCAGGTCGTTGAATACAACAGCTTCGTACTTCGGGTGGGTATTGGACTTCATAATTGGACCTTTGTTCGTACAACTGGATTTTGCCAGTTGCCAGGTATGAATGGGATGCGGGTCGCGGAACAACGTCAAAAAACGTCAGGTGCCCGGACCAACACTCAATCCTAGCCTAAACACGGTCCCTGCACGAACCGGCAGGGGCGCCCGACGGAAGCGTCCGACCGACGGGGGCGCGGCCTTCCGGGAGTCAGTCCAGGGGCCGCAGTTCCCAGAAAGCAACGGCGGACGCCGCCGCGACGTTGAGCGAATCGACGCCTGCACGCATCGGAATCTTGACGGCGAGGTCGACGGCGGCGAGGGTCTCGGCGCTCATTCCGGCGCCTTCGGTGCCCAGGACCAGCGCCAGCTTCTCCGGATTCCGGGCGGCCAGCTCGTCGAGGTCCACGGCGTCGCCGGTGAGCTCCATCGCCGCGACCGTGAACCCCTGCCCGTGCAGCACCTCAAGATCGGCCGGCCAGGACTCCAGGCGCGCCCAGGGAACCTGGAACACGGTGCCCATGCTCACCCGGACGCTGCGCCGGTAGAGCGGGTCGCCGCACCGGGGCGAGACCAGCACCGCGTCCACGCCCAAGGCGGCCGCGGACCGGAAGATGGCACCGACGTTTGTGTGGTCCACGATGTCCTCCAGGACGGCCACCCTGCGGGCACCGGCCAGCAGTTCCGGCAGCGGGACGGGCGCCGGACGGTGCATGGCCGCCATTGCGCCGCGGTGCAGGTGGAAGCCCGTGATGTCCTCCAGCAGGGCGGCACTGCCGATGTAGACCGGCACGTCCGGGAAGTCGCTGAACACATCGGCCAGGTCCTCAAGCCACTTCTCCGCGAGGAAGAAGGACCGGGGCCGGTGCCCGGCAGCGAGGGCCCGGCGGAGGACCCGCGATGATTCTGCGATGTACATCCCTTCCGCGGGCTCCCGGACTTTGCGGAGGTGGACATCCGTCAGCCGGGTGTAATCGGACACGCGTGGATCGTCAGGGGATTCGAGGTAGTGGAGGGTCACCGGAAGGTCATTTCTACAGGCATTTTGGGCGGGTCATTTGAGGAGGTTGGCGATCATGAAACCCAGGGCCACGAGGCCAAGGGTAAAGATGACACCGCGGAGGAGCGGCGGGGAGAGCCGGCGGCCTATCTTGGACCCGATGACGCCGCCAATGAGGGAACTGACCGCGATGATCCCCACCACGGCCCAGTTAATACGGCCGAACGCGAACAACAGGTAGGACGCCGCCGCCACGATGTTCACGCCCAGCACGAGGATGTTCTTCATGGCGTTGGCGTTCTGGATGGTTCCCGTCATAAACACGCCCAGGATGCCCACCAGCAGGATGCCCTGCGCCGCCACGAAGTAGCCGCCGTAGACGCCGGCCAGAAACACCAGCACGATCAGGAGCACGCCGTGGCGTTTGTCCCGGATGGCATGCTCCGGGTTCTCCTCCCGGTCCCTCACCCACTGCTGGAGCCGGGGCTGGAACACCACCATCAGCAGGGCCAGCACAATCAGGGCGGGGGCGGCGTAGTGGAAGACCTTTTCCGGAAGGTGCAGCAGCAGCCAGGCGCCGCTGATGCCGCCCAGAAGGGATGCAGGCAGGAGCCGGAGAAGCTGCTTGCCGCGCCCTGCAAGTTCTTTCCTGTACCCCCAGGCACCCGCGGCATTGCCGGCCACGAGCCCCATGGCATTGCTGATGGAGGCTGTTACCGGGGCAATTCCCAGGGCAATGAGGACGGGAAAGGTGACCAGGGTGCCCGAGCCCACAACACTGTTGATGGTTCCGGCCCACAGCCCGGCAAAAAAGACGAAGACGCCGCTGAGTAAGTCCACGCTAGGCTGGCCGCGCGATCAGCGGCGTGCGGTGGCGGCGTAGCGTCCCGCGTTGACCGTAACGTCGAGGGGCAGGCCAAAGGTCTCGCTGAGGTGTTCCGATGTCAGGACCTCAGCAATGGGTCCGGCTGCCACAACGCCGGCGTCGCGCATCAGCATGGCGTGGGTGAAGCCCGGCGGGACTTCCTCAAGGTGGTGCGTCACAAGCACAATGGCCGGGGCCGTGTCGTCGAGTGCCAGTTCGCTGAGGCGGTGCACCAGGTCTTCACGGCCGCCAAGGTCCAGACCTGCGGCAGGCTCGTCCAGAAGGAGCAGTTCCGGGTCCGTCATGAGGGCACGGGCAATCTGGACGCGTTTTCGTTCGCCTTCGGACAGGGACGCGAACGCGCGGTTCAGGAGCGGACCCATGCCCCACTCATTGAGGAGCCGGAACGCGCGGCGTTCGTCGTCCTTCTCGTAGCCCTCGCGCCAGCGCCCGGTCACGCCGTAGGCCGCGGTCACCACTACGTTGAGCACTTTCTCGTGCTCGGGAATCTGGTTGGCCAGCGCGGCGGAAGACAGGCCGATGCGGGGCCGGAGTTCGAAGACGTCAACGGCCCCCAGCATTTCTTCCAGGATCCCGGCCATTCCGCTCGTGGGGTGGAGCCGTGCCGCCGCAATCTGGAGCAGGGTGGTCTTGCCGGCGCCGTTGGGTCCAAGGATTACCCAGCGTTCGCCTTCTTTGACCTGCCAGTCCACTTTGTTGAGGAGCGTTTTAGCTCCGCGGACAACGCTTACGGCAGCCATTTCAAGAACATCACTCATAGAAGTAGACACTAGGACAAAACAGCGTGTGACTGATAACTGGAACATTCCGGGCGAAACCGGCCGCAGGGCGGGGCGAAACGAATTCGGGCGGCGGGATGGCGCTGGCTAAGATTGCAGCCATGAGTTCGAACGTGACTGCGGTCAGCTACGGCGTGAAATTGTCCCCTGCGGAACTGGAGCACCTCCGTTCCCTGCTGACCGGGTCGGGCGCGTCTTTCGCCGTCGAATCCCGCACCGGCGACGAGCGTTTCGAGGTGTATACGGTGGACTTCTCCGTGGAGTCCGGGACCGCCGCCGAGATCGGCGCGCTGCGGCAAGATGTGGCCGCAGCAGGCTTCAGCGGAATGGACACGGCGATCGTTCCCGCGGCCCTGCGGAAGGCGCCCCGCAAGTTCCTCATCATGGACGTGGATTCCACGCTGATCCAGCAGGAAGTCATTGAACTCCTGGCCGCGTACGCCGGGAAGAAGGAAGAGGTCACCGCGGTGACCGAGGCGGCCATGCGCGGCGAGCTCGACTTCGCCCAGAGCCTCCATGCGCGGGTGGCCGTCCTCGCCGGGCTGCCGGCCGACGTCGTCGATTCCGTCCGGGCCGAGGTGAAACTCAGCGAAGGCGCCGCGGAGCTTGTTGCGGCGTTCAAGGCGGCCGGCCATGCCGTGGCAGTGGTATCCGGCGGTTTCAACCAGATCCTGCGCCCCATCGCGGAGGACCTCGGGATGGACTACTGGATCGCCAACGAGCTGGAAATTGTCGACGGCGCGCTGACCGGCAAGGTGCTCGGTGCGGTGATCGACCGTGCGGCGAAGGAGAAGTACCTCCGCGAGTGGGCCGCTGCCGAAGGTATCCCCATGGAGCACACCATCGCCGTGGGCGACGGCGCCAATGACCTTGACATGCTCAGTGCCGCCGGGATCGGCGTGGCCTTCAACGCCAAGCCCGCCGTGCGCGCGGCAGCGGATGCAGCCGTCAATATGCCGTACCTGGATGCCGTGCGGCACATCGCCGGGGTCTGAGGCGCAGGCCGCGCTGACACTGCCAGCGCCCTGATGAAACAGCGCAAAGGAAAGGCCGGGCATTAGCCCGGCCTTTCCTTTCTGGTTCGTGGTGCGGAAGCGTCAGCCTGCCTGGCCGGCGCTCTTGCCGAAGTAGTCGGCACCGCCGGCGTACTCGGTGTGGCCGGTTTCGACGTCGGCCGTGACCATCTTGGCGATCTCCGCGGCGAACTCCGCAACGGAATACAACTTGCCGGCCTCCGCGCGGCGGGCTTCGATGGCGCCCGGGTTGGACCGGTCAAGCAGCGTGGCCGTAACGGTTCCTTCGATCATGTCGCCGGAAACCACCACGAGCGAGATTCCCTTGTCCGCAAGGTTCGGGATCAGGGCGCGCAGGGCGTCCTCGCCGGCGCGCTTGCTGCGTGCCACGGGCTCATATTCCGGCATGGTGGGCACGGAGCCGATGAAGTGGGCCTGGTGGCTCGTGATGAACACCACGCGGGAGCCTTCACGCATCAGCGGCACGGCGGCGTTGAGCATGTTGACCTGGGCATCGCGGTTCAGCTTCAGGGCGTAGCCCTCTTCCATGCCCGATTCCATGCCGCCGGAAGCGTTCAGGACCAGGACGTCGAGCGAGCCGAAGTTCTCCATGGCCGCGCTGGCCAGGGCCTGGACACCTTCCTGCGTGGTGAGGTCGGCTCCGACCGCCGCTGCACGGCCGCCGGCCGCCTCGATCTCCGCCACAACCTTGTTGGCGCGCGGAGCCTTCTGGCGGTAATTCACCACAACGGCGGCACCTTCGGCCGCGAGGAGCTTGGCAACATCGGCGCCGATCCCTCTCGACGAACCGGTCACAATAGCAGTCTTGTTGTCCAGCAATCCCATTCGAGCTCCCTTGTTCCAAACGTCCAAAATCTGTGGGTCTGCCATCCATCATGCCAGCGCAGGGGAAGAATTCAGTTGTTCGACGTCAACAAAGAAGCGGACCCGGGCTAGTTCCCGGCGGGCTCGGGCCACTGTCGGCCAGCGGCGCCCCTGGTTCGCGGAGCGGCCATTGTTGGGCAGGACTGCACGGCGTAGGCGCACGGCCATGAAACTGCGGGGCGAGTCATCCGGAGCCGTGCCGTGAGCCGGGGCGCTGCCGAGGAGTCGACTCCGGAGGAGGTCTTCAGCGGTTCCCCGCAGGGGCTGGAACTGTTTCGGGGCGTCGAGCGCATACTGGCCGGCTTCCCGCCGTCGACGGTGAAGGCAACCAAAAGCCAGGTGGCATTCCGCGGGCGGCGGGGATTTGCCTACATGTGGTGGCCCGCCCGGTATATCAAGTCGGACGTTCCCGCCGTTCTGTCCATCGCGCTGCGCCGGCGGCTCGCCTCGCGACGGTTCAAGGAGGTGGTCAACCCTTCCGGGGGCGTGTGGATGCATCACCTGGAGCTGCGATCGATGGCCGACCTCGACGACGAAGTGGCCGGCTGGCTTGGGGAAGCACGCAAGGAAGCGGGCTGACGACGGAGCGGACCAGCGTTGGCGCGAGCCCGCTCCAAGGGTCGTCCTGCTGCGGTTCTGAAGGTCCCTAGCTGCGGTTGATCCGGATCTTGCGCTTCTCGGTGGCTGGTGCCTGCTCAGGTGCCGGCGCGCGGACTTCCAGGACACCGTCCTTGTACGTGGCCGTGACGTCTTCCTCGCGGGCTCCGGGCGGCAGGGAGACACTTCGCGAGAATGAGCCGTAGCGGAACTCCGAGCGGTAGCCGCTCTTGTCCTGATGCTCGGATTTTTCCTCGCGCTCCGCCTTGATGTGGAGCATCCCGTCGGCCACTGAGACGTCCACGTCCGTCTCGGGATCAATGCCGGGCACTTCCGCCCGCACCACGAGGGTGCTGCCGTCTAGGAACTGCTCCACGCGGATTGACGACTGGGTCAGGTCCCCGTCGAGGAACCGCCGAAACGGCTCCAGAAAGTCCGATGGCGTCCATTTGTTGAGATCGGCCATGATCACTCCCTAGTCTTGTTTCCCCGCAGATGCGGCCGGCCGTGGCATGGACCGGTCCGTATGCCCATTACACACCCGGCAGTGGGGCGTGTAACGGGCAAAAGGTCCCGTCGTGCCCGCGGACCTTGGAGCGGGGCAGGGAGGAAGGGAGGGGCTAGTGCCCCATGCCCAGTCCGCCGTCCACCGGGATGACTGCACCGGAGATGTAGGAAGCCTCATCGCTGGAGATCCAGCGCACCACGTTCGCCACCTCTGCGGCTTCGGCGAAACGGCCCGCGGGAACCTTGGAAAGGTAGTCCTTCTGCGTGGCCTCCGGCAGTTCCGCCGTCATGTCCGTGTTGATGAACCCCGGGGCCACGACGTTGGCGGTAATCCCGCGGCCGCCGAGTTCGCGGGTCAACGAACGGGCAATCCCCACCAGTCCGGCCTTGGAGGCGGAGTAGTTGATCTGGCCGGGGGCGCCGTACAGTCCGGACACCGAGGAAATCAGCACAACCCGGCCCTTGCGCATGCGGATCATGCCCTTGGAGGCCCGCTTGATGACCCGGAAGGCGCCGGTCAGGTTGGTGTCGATGACCGAGGTGAAATCGTCTTCGCTCATGCGCATCAGCAGTGTGTCCTTGGTGATGCCGGCGTTCGCCACCAAGACCTCCACCGGTCCGTGCGCAGCTTCAACCTCTGCAAAGGCAGCGTCAACGGAAGCCTCATCGGTCACATCGGCCTTGACGCCAAGGATTCCTTCCGGAAGAGCCGACTCGCTGCGGTACGTCACCGCAACTTTGTCGCCGTTGGCCTGGAAGGCCTCGGCGATGGCCAGTCCGATGCCACGGTTGCCGCCCGTGATCAGAACGCTGCGGCCGGTTGATGCTGCTTCAGTCATAGTTTGCTCCGGGATTCTGCGGCATGGGGTACCGCGGTGAGGGGCGGGATTTTTACTGCCTCCGATCTTAGCCCGCGTTTGGGCGGCACTGTTGAGGGTGAGAGAATTGGGTTAAGCCTTGGGAGCGTGATGAAACAGCCGTGACACTTGCAAAACGACCCGGACATTCGATGCCCAGTGGACCGGACGCCGTCTCCGGTGACGCCCAGGTGCACAGCATTACGGATGCCGCCTCTGCCCACTCGGAAGAGATGCGCGGGCGGATGATCAAGTACGCCGTGGCCATGGGCATCCGCATGGTTTGCCTGATCCTGGTGTTCGTCGTTGACGGCTGGTTCAAGGTTGTCCCGATTGCCGGTGCGGTGTTCCTGCCCTGGATTGCAGTGGTCATAGCCAACGGGAGCGACAAGGCGGAGATTCACAGCGATTACCTGCTCGATTCCGCCCCGCTGGCGGAGCTCGAAGCGCCGGAAGCACCGGCAGCTGCAGAAGACGAAGGTCCAACGGTTCTCCAGGGCGAACTCATCGAGGACGAAGACGATAACGACGGCCAGGAACGGGCAGCTTCATGAACATTTTTGACCTGGCGGGAGGCGGCGCTGCGCCCGCCGAAGCGGCTGCGCCCATGTGCTCCAGGAAGGCCTGCCGGTCCGGTGCCGCCTGGCAGCTGCTGTGGAACAACCCCAAGATCCACACGCCCGAACGCCGCAAGATCTGGCTTGCCTGCGATGACCACCGGCTGTGGCTGGAAGATTACCTGCAGACCCGTAGCCTCTGGAAAGAAACGGTGCCGCTGGACCTGGCAACCGCGTCAGGCAGGGAAAGCTGAATGTACCGCTTCCTCTTTTCCAGCAAGTGGCTGGGCTATCTGCTGCTGGCTGCGATCTTTGCCACAGCCTGCGTGTTCCTGGGCCGCTGGCAGATGGACCGCAGGGCCGAGACCCTCGCGGAGATCAACCGGGTCACGTCCAACTACTCGGCCGCTCCCCTGCCGTTCGCCGAGGCCGAGGAGCAGTTTTCCCGGCTGGATGCAGACAAGGAGTGGACCCAGGTTGAGTTGAAGGGCCGCTACGACGTCGACGGCCAGAGGGTGGTACGCAACCGCCCGCTCAACGGGCAGCCAGGCTACGAAGTGGTGGTTCCCTTCAAGCTCAACAGCGGACAGACGGTTGTGGTGGACCGCGGCTGGCTCCCGATCGGGAACAACACCCCGGGCCGCCCCGATTCCGTTCCTGAGCCGCCCCCGGGCGAAGTCACAGTGACCGTGCGCCTGAAACCGGGTGAACCCGAACTTCAGCGTGGCGCCCCGGACGGACAGCTTGCTTCCATCCACCTCCCGGCCTACGCCGCCCAGCTGGGCTACCCCGTGCTGACGGGCGCCTACGGGCAGCTCGCCTCCGAAACGCCGGCCGCCGCCGCAATGCCGTACCCGTTCCCGAAGCCTTCGGTGGAAGAGGGAACCCACCTGTCCTATTCGCTGCAGTGGTTCGCCTTCGGCGTGCTGATGTTTATCGGGTTCGGCTACGCGGCCCGCCAACAGGCCAGGAACGCGGAGATCGATGCGCAGGACGCCACGGCGGACAGTGCGCCCGAGTATGCCATGGCCGCGAACCGCCGCCGCCCCGCTCCCCGGAAGCGGAAACAGCCGACGGCGGAGGAAGAGGAAGACGCGATCCTGGACGCCCAGGGGTACTGAGATGAACCTTGATGCCTTTCCGGAACCGGTGGCAAACGTGAAACGCACCCTCAATGCCCTGGGTGCCGAAGACACCGTGACAGTGTTCGACTCGAAAGTCCCGACGGCGGCAGCGGCGGCCGCCGCGCTCGGCTGCGACGTCGCGGCAATCACCAACAGCCTGGTGTTCAACCTGGAGGGCGTTCCGCTGCTGATCCTGGCCAGCGGTGCAGCCAAGGTGGACGTCCACAAAGTTGCCGCGCAACTGGGCACCGGCAGGATCCGCCGCGCCTCCCCCGAGTTCGTCCTGGAACACACAGGCCAGGAAGTCGGCGGAGTAGCCCCTGTCGGGCACCCGGAGAAACTCAGGACCCTGCTGGACGAGTCACTCAAAGACCACGAAGTCCTCTGGGCAGGAGCCGGAGACCACAACTCGATGTTCTCCATCACTTACGAGGACCTGCACAGGATCACGGGCGCAGAAGAACTCCAGGTACGTTAGCGAAGATGCCGCGTTGGCGGTGACAAAACGGCGCCTACGTAACGCGGCCTACGCCAGCGTAATCAGGTCCAGGTAGTCTTCGTTCCAGTGGTCTTCGATGCCATCGGGCAGCAGCACGACGCGCTCGGGGTTCAGCGCCGCGACGGCACCCTCGTCGTGGCTCACCAGCACAACGGCGCCGGTGTAGTTACTCAGGGCCCCGAGGATTTCGGCGCGGCTGGCCGGGTCGAGGTTGTTCGTGGGCTCATCAAGGAGCAGCACATTCGCGCTTGAGGCCACGATTGTGGCCAAGGCGAGGCGCGTCTTCTCGCCACCGGACAGCACACCGGCCGGCTTGTCGACGTCGTCGCCGGAGAACAGGAACGAGCCCAGGATGTTGCGCACTTCCGCGTCATTCATGTCCGGGGCGGAGGAGCGCATGTTCTGCAGGACGGAACGGTCCACGTCGAGCGTCTCGTGCTCCTGGGCGTAGTAGCCCACCTTCAGCCCGTGGCCAGCAACGACTTCACCGGTGTCCGGCTTGTCGACGCCGGCCAGCATGCGCAGGAGGGTGGTCTTACCGGCGCCGTTGAGGCCCAGGATGACCACCTTGGAACCGCGGTCGATGGCCAGGTCCACGTCGGTGAAGATTTCCAGCGAGCCGTAGGACTTGCTGAGGCCGTCCGCGGTGAGCGGAGTCTTGCCGCAGGGTGACGGATCCGGGAAGCGCAGGGCTGCCACGCGGTCGGTCGCGCGCACGGCTTCCAAGCCGCCCAGCAGACGCTCGGCACGCTTGGCCATGTTCTGCGCCGCGACGGCCTTGGTGGCCTTGGCGCGCATCTTGTTGGCCTGGTCGAAGAGGACCTGGGCCTTCTTTTCCGCGTTCGCGCGCTCCCGCTTGCGGGCGCGCTCGTCCGTTTCGCGCTGCTGCAGGTAGCGCTTCCAGTCCATGTTGTAGAAGTCGATCTGGGCGCGGTTGGGATCCAGCAGGAAGACTTTGTTCACAGTGGCTTCAAGCAGTTCCGTGTCGTGGCTGATCACGATCAGGCCGCCCTGGTGGTTCTTCAGGAACTCACGCAGCCAGGAGATGGAGTCGGCGTCGAGGTGGTTGGTGGGCTCATCCAGGAGCATGGTCTCGGCGTCCGAGTACAGGATGCGGGCGAGTTCCACCCGGCGCCGCTGCCCACCGGACAGGGTTTTGAGCGGCTGGTTCAGCAGGCGGTCCGGCAGGGCGAGGTTCGAGCAGATCGCTGCGGCCTCGGCTTCGGCAGCGTAGCCGCCGGCGGCCAGGAATTCGGATTCCAGCCGGTCATAGCGGTTCATCGCCTTGCGCTGGACGGCGGCGTCCTCGCTGGCCATCTCTTCATGGGCCAGCCGGAGCTTGCCGACGGCGATGTCCAGTCCGCGGACGGAGAGGATCCGGTCGCGGGCGAGCTGTTCCATGTCCGGTGTGCGGGGGTCCTGGGGAAGGTAGCCGATCTCGCCACTGCGGGTCACCTTGCCGCCGGCAGGCAGGCCTTCGCCGGCGAGGACCCGGGTAAGCGTGGTCTTGCCTGCACCGTTACGGCCGACAAGGCCGATCTTGTCTCCCTTGTCGATCCGGAAGCTCACCTGGTCCATAAGGAGGCGGGCGCCGGCGCGCAGTTCGAGATCCTGGACGGTAATCAATGCAGCTAAGGCCTTTCACAACAGGGAACGCCGCGGCACAACGGATGGAGTCTGGGCAGGGCCGGGGCAGTGTGGCCGAGAGAACGGCCTCTACCAGTCTACCGGCACCACTCCCCCCGGATTACCTCGGCACCGGGGCCCGTGGATGACATCTTTTGGGTACCCTGTCCAGAGCCGGCGCCCTCCGTTAGTGGATCCCCTACAAAATATGGCCGCGGCCGGAGACGTATCGTCGGAATGGAGGGGGAAGCGCCTGCACGCGGGCGGCTGCCCCCATTCCAGTTGCCTTGCATCTGCACTAACCGACAGGACCTCCCATGACCAAGACTGACAGTGGCGCCACCAGCCAGACCGCCTCGGGCGTTAAGTCAGGCAGTAAACCCGGCCGGAAGCGCTGGAACGCCACGGATCTCGGCCTCATCGCCGTCTTCGCCGCCCTCGCGGCCGGCTCCGCGCTCATCGCGGCCATTCCCGTGGGCGGGCTCGGTGTCCCCATTACCCTGCAGACACTCGCCGTGATGCTGACAGGTCTTGCCTTGGGTCCCGGCCGGGCGTTCGCCGCCGTCGGCCTGTACACCCTACTGGGGCTGGCCGGCCTGCCGATCTTCAGCGGCGGCAGGAGCGGGCTCGGGATCCTCGCAGGCCCCTCCGCCGGCTACATCATCGCCTTTCCGCTCGCTGCCCTGACGGTCGGCTGGCTCACCACCATTGTGCTCCGCCGCACCTTGAAGTACCGGGGGCTGTTCCTCTTCGCTGCGGCCATGGCCACGAGCATTGTGCTGGTCCACGGCCTGGGCGTGCTGGGCATGATGGTTAACGCCAAGCTGGACCTTTCCAAGGCGTTCCTCCTGGACCTGGCCTACTACCCGGGCGACATCATCAAGAACATCCTGGCCGTCAGCATCGCCCTCGCCCTGCACAAGGCGTTCCCGGATCTCCTGATCCGCCGCGCCGGCGTCCGGAACTCCGGATCGGGCCAGGCAGCCAATTAGCATGGGCAGCATCCTTCTGGACGGAGTCGCGGTCCGGGTGGCGGTGGACGGCAGGCCGCAGCCCAAGACACTCCTGCGCGGCATCTCGCTGAATCTTACGGAACAGCGGATCGGCGTCATCGGAGCCAACGGGTCCGGGAAGTCCACGCTCCTGCGGCTCCTCAACGGTCTCGTGGCACCGAGTGACGGAACCGTGACCGTTGACGGCGACGATACCGTCAGGTCCGTGCGTGCCGTGCGCCGGAAGGTCGGGTTTGTTTTCACGGATCCCCTGTCCCAGCTGGTGATGCCCACCGGACGGGAGGATGTTGAGCTGTCCCTGCGGCGATCCGTCCGGAACACAAGGGAGCGCCGGTTGGCTGCCGAGGCGATCCTCAACCGCTTCGGGCTGATGCCGCTGGCGGACCAAAGCATTTACGAGCTCTCGGGCGGCGAACGGCAGCTGATGGCCCTGGCCGCCGTGCTCGCCGTTGAACCTGCAGTCCTGGTGCTGGATGAGCCGTCCACGCTGTTGGACCTGCGCAACCGCGAACTGTTGCGGCGGACCATCTCGGGCCTCAGCCAGCAGATTGTTATGTCCACGCACGACCTGGAGCTGGTCCGGGACATGGACCGCGTCCTGGTGGTGGAATCCGGACAGGTGGTGTTCGACGGCGGTGCTGCCGCCGCCGTCGAGCACTACCGGGAGCTGTCCGCTGCCGGCCTGCCTCCGGTGAGCGCCACCGTGCCGCTGCGGCGTCCGGAGGTCAGGTGAGCGGCCAGGCATTCCTGCTGGTGAACTACGTTCCCGGCACGTCACCTGTCCACCGGGCGCCGCTCTGGCTGAAGTTCCTGGTGGTGGTGGGCTGCGGCATGGGATCGTTCCTGGTGGTGGACTGGGCGGTCGCCGCGGCGGTGCTGGGGATCATGTGTGCCCTGTTCCTGCTCAGCGGCGCCGGCCCCGTGCGCCTGTACAAGGCAGTCCGACCCATTCTTCCGGTGCTGCTTGCCATCGGCCTGTTCCAGTGGTGGCAGCTGGGAGGTCCTGTTGCGGCGCGGATCGTCCTTAACATCCTGGTCTGCGTCGTTGCGGCGTCTATTCTGACCGCCACCACGCCGATGCAGCGGCTCCTCGACGGCGTCGTCTCGCTGGCTGTGCCGTTCCGGCGCTTTGGCGCGGACCCCGAGCGCTTCGCCCTGACCATCGCAATCATGCTCCGGAGCATTCCGTTCATCGCCGGGGCATACTCGGAAGTGCGGGATTCGGCACGGGCGCGCGGCCTGGAACGGAACCCGAGGGCACTGGTCCTGCCGGTCTTCATCACTACGGTGGCGTATGCCCGCCAGACCGGCGATGCCCTGGCTGCCCGCGGGCTGGGAGAACCCGACGATGACGACTACCCGCGCCCGTGAGACCGCTAAGACGTTGCGGCCATCCGGTCGAGACGTTCGTACCTGAAGAGGGCCGCGGTTCCCATGCCGCCGGCAATGCTGATCATGGCCAGTGCCAGCTGTCCGGCCGCACCATCCCCTCCCGCATGAACCGCGCCGCCGCGTCCCAAGGCAGCGTCCCTGCGCGCCTGGGCGAGGAGCCTCGTCACCAGGACAGCACCGGACGCGCCGTACGCATGGCCCAGGGCCAGCGCCCCGCCGTCGAGGTTTGCCCGCTCGGGGTCAATGCCGAGGGCGTCCAGGCAGGCGAGGGTCTGTGAGGCGAAGGCCTCGTTGAATTCCACCAGGTCAATGTCCGCGGCCCGAACACCGTGCCCGGCCAGGAGCCGCTCCGCCGCAGCGGCGGCACCCATGCCCAGAACCCGCGGGTCCACACCTGCCGTGTCGGTGCCGAGCACCAGGAAGCCGTCGGCGGCCCCCACTTCCCTCGCCCGCTGCAGCGAAGTGATCACGACGGCGGACGCGCCGTCGGCATCGAAACAGGAATTCCCGGCGGTGACAGTACCGCCCTCCGTGAACGCCGGCGGGAACCGCGACATGAGGGCGGCCGTCAGGCTGGCCCGCGGACCGTCGTCGGACTCCACGTTCCCGGACGCCGCCGGCAGCGGGATCATTTCGCCGGTGTACGTTCCGGATGCTGCTGCCGCCAGGGCACGCTGGTGGCTCTGCAACGCGAACCGGTCCTGCCGCTCGCGGCTGATCCCGAAAGCCTCGGCAACGTTGTCCGCCGCGGTTCCCATGTCCGGATCGCCGTAGCTGAGCGGCACGAACTGCGCCCGGCGGAAGAATTCGGGGCTGCCGTCAGCTGCCCTGTTGGCGCGGAGGGGGGCCGTGCTGATGCTTTCAACCCCGCCGGCCAGGTACGCCCCGTTTCCCCCGGCTGCCACCAGCCGAGCGGCGAGCACAATGGCGTCGAGGCCGGAGCCGCACTGCCTGTCCACAGTGACCCCGGGAACGCTGACCGGCAGTCCGGCCTCCAGGGCGGCCAGGCGGGCAACATTGCCGCCGCCTCCCACGGCATTGCCGATCACCACGTCCGTAACGGCCGCCGCCGGCAGGCCGGTGCCTTCCAGGAGGCCGCGAAGGACGGGGGCCAGGAGCTCGTGCGCGCGGAGTTCCTTGAACGCCCCGTTGACCCGTCGGATAGGCGTGCGCAGGGCCGCGATGACCACCGGCTGGCGGTCAGGCGGCAGCGCCGTATGACCGGCGCGGGCGC
Organism: Arthrobacter sp. ISL-69; assembly: GCF_018613775.1. Classification (NCBI taxonomy): domain Bacteria; kingdom Bacillati; phylum Actinomycetota; class Actinomycetes; order Micrococcales; family Micrococcaceae; genus Arthrobacter; species Arthrobacter sp. ISL-69. Next base: position 97,585 of record NZ_JAGGPO010000026.1, read on the forward strand.
CGGCCGGTCCAGGAACCGTCTCCGGCAGCGGCTCAGGCAAGGCGGCGGATCCTGGTGTCGCCGGCCTCAACCCAGTCCAGCAGCAGCTGCCGGCTGACTTTCCCGCGGTCGGTCACTGGCAACTCCGCCAGGGCAAAATACTGCAGTGGCCGCTTGTCCCGGGGCAGGACCCCGTCCAGCCCCGCCTTGAGCTGCGTGGCCGTGATGCCGCCATGGGAGGGGACGACGCCGGCCACCACCCGCTGGCCGCGGACCTCATCGGCCATGCCCGCCGCGACAGCAGCTGCGACACCGGGGACGGAGGCCAGGGCCAGTTCCACCTCATGCGGATAGACGTTCTTGCCGGCTGTGATGATCATGTCGGAGCGGCGGCCGAGGATGTGAAGCTCGCCGTCCTGCAGGTACCCCTGGTCCCCCACCGTGTACCAGCCGTCGAAGCAGCGAAGCGCCTGCCCGTCGTCACCCCACAGGTAGCCGTTGCTGACCATGCCGCTGCGGACGCAGATGTTGCCGTCCGTGCCGTCGGGAAGCCGTTCGCCGTCGTCGCCCAGGATCCGGACGTCCACGCCGGGGAAGGGTTTCCCGATGCCGGTTCCGCCGGCATCCAGCGGCTTGCCGGCTCGCAGGCCCGCACCGGAAACGAAGCTCAGTTCGGACGCACCGTAGTACTCGAAGATGGTGGCCTTTGGCGCCCAGCGGCGGGCGGCCTCGAGGGTGCGGGCATCCAGCTTGGACCCGGCGCAAATGATGGAGGTAACGCCTGACGCGTCCACGCCGCCGGCCAGTCCCCGCTCACTGAGCAGCCGGAGCATGGTGGGGACCAGGACCAGCCGGGTGATGCCGTCATGCGTGATCGCGGCGTGCACGTCACCGACGTCGAACGACTCCAGGGTGTGGAACTCGGAGCCGGCGTACAGGCACTCGGAGAGGGCGTACAGGTTGAGGCTGGCTGCCAGCGGGCCGGGGGCGAGCGTCTTGTCCTGCTGCGTGAGTCCGAAGAACTCGATGGACGCTTCGAAGGAAAGCTGCCACGACCGCCTCGACCTCGTGAACGCCTTGGGCACGGAGGTGGTGCCGGACGTCAGGCCGATCAGGAAGGGAGATTCCGGTGGCCCGTCATGGAGTTCCGTGCGCAGGGCCGCGCGGGCTTGGTCCGGTGCAACTTCCGGCGGCACAGGCCTCGGAGTGCCGACGGTGGCGTCCAGCCGGGCCGCAATGTCACCCTTGAGCTGCCCTGGCCAGGTGGGATCGAGGACGGCGCATTGCCGGTCCCCTGCCACGGCAGCGGCGAAGGACACAGCGAAGTCCACGGAGTTGGCCTCGGCGAGCATGCTCACCGCTCCGGCCTCCGGAATCCGCGCCTCGGCGGCGTCCCGAAGGGCGGCCCAGCTGAGGTGCCGGCCGGCCACGACGACGGCGGTGTCGTCGGGGCGGTCATCGGCCCAGCGTTGAAGTCTGTTGAGGAAAGGCATCGGATCAACTTTACCGGCCGGGCACGGGTCCCGGCCTGTCCGCGAAGGCTATTGTGACAATATGAGTTTCAATGACAACGTCCAGCTGGATCCGTCCCAGGTCCAGGACCGGCGCGGCATGGGTCGTGGGACGAAGATCGGCGGCGGAATCGGAGGTGGAATCATCCTCCTGTTGGCCGCCCTGTTTGGCGTCAACCCGCAATTGCTGGAAGGCCTGACGGGGACGGCGCCGGACCCGCAGAGCCAGGGAAGTGCACCGGCCTGCGAGAGCGGTGCCGACGCCGACGCCCGCCTCGACTGCCGCATCACCGGAACCGTCAACAGCCTCAATGCATTCTGGCCGGCCTACCTGGCGCAGTACAACACGGAGTATCCGCGCCCCACGACGGTCATCTTCAGCCGGGCCACCAATACCGGCTGCGGCGGGGCAACCTCCGACGTTGGTCCGTTCTACTGCCCTGCCGACACCACCGCCTACTTCGACCCCGGCTTCTTCCAGGACCTGGTGGACCGCTTCGGCTCTTCCGGCGGTCCGCTGGCCCAGGAATATGTGGTGGCGCATGAATTCGGCCACCACGTCCAGAACGTCCTGGGCAACCTCGACCGGGCCCAGCAGGATCCGCAGGGCCCCGAATCGGGTGCCGTCCGGGTGGAGCTGCAGGCCGACTGCTATGCCGGGCTCTGGGTACGGTACGCCACAACGCAGCAGGATCCCAAGACCGGTCAGCCCTATCTCGAACCGCTCACCCAGCAGGACCTGAACGATGCGCTGTCCGCGGCATCGGCTGTCGGTGACGACCGCATCCAGGAAGCAGCCACCGGCCGGGTCTCACCGGAGGCGTGGACCCACGGCTCCAGCGCCCAGCGGCAGAAATGGTTCTACCAGGGCTACCAGACCGGCGACATCAACCAGTGCGACACGTTCAGCGCCTCCACGCTGTAGCTGTGTCGGCTGCTCGTAAACGCTTAAAAAACGACGGCGCTGGGCCGCCTTCCTTGGGAAGGTGACCCAGCGCCGTCGTATATCAACCAGGTATGTCTACCGGGCGGGCAGGGCTCAGATGTTGAAGCCGAGTGCCCGCATCTGGTCGCGTCCGTCTTCGGTGATCCGCTCGGGACCCCATGGCGGCATCCAGACCCAGTTCAGCCGCCAGTCGTCCACGACGCCGTCGAGGGCCTTGCCCACCTGCTCCTCGATGACATCCGTGAGCGGGCAGGCCGCCGTGGTGAGCGTCATGTCGATCAGCAGGGCGCCGTCGTCGTCCGAGTACTTCAGGCCGTAGAGCAGGCCCAGGTCAACGATGTTGACTCCGAGCTCGGGGTCAATGACGTCCTTGAGTGCCTCTTCGACATCTTCGAGGCCCGTACGGGCCGCTTTGATTTCGGTCATGGCGGTGTCCTAACTAGGCCTGTGCCACAGCGCTGGCCGCAGCGATGGTGGCTGCACCTGCACCCGTGGCGTAACGGTCGTAGCCTTCTTCTTCGAGTCGGTCGGCCAGTTCCGGGCCGCCCTCTTCGACAACCTGTCCGTCAACGAACACGTGCACGAAGTCCGGCTTGATGTAGCGCAGGATGCGGGTGTAGTGCGTGATGAGCAGCGTGCCCATCTTGCCCTCGGCGTGCGCGCGGTTGACTCCCTCGGAAACAACCTTGAGTGCGTCCACGTCGAGGCCGGAGTCAGTCTCGTCCAGGATGGCGAACTTCGGCTTGAAGAGCTCGAGCTGGAGGATCTCCACGCGCTTCTTCTCGCCACCGGAGAAGCCTTCGTTGACGTTGCGCTGGGCGAAGTCGGCGTCGATGCGCAGCTGCTGCATGGCGGCCTTGACGTCCTTGGTCCAGGTGCGCAGCTTGGGTGCTTCGCCATCGATGGCCGTCTTGGCGGTCCGCAGGAAGTTGGTCATGGAGACGCCCGGAACCTCAACGGGGTACTGCATGGCCAGGAACACACCGGCGCGGGCGCGCTCGTCCACGCTCATGGCCAGGACATCTTCGCCGTCCAGCGTGATGGAACCGCTGGTGACGTTGTAACGCGGGTGGCCGGCGATGGTGGACGCCAGGGTGGACTTGCCTGAACCGTTCGGGCCCATGATGGCGTGGGTCTGGCCGGTCTTAATGGTCAGGCTGACGCCCTTAAGGATCTCCTTGGTGCCCTGCTCCGTCTCAATGCTGACGTGCAGGTCCTTGATCTCAAGAGTAGACATGTGTCTTGTTCTCCTCTGCACCGTGCCCTCCGGCGGCGGTGCGGTTTCTCGGCTGAAAAGTTTTCTAAAGCAGGGTGCGGACGGCGTTGAGCGCTGTCAGCTGAAGTTCGGGACTTCGGCACCGTTCACAACGTTGGTGACGTCCACGTAGACGTCGTCGCCGTGAACGGCCACGGCAAAAACAGGAACGGGGTCATAGGCCGGCAGCTGGAGCGGCTGGCCGCTGCGGAGGTCGAACTGGGAGCCGTGGCCCCAGCATTCGATCTTGCAGCCTTCGATCTCCCCTTCGGAGAGTGAGATGTCCGCGTGCGAGCACGTGTCACCGATGGCGTGGATTTCGCCCATGGAGTCCTTCACGATGGCTACGGGGTAGTCATCGATCAGGATCCGCAGCGCCTGCTTGAGCTGTATCTCGCTGGCGTTGCAGACAAGCTCGCCTTTTGGCTGGTCAGTCATCTGGTGTGGTCCTGTGTTCTCTGGTGCTGCGCACTAGTTGTTCGTTGCCGCGAGTTCGCGCTCAACGGATGCGATGAGGCGCTCTTCGATGGCCGGCACCTTGATGTGCTGGATGATTTCGTGCAGGAATCCACGGACCACGAGGCGGCGTGCCACGTCTTCCGGAATACCGCGCGCCATCAGGTAGAACAGGTGCTCGTCGTCCAGGCGGCCGGTGGCGCTGGCGTGGCCGGCACCCTTGATCAGGCCGGTCTCGATTTCGAGGTTCGGAACGGAGTCCGCCCGTGCGCCGTCGGTGAGCAGCAGGTTGCGGTTCGCCTCGTAGCTGTCGGTGCCCTCTGCCTCCTTGCGGATCAGGACGTCACCAACCCAGACGGCGTGGGCGTTGCGGCCCTGGAGTGCGCCCTTGTAGAGGACGTTCGACTTGCAGTTGGCCACTGCGTGGTCAACGAACAGACGCTGCTCAAGGTGCTGGCCGGCGTCGGCGAAGTACAGGCCGAGCATTTCAACTTCGCCGCCGGGGGCGGTGAACCGTGCCGACGGGGTGACGCGGACCAAGTCGCCGCCGAGGCTGACCACGATGTGCTTGAACTTGGCGTCGCGGCCGATTTTGGCCTGCTGTGACGAGGCGTGCACGGCGTCGTCGTCCCATTCCTGGAGCGAGATGACGGACAGTTCCGCGCCGTCCTCAACCACGATTTCCACGTTCTCGGAAACAACGGCGCTGCCGTGGTGGTCCAGGACCACTACGGACTTGGAGAACTTCTGGGCAACGATCACGAGGTGCTGCGCGGACGCGTCCGTTCCCTGACCGGTCAGGACAACGTTGATTTCACCGTCAGCCTCGAACTCCGCCGGAACGGTGATGACCGTCGCCTCGCTGAAGTTTTCCCAGGCGTTGGCGGACACGCGGTCCTCGGGGATGGCTGCGGTGCCGATGCGCTTGTCATCGCGGCCAACAGTCTCAACAGTGACGGCGTCCGGTGCGGTAACGCTGACCGAAGGAGCCGTGCCGTTGAGGACAGCCGAGTGGAGTCCGCGCAGGCGCTTAAGCGGGGTGAACCGCCAGTCTTCCTCCATGCCGGTCAGCGGCTTGAAGTCCGCCAGCTTGTAGGAGGTGAGGCGGCCGGCGCGTGAGCTGTCCGGAATGCCGACGCCGCCGCCGTGGGAGTGGCTCTTGACGGCCTCTCCCGCGAGCGGAGACTTGGACTCGGCGGAGTTTATGGGCGAAAGGCTTTCGCCTTCCTCGGTGAAGCCGTTGATGAACGGCTGGGCTGAGGGCGCGCCGATGCGGGCCTTTTCAGTAGTGATGTCAGTCATTAACCGACCGATCCTTCCATCTGCAGTTCAATCAGTCGGTTCAGCTCGAGGGCGTATTCCATCGGCAGTTCACGCGCAATCGGCTCGATGAAGCCGCGGACGATCATCGCCATGGCCTCGTCTTCGCGCATGCCGCGGGACATCAGGTAGAACAGCTGCTCTTCGCTGACGCGCGAAACAGTCGCCTCGTGTCCCATGACCACGTCATCCTCGCGGATGTCGATGTACGGGTAGGTGTCCGAACGGCTGATGGTATCCACCAGCAGCGCGTCACAGCGGACCGTGTTGGCCGAGTGCTTGGCGCCTTCGCGGACCTGTACCAGGCCGCGGTAGGCGGCACGGCCGCCGCCGCGGGCAACCGACTTGGAAATGATGGAGCTCTTCGTGTTCGGTGCGATGTGCACCATCTTGGAGCCCGTGTCCTGGTGCTGGCCTTCGCCGGCGAACGCGATGGACAGGGTTTCACCCTTGGCGTGCTCGCCCACGAGGTAGACGGCCGGGTACTTCATGGTGACCTTGGAGCCGATGTTGCCATCGATCCATTCCATGGTGGCGCCCTCTTCGCAGATGGCGCGCTTGGTGACCAGGTTGTACACGTTGGTGGACCAGTTCTGGATGGTCGTGTAGCGGACGCGGGCGCCCTTCTTCACGATGATCTCCACAACGGCGGAGTGCAGCGAGTCCGAGGTGTAGATCGGTGCCGTGCAGCCTTCGATGTAGTGGACGTAGGAGTCCTCGTCGGCGATGATCAGCGTGCGCTCGAACTGGCCCATGTTTTCCGTGTTAATGCGGAAGTAGGCCTGCAGCGGAATATCCACGTGGACGCCCTTGGGAACGTACACGAAGGAACCGCCGGACCAGACGGCCGTGTTCAGCGAAGCGAACTTGTTGTCGCCCACCGGGATGATGGTGCCGAAGTACTCCTGGAAGATCTCCGGGTGTTCCCGCAGCGCGGTGTCCGTGTCCAGGAAGATGACGCCCTGTTGTTCCAGGTCCTCGCGGATCTGGTGGTAGACAACCTCGGACTCGTACTGCGCGGCGACGCCGGAGACCAGGCGGCTGCGCTCGGCTTCCGGGATGCCCAGCTTCTCGTACGTGTTCCGGATGTCCTCGGGGAGGTCTTCCCAGGTAGCGGCCTGCTTCTCAGTGGAACGCACGAAGTACTTGATGTTGTCGAAGTCGATGCCGGAGAGGTCTGCACCCCAGGTGGGCATGGGCTTACGGTCGAAGTACTTAAGGCCCTTGAGGCGAAGGTCGAGCATCCATTCCGGCTCGTTCTTCTTGGCCGAAATGTCCCGGACGACTTCGTCGTTGATGCCACGACGTGCGTTGGCGCCGACATCGTTCTTGTCGGCCCAGCCGTATTCATAGGTGCCAATACCGTGAAGCTCGGGATTCTTCTCCAGAATCTCCGAAATCACAGTAGTTTCAGCAACCTTGTTCTCTGATAGTTGGTCCGTCATCACGGCCTTTCTTGCAGATGGTTGGATACTTCGCCCAGGCTGTCCGTGGTGTGTCCGGGACCGTCGGGCCCCTTGGCGGCCGGACGGCCTGTAGGAATGTGGGTGGTGCAGACGTGACCGCCGCGTGCCAGCGTGGACAGCCTGCGCACGTCAACGCCGACGAGCCGTGAGAACAGCTCGGTTTCGACGTCGCAGAACACGGGGAACTTGGTGGCCAGCTGCTGGATGGGGCAGTGCCCCTGGCACAGCTGGACGCTGGAGAGCGCTGCCGGGAGCGGCGCTTTGGCTTCAATGGAGGCTGCGGAGGCCACGAACCCGTCACGGCTCAACGCTGCGGACAGTGCCTGCGCCCGTGCGGTTATATCCGGTCCGGCGGCGTCGATCTCCGGCGCATAGCGGCGTTCCATCTCGGCGAAGCGCTCGACCGCGAACTCCCGGACCGCGTCGGGTCCGGCGATCTCGCCAAGGCGCTGCAGGGCCAAGCCGGCAATATCAAGGTAGTCATCGCCAAGCGATGACTGGCCTTGGGAGCTGAGGACGTAGCGCCGAGCCGGGCGTCCGGCGCCGGCACCTGCCCTCGCCACACGCTTGACTTCGATCACGCCGGTGCGCGACAAGTGGTCCAGGTGGCGGCGGACGGCTGCGGGGGTGAAGCCCAGCAGGTCACCGAGCTCGGCGGCGCTGACCGGCCCGTGCTCCAGCACGGCGCTCAGGACACGGTCCCGCGTGCGCTCGTCCGAGTCAACAGCGGCCACGTGCGGCGCCGACGTCGACGGCCGGACCGAACCGGCGGCGCCAGCGGGCGCGTCGGACCCGGTTCGGGGCGCAGAAAGTCGAGTGCTCATGGAATACACAACACAATCATGTCGTAATTTACTCCTTCGTACCAGTAAGGCGAGGCTGACCTACGGTCACATCCGGGGCGGGGCCCGCGCGTACTACATCGCGTAGAATGCTTTGGTGCGATCTCCCGATTCCCCCGTCCTGTCCATCACCGGACTCATTAAGGACGTTGGCCCGCTGGCCTCCCTTGACGGCAAGATGCTCCGGGTGGTCAGCGGAGTCTCCCTCGCCGCCGAACGCGGACAGGTCACCGCCCTGCTGGGAGCCAACGGCGCCGGCAAGACTACCACCATCGAATGCGCGCAGGGGCTCCAGCGACGGTCCGGAGGTTCGGTCGCTTTGCTGGGCCAGGACCCCGACACCGCAGGCGCCGAGCTCCGTTCCCGCGTCGGCGTCATGCTCCAGGACGGCGGGCTGCCACCGTCGGCCCGTCCCATTCCGCTGCTGAAACATATCGCCGGAATGTACCGGGATCCGTGGCCCGTCGATGAACTGATCGAGCGCCTCGGCATTGACACCTTTAGCCGGACCACAGTCCGGCGGCTCTCGGGCGGCCAGCGGCAGCGACTGGCCCTTGCAGCGGCACTGGCGGGGAACCCCGAAGTCCTGTTCCTTGACGAACCCAGCGCTGGCCTGGACCCGCAGTCGCGGCAGCTGGTTTTCCAGCTGATTTCCGAACTGCGGGACGCCGGCATGGGAATCGTCCTGACAACGCACCTGATGGACGACGCCCAGCGGCTGGCTGACTATGTCTACATCATCGACGCCGGCAGGAACGTCGCCGAAGGCACGGTGGCGCAACTGCTGCAGCGGAACATCAGCGCGGACTCCGGCCAGGAACATGTCCGGACGCTGCTCTTCGAGTCGCGGCCGGGCCTTGACTTTACGGGCGTCCTGCCCGCCACCGTCGACGTCCGGGAGGCTCGTGCCGGGAGCTACGCCGTTACCGGGGCGCTCACGCCGGAAGACCTGGCTGCACTGACAGCCTGGTGGGCCGCGCACGGCATTATGCCCGGCTCGATGAGCCTGGAGGCCCGGAGCCTGGAAGACGTATTTTTGGATATTTCGGGAAGGGAGATCCGATGAGCCGGGTCCTCGGCAGCGCCCCCGCCCCGCTGCTCCGCCGCATTCTGCTCCAGGGCAAATACGAAGCGCTGACGATGCTGCGGAACGGTGAACAGCTCATCCTCGCCATCGTCCTGCCCCTGATGGCCTTGGTCGGCCTGACCGTCACGCCGCTGCTTGACGGCCTCGGTGGCAACCGGGTTGATGTTGCTGTGCCCGGCATCCTCGCCCTGTGCGCCATGTCCACCGCCTTCACCGGCCAGGGCATCTCCACCGGTTTCGACCGCCGCTACGGAGTGCTGCGCTTCCTGTCCACCACTCCCCTGGGCCGGACCGGACTGATCGCAGGCAAGATCCTGGCCGTTCTTGCCGTTCTGCTCCTTCAGGTCCTGGTGGTCGGCGCGGTGGCTTTCGTTCTCGGCTGGCATCCGACGACGGCGGGCTGGGCTCCGGCGCTGGTGCTCCTGGTCTTGGGGGCGGCAGCCTTTACTGCACTGGGACTCCTGGTCGCGGGAACGGTCCGTCCGGAAGCGACCCTGGCCATCACCAACCTGCTCTGGATCCTGCTCGGGGCCCTTGGCGGCATCGTGATCCCTGCAGAACGGCTCCCCGGGCCGGCCCGGGAACTGGTCCACTTCCTGCCCTCCGGGGCGCTGGGCGAGGCCCTCCGGGATGCCTTCCTCACAGGCACCTTCAATGGGGGCGCCACCCTTATCCTGCTGCTCTGGACGGCACTCGCCGGCGCAGCAGCCATCCGTTGGTTCAAGTGGAATTGAGAAAACCGTGAGTACGGCATCGCGCCTCCCCCAGATTCTCGGACGGATGACGTCCAAGCTGCCCGTAACGGTTGATGGGACCGTTCGCCGGCTGGCCGTCCTGTCGCTCATCGGGCAGACGGTGCTCGTTGTGACCGGCGGGGCCGTCCGCCTCACCGCGTCCGGACTCGGGTGCCCCACCTGGCCCCGCTGCACGGACGTGTCCCTGGTCAATACTCCCGAAATGGGCATCCACGGCTTCATCGAGTTCGGAAACCGGCTCCTGACGTTTGCTTTGGCGGCCATTGCGGCCCTCATGCTGGTCTACTTGTGGAACCTCCGCAAAGAGCGCAGGGACCTCTTCCTCCTGGCGCTGGGCCTGCTGGCGAGCATCCCGGCGCAGGCCGTCATCGGCGGTATTACGGTACTCACCCAGCTCAATCCCTGGGTCGTGGGACTCCATTTCCTGGTATCGATGGCCCTCGTCGTGTTTGCGACCCTGCTGGTGAACCGCGCTTACGGCCGAACTGGCAGGTTCCCCGCCGCCGTTCTTCCTGCCCTGCCGGGCGCCGCACGGCCGGTGATGGCCGCCGTCGCACTCTTTTCCGCCCTGGCCGTGACACTCGGCGTCGTGGTTACCGGGGCCGGCCCGCACGCGGGCGACGCCGACGCCCCCAGGAACGGACTGGACTGGGACCTCTTCTCCCACATCCACGCCGTGCCCGCCTACCTAGTAACAGCGGGCGCCCTCTTCGGCGTGTTCCTCATTTTCCGGGACCGGATCAGAGGCCCGTTCCGTACCGCCGTCCTATTGCTGCTGGGGGTCACGCTGTTCCAGGCCGCCATTGGCTTCACGCAGTACTACAACGGCATTCCCGCACTCCTGGTGGGTGCCCACATGCTGGGCGCCGCGCTGCTCATGAGCGCAGCCACGAACGCCGCCGACGTCGCACGGTTCAGCCCCGTCAAGTAGGACGAGGCCGTGAAGTAGGAGTTAGCCGCTAAGCACGACGGGTTCCGCCAAGCAATACAGCCCCGAGACAAGCACCCCGGCCCGCAGGGACCGGGGTGCTTCTCTTTGCACGGCCAACGCTCTCTCAGATCCTGCGGGCTTTCCACCGACGCTCTCTCAGATCCTGCGGCCCAAAAGGAAACGCTCCTTCACGGTGTGAAGGAGCGTTTCAGGAAAGGCTGCGAAAGCTGAGAGAGCGTTGCCGGTTTTGCCGCAAGAAGTGAGAGAGCGTCCGGAGGGGCGGGACGCGGGGCGGTTGGGTTAGCCCATGATGGCCGAGCCCACAAAGGGATCGACCGCCAGCGCGATGAAGAGCAGGGTCAGGTAGCTGATGGAGCCGTGGAAGACCTTCATGGCGCCCTTGTTGGAGACGTCGCCACCCTGGGCCCGGTTGTAGAGGGCATGCGATTCGTACAGGAACCAGGCGCCGGCCAGGACGGCGGTGGCGGTATAGACCCAGCCCGCTCCGCCGGCGGGAACCAACAGCAGCGAGCACGCCACCATGGCCCAGGCGTAGAGAACAACCTGAACGGAAACAACCTTCGCGCCGGCGATCGCGCCCAGCATCGGCACGTTGGCATTCCGGTAGTCTTCGCCGTAGCGCATGGACAGCGGCCAGTAGTGCGGCGGGGTCCACAGAAAGATCACCATGAACAGCACGATGGCCGGCCATTCCACAGTGTCGGTGACGGCGGCCCAGGCGATCAGTACGGGGAAGCATCCTGCCGCTCCGCCCCAGACGATGTTCTGCGCCGTGCGGCGCTTCAGGATCATGGTGTAGATGACGACGTAGAAAAGGATGGCGCCGAGGCCAAGCCACGCCGACAGCGGGTTCGCGCCGAACCAGAGGATGGCGATGGCGGCGGCGCCCAGCAGCCAGGAGAACACGAGCGCTTCGCGCGGGGTGACCTCGCCGGTGACGAGCGGGCGTTTTTCCGTGCGGTGCATCAGTTTGTCGATGTCACGGTCGATGTAGCAGTTGAACGCGCCGGCACTGCCCGCGGCGAAGGCTCCGCCGACGAGTGTTGCCAGGATCAGCCCGATAGAGGGGAATCCGCGTTCGGCGTAGATCATGGTGGGCAGCGTGCTCACGAGGAGCAGCTCAATGACCCGCGGTTTCGTGAGAGCAAGGTACGCCTTGGCTTTGCGGGCTATCCCAATCTTTCCGGGGAGCCGGGAGGCGTTCAGCGGCGTATCTGTTGTGCTCACGGTGGCAGTCACTCTGTTCTGTCTGGCTGTTCAGTCCGGCTGGTTCTCGCAGCGGCGGGGGCCCAAAGCGGGCCCGCTCCCTCCGGCGGTGGCCTCCGAATATCATACCGTGGCTCTCCGGCCGCCAAAGCCTCCACAATTCCGGCAGGTTAACCGATCCTCACAGGAGCCGCACGACTCGGTGATTCATATAAGAAAATTCAGTCCACTTAGTGAGATACACGCTGACCAGCCCTTGGAATAGGGCTAAGCTATCTGCAGATCAGCACGCAAGGAATGCCCATGGAATGCGCATTCCCGGATTCTCAAACGCGACTGAATGATAGATCAACGTTTCAATGGTGAACGGCTGGTACACACCGCAGCGGCGCCATTAAGCGCGCCTCCGCTGCGGCCTGTCCGTACCACCTGCCGTCAGCACAGAGAGGGGCCCGGTTTTCGTGCCACATTTGGAAGAGCAAGAACTGTCATGGACCAGTTTGGACCAGCGCGCCGTTGACACGGTCCGTATTTTGGCCGCGGATTCGGTCGAAAAAGTTGGGAACGGCCACCCGGGCACCGCGATGAGCCTCGCCCCGGCTGCGTACCTTCTCTTCCAGAAGCTGATGCGCCATGACCCGCGGAACCCGGACTGGATCGGCCGTGACCGGTTCGTCCTCTCCCCCGGCCACACGTCCCTGACGCTGTACATCCAGCTGTTCCTCTCCGGCTACGGCCTGGAACTGAAGGACCTTGAGGCACTGCGGACCT
>NZ_JAGGPO010000027.1:0-56048 GCF_018613775.1 Arthrobacter sp. ISL-69
ATTAACAGACACAACCTAGGCGGTCAACGAGCTACGACAGGACGTCGGCGAATTCCTTCTCGAAGAACTGCTTCGGCTTGGCGCCGATGACGGTGTTCTTCACCTCGCCATCCTGGAACAGGTAGACGGCCGGAATTGAGGTGATGCCGTACTCGGCTGCGATAGCCGGGTTGTCGTCAACGTTTACCTTGACGACATTGACCTTCTCGCTGTACTCAACGGAGATCTCGTCCAGGATCGGGCCCAGCTTGCGGCAGGGACCGCACCATTCGGCCCAGAAGTCCACGATGACCGGCTTGTCGGCCGACAGTACATCCGTGCTGAAACTTGCGTCCGTTACGTCTTTTGCGTTGCTCATTAGCTTGTTGTTTCCCTTCGGATCAATAGTGCGCTGTTTAGGCGTGGAAGTCTGCGAGGTAGTGCTCGACATCGATGGCTGCAACGCAGCCCGAGCCGGACGCAGTGATTGCCTGGCGGTACGTGGGGTCCACAACGTCGCCGGCTGCGAATACGCCCTTGACGCTCGTCTTGGAACTGCGGCCCTCGACGGCGATGGTCCCCTCCGGAGTGAGGTCCAGCGTGTCCTTGATCAGGTCGGTGCGGGGATCGTTTCCAATGGCCACGAAGGCGCCCGTCACAGCCAGCTCCGACTCGGTGCCGTCCACAAGGTTCTTCAGCTTCAGGCCGGTGACCTTGTCTCCACCGAGGACGTCCTCAACGGCGGTGTTCCACACGAAATCAATCTTCTCGTGGGCCTGTGCGCGGTCCGCCATGATCTTGGAGGCCCTCAGCGTGTCCCGGCGGTGAACGACGGTGACTGACTTGGCGAACTTGGTGAGGAACAGTGCTTCCTCCATGGCGGAGTCTCCGCCGCCGATAACGGCGATATCCTGATCCTTGAAGAAGAAACCGTCGCAGGTTGCACACCAGCTAACGCCGTGGCCTGACAGTCGCTTCTCGTTCGGAAGGCCGAGCTCGCGGTAAGCCGATCCGGTGGAGAGGATGATGGCGCGGGCCTGGAAGGTCTCCCCCGTGGCGATGGTGACGGTCTTGACGTCGCCGTCGAGGTCCAGTGCGGTGACGTCCTCGAACTGGATCTCCGTGCCGAAACGGGCGGCCTGCTTTTCGAAGTTCTCCATCAGGTCCGGGCCCATGATGCCCTCAGGGAACCCGGGGTAGTTCTCCACGTCGGTGGTGTTCATCAGTTCCCCACCGGCGGTGACGGAACCGGCAAGGAGCAGCGGCTTCAGGTTGGCTCGTGCCGTATAGACTGCAGCCGTGTAGCCTGCAGGGCCGGAGCCGACGATGATGACATCACGTACCTGGGACGCGGTGTTTTCTGCGTTGCTCACTGAACGGTGAACCTCTTCCTTAGTCGATGCGCCTGCTTTTGCTGGCCGGCCACATGGCACAACCCATTGTTGGTGCTGAATATTCCGGGGAAGGCGGTAGCCCAACAAGACGCCACAACTCAGGGTACCGTCTCGTCGGGCCGGGAGTCGGCGTGTTACCGGGCCTCGAGCGCGTTCATGAACCCGTTGCTGCCGGGTGCGTGGGGCTGCCTACTGGACCTTGATCTCGGCGAGACGGAGTCCGTAGCCGAAGCGTGTCTTGGGCGCCGCCAGCTTGGGGAGGTTCTTGATGGTCACAATCACATACTGCGCCGTCACAGGCTCAGACAGCGGCATGGTCAGGTCCGGCGAGGTGAAGCTGTTGCTTCCAACCTGTTTGGCGCCCTCCATGGACGGGCGGTCATTCGTCAGCACACTGATGCTGCCGCCGGAACCGCCCAGCTGGCTAAGGGTGATGGAAGAGACTTTCGATGGACTCTTCAGTTTGACGACGAGGGACACATCAGGAGCCAGGCCGCCCCAGTTGTCCGTGGCGAACTCCATATCCGACCAGTAGCTTGCACCGTTGCCGTCAAAGGTCTTTGACAGGTCGCCGTCATAGGTGGCGGCAAAGTCAAAGTCGCCCAGGCGGGATACTCCGTCGACCGCCGGCGGGCCTACCACCGGTGAGGAGGACTGGCTCGGGGTGGCCTCCCCTGACGTCTGCGGCTGGGACGCACCGGAGGTTCCCGGGGCAGGATTGCCCTGGGGCTCGCTCTTGAACAGGCTTCCCAGGTTGGATACGGCAAAGATGAGGCCCACTACCAGTACGGCGGCCAGCAGCCCGCCCACGAGCCATCGCATTGACCGGGGCTCGCGCTCCACAGGCTCGTCGTCGTCGTAGTATTCGTCTGTCTCGTCGTCCCGACTGTTTCGGGCAAAAGCCGGGAAAGTGCCGGCCATGCGCTCCCGCGCCGTCTTGGCGGGTCCGGTGGCGGGGGCCGCTTCCGCTTCATCCCCGTAGTCATAGTCATCGTCGGCCCACAGGGACACCTTTGGAGATTCCGCAGCCGGAGCCTGGGCCTTTAGCGCTTCGGTGTTCCGCGGTTCGCTGGGCGCTGATGCCGGTGTACTGGCCTGCGGGGAAACGGCCTGGTGCGGGGTGGTCGCCTGGGGCGCAGTGGAAGGATCCCTGGACGATTTGCCCGCTGCTGCCGCTCCGGCAGCAAGCCCGGCGGCCCCGGCTGCACCGGCGGCTGCAGCCCCGGCCCCGGGTCCGCGTCCATTGGCAGCACCGGCGCCGGAGGAGCCAAGGGAGGGCGCCGACGACGGGCGCGCCGGTGCAGCGCGAGGCGGCACCACCGGGGGCGTCGACTGTTTGCCGTCCTGGCTTGCGGGCTTGTTGTTGCCGTAATTGATGTAGCCGGCGTCGACCTCTTCTTCGTCGTAGAGGCCGTCATAGGTCTCGGGCTCGTGGGACCGCGCCTGGCCGAAAATCTCACTTCCGAGGGTGTCGGTAAAGAACGGCTCGACGTAGGGCGGGTGAGCCGCAACCACAAGGTCCAGGAGGTCGGCAGCCGATGTGTGGTTGGTGATCAGGTAGGTTGTGGAATCGCTGACGCCAAGGTCCAGGATCTGGACATTTCCCGGACGTTCTCCGGTGGCAACCTCGCGGGCGCTTTGGGCCACCTGCTCCGCATTGTCCGGACCCGCAACCAGGATGCTCACCGGCCGGTTGAGGACTTGGTCAACACCATCCAGCACCAGATCATGGTCGTGTGAGGTCAATACGGTGGCGGTGACCTTGTAGCGGCCGCCGAGCACTGATCCAACATCGATCGGGTGGGACACGGGTTCCTCCTAGACTGTCCGGCGAATCGCCGCCTCGGTCATGCCAAAGCGTATCCACCGGTTAGCCGGTTAATTTCTGGTCTGTAATTACCCTAGTTAGCTTCTGATCCTAGCCGATGGAGCATAACGGCCGTGTGAGACAGGCGCTGTGAAACCGCCGCATTGTCACCTTTTCTTCCTCCGGTGCCTGCTGAAGTGCGGGTTGCGGCCAGCCGTTCCCTGGAACGTCCTGCGGCCAGGCAACGGGATCTCCTCACGCATGATGCTTCCGCGGGCGGTGTTGGGCACTTCCTCTGCCGGGAGGTATTCGTCCGCGGACGCCGGACCCTGCCCGTCGTGGTGCTGTACCGGTTCTTCAACCTGGGGTCCCGCACGGAACGACGCGGCGTCGAACTCTCCGGAAATCCTGGGAATCAGGCCGGTGTCGACCGAAACCGTGGCGCGCTCCGCCGTCGTCCGTCCCCGTGCCGCAGGGGTGCCCGCCGGCGTCCCCGCGGACGATTCCGCCGGTCCGGCGGCGGCGGGGGCTGAGCGCCGGCCCAGGCGGCCGAGCAGGGGCTGCAGCAGGTCGCGAAGTTCGGTGACGCGGAAAAGTTTGAGCAGCAACAGGTACGCCACGAGCATCACGGGCCCGACGACGACAATTGTCACCAAGGCCTCGATCCTGCCGCTCCAGGCAAACCCATCGGCACTGTAGCTACCCATGAGCCAAAGCGCACCGGCACCAGCCACAGCGGAACCGAGCGCCGCGTAACCCATCCGGATGTAGGAGTTGGCGATCCGGGGACCGTCCAGATGACCCAGCAGGCGGCGGAGGAAGAACGCGCTCACAACCACCGACAGGATGTTTCCGCCCGTGTACAGGATGGCAATGGCGAAGATGATCTGGTCGAAGGGCAGGAACTGAATGCTGAACGCCGCCACGACGTTGACGAGGGCCAGCACGAGCTGGATGTAGAACGGCGTTCGGGCGTCCTCGTTGGCGTAGAAGACCCGGGACATCATGAAGTTGGCGCTCATGAAAGGCGTGCTGAGCGCCAGGATGGTGAGCGTCTGGGCGAGCATCACGCCGTCCTGCTCTTTTCCGCCCGAGAAGAACATGCCCAGCGGCCCGGCGAGGGCGAACAGCGCCAGTGCCCCGAAGACCGTGGCCACTGCCATGGTCCTGAGGCCGTGAGACAGCGCGTCCCGCAGCTCGGCCCGGTTACCGTCCTGGACTGCCCTGGTCATCCGGTTGAACAGCACGGTCGCGAGGGACAGGGCAATGATGGAGTGTGGCAGCAAGTACAGCTGGCTGGCCACCTCCAGGACGGCGTTGCCGGGCAGGGTGGCAGCAGCGGTGAGGTCCCCCGCGTGCTCAAGGCGAAGCCGCTCGGCACCCGGAATGGTGGCAATGCGCATCACGTACAGGAAAGCGAGCTGCCCGACGGCGGCAGTGAGCAGCGTCCACACGCTCAGTTTTGCGGCCTGTCCCAGGCCCACCCCGCGCCAGCCGAACCTGGGCCGGAGCCGCAGCCTGAGCCTGAACACCGGAATCAGCAGAATGGCCGTCTGGGCCACCACACCGATGGTGGAGAAGCCGGCCACCAGGAAGGTCTGGGTGGGGCCCCAGTTGTCCAGTGTGTGGGGATTACTCAAGTTGGGTCCGAGGATCCAGATGAACATGCCCAGGCCGGCAATGGCCACGATGTTGTTCAGGATGGGCGCCCACATGGCCGGACCGAAGGCCCCGTTGGCGTTCAGCACCTGCGTCAGCAGGGCATACAGGCCGTAGAAGAAGATCTGCGGCAGGCACCAGAACGCGAAGGACACCGCGAGTGATTTCTGTTCAGGTGAGTACCCCTGCGTGGTCAGCTCAATGACCCACGGAGCCAGGAGGGTGACGAGCAGGGTCAGGCTCACAAGCACCAGGACAGCCAGTGTGAGGAGCCGGCTGATGTAGTCCGCTCCCCGGTCCGGTGCCTTGCTGGCCTTGATGATCTGGGGCACCAGGACGGCGTTGAACACGCCGCCGGCCACGAGCAGGAAGATCAGGTTCGGCAGGTTGTTGGCATTGATGAACGTGTCATTGACGGTGGATCCGAGGCCAAGGGCAAAACCCAGCATCCATGTCTTACCGAAGCCAAGGAAGCGGGAGACCAGGGTCCCTGCCGCCATGATGGCGCTGGAACGGGCCTCTCCTCGTTGGACGGCCCGGGAATCGGCCTGGGATTCGGCCGAGCCTGGCTCGGGAGTGGCTGGATTGGCTGCTGACATGGCCTTCATCGTCTCAAAGGTGCGCAGTTACGCACGCGGGCGCTTCATGGAATCCGTCACATGGCCTCAGAGGTGTTCCGGCAGGACTTCTCTGGCGAGGTCGGCAATGCGGCGCTCATTCGGAAAAGAGAGCTTGCGTGCGAGCTCCTGGATGGGTACCCACGCGACATCCACGGCTTCCTGGTCGGGATCGTTTTCGATGGTCAGCTCGCCGCCCGTGGCCCGAAGCAGGTAGTGGTGGACGGTCTTGTGGACCCGGTGCCCGCTGACGGTGAACCAGTAGTCGATACTGCCGAGCGGCGCCAGGATGTTGCCGCTGATGCCCGTTTCCTCGGCGATCTCGCGGACTGCCGCTTCCTCGTTCTTTTCCTTGCCCTCAGGGTGGCCCTTCGGCAGGCACCATTCGAGGCGGCCGCCGCGGTTAAGGCGGGCGATAATCGCAACCCTCAGCTCGCCGTCGGACGTGTCAACAACAACGCCTCCGGCGGAGACTTCTTCGACAGTAGGCAGCGAGGCCGGCCCCGGGTGCTGGGCGGGCGCGACATGGGCACCGATTGCCGACGGCAACGGTGGGTTTGTCCTCCTGCCTGGAGCACTCGGTACGGGATGGGCCATGAAGTCCACTCTAACGACTCTTGCCCCTTGGTGATGACCGGAACATGACAAGAAAGTGGACTGCGTGTGACGCAGTTTCCGGAACCCGCGGCGTAACGGCATGGTTCCGCGGCCCCTATTGGTGCTTGTTGGCGTGGTTTTCTGACAAGCTTAAGTAACTATGGCGCACGCACATCAAAAGTCCGACTCCCACACCGTCGATTTCCAGGTGGACCCGGTGGTCCTGGAGCTCGGGCAGCGCTTCGTCGACGCCGGCCATGAACTGTCGCTGGTGGGCGGGCCCGTGCGTGACCTTTTCCTGGGCAGGCTCTCCCCCGACCTCGACTTCACCACGGACGCCACGCCGGACCAGACCCTGGCGCTGATCCGTAAATGGGCGGACAACTTCTGGGAGATCGGACGGGCGTTCGGGACGATCGGCATGAAGAAATCCGGCTTCCAGATCGAGATCACCACCTACCGCGCCGAGGCGTACGACCCGGAGTCGCGCAAGCCCGCCGTCGCGTTCGGCTCATCCTTGACGGATGACCTCCTTCGACGGGACTTCACCATCAATGCCATGGCGCTGCGGCTGCCCTCGATGGAACTCGTGGACCCTTTCGGTGGAGT
Organism: Arthrobacter sp. ISL-69; assembly: GCF_018613775.1. NCBI lineage: Bacteria > Bacillati > Actinomycetota > Actinomycetes > Micrococcales > Micrococcaceae > Arthrobacter > Arthrobacter sp. ISL-69. The sequence goes on from NZ_JAGGPO010000027.1 coordinate 6,663, forward strand.
CCGCGACCTCCACGCCTCCGTGCTGGCCACTCCCGGCGCCCCCGAGACATCCTTTTCCGATGACCCGCTGCGCATGATGCGGGCGGCCCGCTTTGCCTCCCAGCTTGGTGTGGCGGTCCGCGACGACGTGAAGCAGGCCATGACGCAGATGGCGGAGCGGATCACCATCATTTCCGCGGAGCGGATCCGCGAGGAGCTCGTGAAACTCATCTGCGGAACCCACCCGCGCGTGGGCATAGACCTCCTGGTGGACACGGGCCTGGCCGAATTCGTCCTGCCGGAAGTTTCCGCCCTGCGCCTGGAGGCTGACGAACACCACCGGCACAAGGACGTCTACCAGCACTCCCTCCAGGTGCTTGAGCAGGCCGTAGGGATGGAAACCGGGGGCCCTGAGGGCCCCGTGCCCAGCCCGGATTTTGTCCTGCGGTTTGCGGCACTGATGCACGACGTCGGCAAGCCGGCTACGCGCCGTTTTGAGCCGGGCGGCGCGGTGAGCTTCCGCCACCACGACATGGTGGGCTCCAAACTGACAAAGAAACGGATGAAAGCCCTCCGCTTCGATAACGACACCATCAAGGCTGTGGCACGGCTGGTCGAGCTGCACATGCGCTTCTACGGCTACGGCGAGGCCGGCTGGAGCGACTCCGCGGTCCGCCGCTACGTGACCGACGCGGGGCCCCTCTTGGACCGCCTGCATCTGCTGACACGGTCGGACGTGACCACCCGCAACCAGCGCAAGGCGGACCGGCTATCCTTCGCCTATGACGACCTTGAAGCGCGCATCGCGGCGCTGCGGGAACAGGAATCACTGGAAGCAGTCCGGCCCGACCTCGACGGCGGCCAGATCATGGCCTTGCTTGGCCTGAAACCCGGGCCCGTGGTGGGCAAGGCCTATAAGTTCCTGCTTGATCAGCGCATGGAGTACGGCCCGCTCGAACCTGCAGTAGCCGAGGCAAAGCTGCGTGAGTGGTGGGCGGACCAGCCTGAAGCCGCCCAACAGGAGCCGGCCGCCGGCGTCGAACTTTCCACTACCGAGGAGTCATAAGTGATGTCGTTCAACAGCACTGCCCGCCCCCAGCTCTGGATCCTGCGCCATGGTGAAACCGAATGGTCAAAGAGCGGCCAGTACACCGGACTCACGGACCTTCCCCTGACGGTCGAAGGCGAGCAGCAGGCCGTGGAGGCACGGAAGGTCCTCGATAGCGTCGATTTCGACCTGGTGCTGACCTCGCCGCTGCGGCGGGCACGCCGGACGGCGGAACTTGCAGGCTTCCCCGACGCCGAACAGGAACCCCTCGCGGTGGAATGGAACTACGGCGACTATGAAGGCATCAGTTCGGACCTGATCCGCAAGGACAACCCGGAGTATCTGATCTGGACCCACGGTGTACCCAACGGCGAGGCCTTGGAGGAAGTGGCAGCGCGGGCGGACAAGATCGTGGCCCGCGTGCTGGAATCCGGTCTCGACAACGTGCTCATTGTGGCCCACGGACACTTCTCCAGGATCCTGACCGCGCGCTGGCTCGGACTGGACCCGCAAGAAGGCCGGCACTTCATCCTGGGGACGGCGAAGGTCTGCACCTTGGGGTGGGATAAGAAGACCCCCGCTGTGGTCCGCTGGGGACTATAAAGACGATTTATCAAATATCTCGAAGAATCTTCTAAATTCAGTAGGCAAAAGCCCTGAGCCTAGTGTAATTTTATTCCTGACCCCAGTGCGTCCTGCCAGGGTCACCGGCGCGCGTTGTCCAGTTAGTCGACTGGGCGGCGGCATAGCAGAAAAGGAGGTTGGGAAATGATTACTTTGACTAGCGGATGGAAGATGACCATCACCGCGTCCCCGGCCTCTGTTGCTGAATCGCGCCCAAATCACGGACTGACCGTCTCCTGACCCACTGACTCCGGCCTTGCGGCCGAGGTATCGGTGACCGGCTTCCTGACAAAGGAAGCCGTGCGGCAGGCGGCCGTCCGCGCGGGCCCGTGCGGTTGCGCAACACCACCCCATAATTCGAAACCCAGCTTCTTGTTGGGGCGGCGGCGTAACTGCATCCAGGGGCCATCCTTCGCCCAGCGAACCCCACCAATTACCAGCGCATTCTTTGCGCGGGTACATTCACCGGGCATTTCCCTGCCTTTATTCAAGCCATTAATTCGCGAAATTAACTGGCCCTAATTGTCATGCCCAACTCCAAGAGAATTCACTATTCAACCAATCAAAGGATCCAGTGTGAGCACCACAGTCAGCACCCCTGTCAGCACGACCGAGGCAAAGCGCCGCGTCGAACCCCGCCGCGTCCGGCACCGGCGAAACACACCCCGAAAGGAGGTAACCATGATGAAAAGACTCCGTAGCGTTCTGCGCCTTGGCTGGAGGCCTGCCCTGAAGGACAAGACGCTGTTCGACGGCCAGCTCCTCGACCAGAAACGTGAAGACGTGTACGTCGTAATGCACCAAATGGGCGTCATCCGCTGAGGCAGGACCCTCGTTTCTGAACTTCCCGGGCTGCAGCCGGGAACGGATCAACCAGGAGGACCTGATGGCGGCAACCGATCTCCATGCACAAAAAGCCCACGCGGCAACGCGTGGGCTTTTTGTTTTGCCGGAGCCGCTCCCCCGGGCGGGCCAAGCCGCTACGGGGACCCTGATCCCCTAAACACGACGGTAAGCTCGAGGAATGCAGGAGACTATGCCGCCGGCGCACCGAAAACGGTCCCGCCTGGTTATCCCGAGCCGAAGCGATCTCCTGCTCAGGAACTTCACCGAGCTGATCGGCGGCCCCATGGGCCGCCGGGCTGCACCGGGCATCGTCTCGCCCGGAATATTCAGCGTCGAACGCGTCCTCATCGTCCTCACCGTGCTGGCCGCCCTGGCAGGTGTCCTGGTCAAGAACTACTGCCGGGCAAACGGCTGGGATTCGCCGGGCCAGTTCTATTCCACCTGCTACTCGGATTTCCCGGAACTTTTCCGCAACCGCGGCCTGGGCGACGGCACCTTCCCCTTTTTCAGCGAGGGCAGTTTCTTCGAATATCCCGTCCTGATGGGAATTATTGCGGGGCTGACAGCCATGTTGGTCCCCGGGCAGGGCGCCACCGATGCCCGCATCCTCGGCTACTTCGACGTCAACGCCACACTGATCGCCGCCGTCTGGATCGTTACGGTCCTGGCCACCGCGCGCATGAGCCGCCGCAGGCCGTGGGATGCGGCCATGGTTGCCGTCGCACCCGGAATCATCCTCGCCGGAGTTATCAACTGGGACATGTGGGCGGTCGGACTGCTGGCCGTCGGGATGTACTTCTTCTCGCGCGAACGGCTGGTGCTGGCCGGCATCCTCATCGGATTGGGCACGGCCACCAAGCTGTATCCGGTCCTGGTTTTCGGCGCGATCCTCCTGCTGGCCCTTCGCACGGGGAAGATCCGTCCTCTACTGGTCACGGCCGCCGCAGCCGCAGCGGCCTGGCTCGCCGTCAACATCCCCATTGCCGCCATGAACCCCTCCGGCTGGAAATACTTCTACCAATTCACGGAGGACCGCCCGGCCGGATACAGCTCCCCCTGGTTCGCGTACAACCTTGTGGCCGGACGCCTGCAATGGCCGGTCCTGGGGCCGGAGGCGATCAACGCCCTCGCCCTCAACCTCTTCCTCATCAGCTGCGTGCTCATCGCAGGCCTGGCCCTGACGGCACCCCGCCGCCCCCGGTTGGCACAGCTGGCGTTCCTGATTGTGGCGGCCTTTATCCTGACGAACAAGGTGTACTCGCCGCAGTTCGTCATCTGGCTGATCCCCCTGCTGGCCCTGGCCCGCCCGCGCTGGCGCGACTTCCTCATTTGGCAGGGCATAGAAGGACTGCACTGGGCGGCCGTGTGGATGTATCTGGGACAGGTGACCAGCGGAGGCCCGACGCAGCACAATATCGATATGCCGTACTACGTACTGGCGGTGGGCCTGCACATGATTGCCACGGCATACCTTATGGTCCGCGTGGCATGGGATATCTGGGACCCGGGTTACGACGTCATCCGCCGCCATGCCCTGGACGATCCGCAGGGCGGCCCGTTCGGCGGCGCCCGGGACTGGCTGCGGTTTAACCCGGGAGATCCCGCCTCTTCGGTCCTCCCCTGGCGGCGGGCGGCCAGCAATGCCTGACGTCGCCGTCGTCGGCTCCGGTCCCAACGGACTCGCCGCTGCGGTGACAATGGCCCGCGCGGGCCTCAAGGTGCATGTGTTTGAGGCGGCCGGCACCCCTGGCGGCGGACTCCGGACGTCCGAGCTGATGCAGCCGGGGCACCTGCATGACATTTGCTCGGCCGTGCAGCCCATGGCGCTTGCGTCGCCGTTCTTCCGGGCGTTCGAGCTGTCCCGGCGCGTGGAGCTCATCACGCCGGAGCTCTCCTTCGGGTCGCCCCTGGATGGCGGCCGGGCTGCCCTGGCATACCACTCCCTGGACCGGACGGTTGCAGGGCTGGGGCGCGACGGCCCCGCCTACCGCCGCCTGATGGCACCTCTCGTGCGCCGGGCGAACGGCGTAGCCGACTTCACCCTCAACCAACTCCTGCGCATCCCGCACGATCCGCTTGCAGCCATCCTCTTCGGGCTGCGGACGCTCGAACAGGGTTCAGCGGCATGGGGTGCCAGATTCCGGGACGAGCTGGCGCCGGCACTCCTGACCGGTGTTGCCGCGCACTCCGTGGGACGGCTGCCGTCGCTGGCACCTTCGGGAGCCGGGCTGATGCTCGGGACGCTGGCCCACGCGCAGGGCTGGCCAATACCCGTGGGCGGGTCCGTGTCGATCGCCCGTGCCATGGTCCGGGACATCGAAGCCCATGGCGGGACCGTCGAGACCGGGCGGTCGATCGGCTCCCTGGAGGAGCTGCCGGCGGCCAAGGCGACGCTCCTGGATATTGCGCCGCCTGCACTGCTCAGGCTCGCCGGGGACAGCTTGCCTTCCGGTTACCGCCGGTCGCTCGAGTCTTTCCGCTTCGGCAACGCCGCCTGCAAAGTGGACTTCATCCTGTCCGGACCTGTGCCGTGGGCCGCAGCCGGATTGGCCGACGCCGGAACAGTCCATGTGGGCGGCTCACGCGCCGAGATGGCCGAGGCCGAAAACCTTGTGGCTGCTGGGAAGCACCCGGAGCGGCCCTACGTGCTGGTGTCCCAGCCGTCACGGTTTGACGCCTCCCGCGCTCCGGAGGGGCGGCATATCCTGTGGACCTACTGCCACGTTCCTGCGGGTTCAACGGTTGATATGACGGAGGCGGTTTCGGCCCAGTTGGAACGGTTCGCCCCGGGTTTCCGGGACCTCGTGGTCCAGGTCCACGTCACGACGGCGGCCGGGCTGGCCGAGTACAACCAGAACTACGTCGGCGGAGATTTCGCTGCCGGACTGATGGATCTCCGCGGGCTGATCCAGCGGCCGGTCATCAGCCCCGTGCCGTGGCGCACTCCGCTGGCCGGTGTGTACCTCTGTTCCTCGTCGACCCCGCCAGGTCCGGGTGTGACCGGCATGCCGGGCTTCCATGCCGCTAAATATGCCCTCAAGGACATATTCGGGCTGCCGGTGCCCCGGCTGGGCCTCTAGCACTCCAGTTCAGGAGACGGGATAGGCGGGAGCGTCCCGGGCCAACGCTCCTTCAGGGTTTGCCACCGTGAAGCGGGCACGGTGATGGGACGGGGTCTCCAACTCGTCCAGCATCGCCACGGCAAAGTCCTGAGTGGAGATGGAAGGGCCTGCGGGCGAATCCTTCGCCGTGACGTACATGCCGGTCCTCGGACCCGGCTGCATGACGGGCGCAGGGGCAACCACGGTCCAGTCGAGGGTCTCCGGGGCTGACCGGATCTCGTCGTAGGCGGCTGCCATGGTGCGGGCCTCGGGCCGGTACGGCTCAGGGAAATTTGGGGAATCGCATAGCCGGACACCATTGATTTCGAGCGCACCTGCACCGCCCACCACCAACAGCCGCGTATCGCCGGCGTGGCTGAAGGCGGCCGTCATGGCCGCCAGCCACTCACCGTGGTCGCCGCCTGTGCGGCTGGGCACCGTGGCCAGCACTACGGCGTCGTGATCATTGGCTATGTTGGCGAACGTGCGGACATCCGCCAATTCGGCGCTGCATGCCGTGGCACCCCGGACGGGGGCGCCTGTCCGCGTGACGGCCGTGACTTCGTGGCCCCGCCGCAGCGACTCCTTGACGATCTGGCCGCCCACCATCCCGGTGGCACCGTACACCGCAATTTTCATGCCGCTCCTAGCGTTGGTACCGTAGGACTTCACCACAGTATCTATAGGATACCGTTGGCGTCAGAGAAATGAGGTGCTGCTTGGATACCCTACTGCCCGGCCTAAGGCCAGGAGCCGACATCATGGATCCGCTGTGCCCGTCCCGCGTTATTTTCCAACGGATCGGGGACAAATGGGCGGCGCTTGTGGTCCAGGTGCTCGCGGACGGGCCCGTCCGTTTCTCCGAACTGCGCAAGCACGTCCACGTCATTACGCCCAAGGTCCTGACCCAGACCCTCAGGACGCTGGAGAGGGACGGGCTGATCACCCGGACAGTGTTCGCCCAGGTTCCCCCGCGCGTCGACTATCAACTGACCGGCCTGGGGGAGTCGCTGCTGGGCCCTCTCGCGGTCCTCCGGGAATGGGCCGAGTCAAACGTTCCCAGCATCCTGGACGCCAGGGACGCCTACGATGACGCCCGTGACGGGGCGCTGCCGGAGGGCTGACGGGCAAAGATCCGGCCATCCCGCATGGTGGCCACGGCATCCGTCAGCGGCACGAATTCGGTGTCGTGGGTGGCCATCACGGTGGCCACGCTAAATTCGTCGGTGACCTCCCGCAGGAGCCGGACAATTTCCCCGCTCCGCGAGTGGTCCAGTGCCGCCGTTGGTTCGTCCACGAGGAGTACGGCAGGACGCCCCATCAAGGCGCGCGCAATGTTCACGCGCTGGCGCTGTCCACCGGACAGCTGATGTGGGCGTTTGTTCCGGACCGGACCGAGTCCGACCCTTTCCAATAGCTCGGCTGCCCTCCGGCGCGCCGCCGCCAGTGGCCTGCCGCGCAGGTGGTCAGCCAGGAGGAGCTGGTCGACTGCCGTCAGGGACGGCAGCAGATTGGGTTGCTGGAATATGATGCAGAAGCCGCCGACGGTGCCGCGGCACTGGCCCAGCTTTCCCGGCTCCACACCCTCGGTGAGCCCGTGGACGTGGTGCTCATGGACCTGCAAATGGGTGCCGGCATGGACGGCGTCACGGCCACGGAAAAGATCAAGGCCGGTGCGGCAGGCACACCCGCACCGCCGGTGCTGATCCTTACCACCTACGATTCCGACGCCGACATCCTCGCCGCCGTCGAAGCCGGTGCCAGCGGCTACATGCTCAAGGACGCACCGCCCGAGCACATCCGGCAGGCCGTGCTGATGGCGGCGTCAGGCCACACGGCGCTGGCACCCGAGGTGGCCGCCCGGCTGATGGGCAGGATCCGGAATCCCGAACCGGCCCTGTCCGGCCGGGAGATCGAGCTGCTGCAGCTGCTGGCCACGGGACTGCCGAACCGTGCTATCGCCCGGCAGCTCTTCATTTCGGAGGCAACTGTCAAAACCCACCTGGTGCACATCTACGGCAAGCTGGGCGTGGACAACCGCACGGCGGCCATTTCGGTCGCCACGCAGCGCCGGATCATCCGCCCCGCCTGAGCGCAGCAACGCTGTGACAAGGACTTTGTCCGCGCCAACGGGCATAATGGCGCGGTGGGGAACTTTCAGAAACTTTCGCTTGCCCTTGTCGGACTCATAATTGGCGGATCGCTGGTGGCCTGCGATGACGGCCGTGCCGGTGCGCAGGACACCGCGAAGCAGCTCGCTGCGGCAGTGACGGCGCTGGATGTAGGCTCCGTTGCCTTTGACGGCAAGGACGCCGCCGCCGCCAACGAACAGCTGAAAGAGGTGTTCCAGGCGCTCGAGCCTGCCAAGCCGGCTGTTGAAAGCGGCGAGGTGAAACTGGAGAAGGACACGGCAACGGTCCCCCTGAACTACAGCTGGAAGGTCGGCTCCGATGACTGGAAGTACACCGTTTCCGCCGAACTGAAGAAGTCCGGCGACAAGTGGCTGACCGTGTGGAAGCCGGACATGCTAGTCCCCGAACTGGCGGACGGCGAAGTCCTGAGCGCAGCCGTACACTCGCCGCAGCGGGCCGAGATCCTGGGCGCCGGTGACGCGAAACTCGTCACGTACCGGCCGGTAGTGAACGTCGGCATCGACAAGCCCCAGCTGGGTTCCGCCGATCCGGCTGCGTCCGCCACCAAACTTGCCCAGCTTGTGGGAGTGGATCCCGCCGCCTACACCCAGCAGGTCCAGGCGGCCGGGGCCGAGGCCTTCGTCGCCGCCATCACCCTGCGCGAGGACGGCCGGACCGTCACGGACGCGCAGATCGCCGAGATTCCCGGCGCCCGCTCCATCCACGACTCCCTGCCGCTGGCACCCTCCCGCACTTTCGCCCGCGCCCTCCTGGGCACTGCGGCCGAGGCGAATGCCGAACAGATCGAAAAGTCCGGCGGGACCCTTAAGACCGGGGACACCACCGGCACCGGCGGGCTTCAGCAACAATACGACGCGCAACTCCGCGGCACGGATGGAGTCCAGGTCTTCGCCGAAAAGGCCGGCCTCACGGCTGAGGAGAAGCAGGCGCTTCCCAACGAGGGCCGCCGGCTCCTGTTCCAGGTTGAGATCGAGCCGGGGACGCCCGTGAAGACCACACTGGATCCGAATCTTCAGCAGCTCGCAGAAGACGTCCTTGCCGAAGTGGGTCCGGCGTCCGCCATCGTGGCCCTGCGGCCTTCCAGTGGCGCGGTCCTGGCCGCAGCGTCAGGACCGGGCAGCAACGGCTATAACACCGCAATGCTGGGCCAGTACGCCCCGGGCTCAACGTTCAAGATGGTGGATTCACTCGCCATGATCCGCAACGGCATGACCCCGGACTCCAAGGTTGAGTGCACGCCCACGCTCACGGTGGACGGCCGCACGTTCAAAAACGCCGAAGGCTATCCGGCAGGCTCCCTTGGGTCCGTCACCCTGCGCGACGCGTTTGCCCACTCCTGCAACACCGCGTTCATCTCGGCCCGGGATTCAGTCAGCCAGGCCCAGCTGGAGTCCGCAGCCACGTCCTTGGGCGTTGCCGTTGAGGCGCCCGGCCTCGGGGCCGATGCCTTCCTCGGCTCCGTCCCCGGCGAGGCTGAAGGCACCGAACATGCCGCATCCATGATTGGACAGGGCAAGGTGCTCCTGTCCCCGCTGGCAGCGGCCGTCATGGCCGGATCCGTAGCAAAGGGCTCCCCCGTCTCACCCACCCTCGTGCTCAACGCTGAAGCCGGCGCCGGCACGGCGGGCACGGACGGCACCGGAACGCCGACGGCGGACGGAACGTCGCCGTCGTTGACCTCCACTGCACCTGCGCCCGCGAAAGCCGCGGACAAGCCGATTACGGCGGCGGAGGCTGCCGCCCTGGCCGACATGATGCGTGCAGTGGTGACGTCGGGCCACGCTGGATTCCTCTCTTCCGTGCCGGGGGCACCCGTCGGCGCCAAGACAGGCACCGCCGAATTTGGCAACGAAAACCCGCCGAAGACGCACGCCTGGATTGTGGCCGTCCACGGCGACCTCGCCGTTGCCGTGTTCGTCGAGGAAGGTGGCCTTGGCGCCACCACCTCAGGCCCGCTGCTCAAGGAATTCCTGGTCGCAGCGGGGTAGTGCGCCCTTCAAAAGCTCCGGCGGGGTGGCCGTGGGAGGATGGAAGCGTGGCTCATATTGACGTTTCCAATATCGATTACTTCCTGTCCGACGGCACCCAGCTGCTCAACGGCGTGACCTTCAAGGTCCCGGACGGGACCAAAACCGCGCTGATCGGGCCCAACGGAACCGGCAAGACGACGCTGTTCCGGATCATCTCCGGCGACCTCATCGCGGACGAAGGTGTGATCGGACGCTCCGGCAACATGGGCATCATGCGCCAGTTCGTCGGACAGGTCCGGGATGACTCCACCGTGCGCGACCTGCTGGTTTCGGCTGCCCCGCCCGCCCTGGCCGCCGCTGCCCGCGCCGTTGACGAGGCCGAGATGGCCATGATGGAGCACGACGACGAGCCCACCCAGATGCAGTACGCCCAGGCAATCGTGGACTGGGGAGACGCAGGAGGCTACGACGTCGAGACCGTGTGGGACGAGGTCTGCATGGCCGCGCTGGGACTGCCGTTCGACCGTGCGCAGCACCGCCCGGCGTCGAGCCTTTCCGGCGGCGAGCAGAAGCGGCTGGTACTTGAGGCGCTCTTCGCCGGCCCGGACGAGCTCCTGCTCCTGGACGAACCGGACAACTACCTCGACGTGCCGGGCAAGCGCTGGCTCGAGGGCAAGCTCAACGAGTCCAAGAAGACCGTGTTCTTCATCAGCCACGACCGCGAGCTGCTCAACAACGCGGCCGGCCGCATCGTCACCCTCGAACCGGGCATCAATGGTGCGGGCGCATGGGTCCACGGCGGCGGCTTCGGCTCCTATGTCGACGCCCGTGCAGACCGCAATGCCCGCTTCGAGGAACTGCGCAAGCGCTGGGACGAGGAGCACGTGAAGCTCAAGGAACTCGTCAACATGTACAAGAACAAGGCTGCGTTCCGCTCCGACATGGCGAACCGGTACCACGCCGCCCAGACCCGGCTGGCGAAGTTCCTCGAAGCCGGGCCGCCAGAGGCGCTGCCGATCGAGCAGAACGTGCGGATGCGGCTCAAGGGCGGCCGGACCGCCAAGCGGGCCATTGTGGCCGAAAAGCTGGAACTGACCGGACTGATGAAGCCGTTCTCCACCGAAGTGTGGTTCGGTGACCGGGTCGGCGTGCTCGGCTCCAACGGTTCCGGCAAGAGCCACTTCCTGCGGCTGCTCGCCACCGGCGGCACCGACCCTGAGCGTGAGCACCTGCCGGTGTCCGACGTCGACATCGCCGAAGTGCCCCACGAAGGCACCGTAAAACTCGGCGCCCGGATCCGTCCCGGCTTCTTCGCGCAGACGCATGTCCGCCCCGACCTCCTCGGCAAGACGCTGCTGGAGATCCTGCACCGCGGTGACGAGCACCGCTCAGGCCTGGGCCGCGAGGCTGCCGCCGGCGCACTGGACGGCTACGGACTGGCCTCGCAGTCGGAGCAGAAATACGAGTCCCTGTCCGGCGGGCAGCAGGCCCGGTTCCAGATCCTGCTGCTCCAGCTCTCCGGCGCCACACTATTGCTACTCGATGAGCCGACCGACAACCTGGACCTGCACTCGGCCGAGGCGCTGGAACGCGCCATCGACCACTTCGAGGGAACCGTCCTGGCCGTGACGCACGACCGCTGGTTCGCCCGGACCTTCGACCGCTTCATGGTGTTCGGTTCGGACGGCAGGGTGTACGAATCCGCCGAGCCTGTCTGGGACGAGAAGCGCGTGCAGCGCGCACGCTGAGCGGGACGCTCCCGCACTTCCTGCATGTTTTGCGCCAACGCTCGCTCACCTGGTGAACGAGCGTTCGTGTTTTTCCTGCAGGAAGTGAGAGAGGGTTTGGGGATTAGTTGCAGGAAGTGAGAGAGCGTCGGACTATTTGAAGGTCTTGCGCTTGGTCTCCGCGCCGTCCGGCGCGTAGGTGACCCATTCGCCCGCTTTGCGGCCGGCGTCGTACGTTCCTTCATCCATGAGGTTCCCGGTGCTGTGCCACCGCTGCCAGAAACCGTCCTGCTGCCCCTCACGGAACGCCCCCTTCTGGAGCAGTCCGCCCCCTTCGCGGTACCAGACGCAGTCTCCGTCCAGTTCACCGCGGCGGTAGCCGGCATCAGCCTTCAGCTGCCCGTTCCGGTAATAAAAGAGCCAGCGGCCCTCGCGTTCGCCGTCGAGGTAGTCCCCGGCTCCTGAAAGTTTGCCGTCCTTGAAGAGTTCCTCAGCCATAGGGAAACACTACGCCGTCCAAACGCTCACGGTTCTGACTAAATGATCATGTTCCGCTAGCATTTGAACATGAGGACTGAAGAGCGGCACCGGTTGATCGGTGAACTGCTGCGGAGCCGCGAAGATGTGACCGTTGACGAGCTGATGGCGGAATGCGGAGCTTCCGGTGCCACCATCCGGCGCGACCTGGATACCCTGGCCGGCAACGGCGTCCTCCGCCGGGTGCACGGCGGAGCCAAGAGCCTGGTGCTCCGGGGCGAGAATCCCGGGTACGGGCAGCGGGAGCTGGAAGGGCAGGACGCCAAGGTCCGGATCGCCGCCGGCGTGGCAGGACTGCTGCGGGACCGGGAGCACGTCTGGCTGGACAGCGGCACCACTGCGACCGAGATCGCCCGCCAGTTGCGGCAACGCGAACTGACCCTCATGCCCATGTCGCTGCGCGCCCTCAATGTGTTGACGGCGGAAAGCCACGCCGGGTACCGGCCCGCCCTCCTGGTGCCGGGCGGAAGCCTGATCCCGGGCGAGCTGTGTTTCCGCGGGCCGCTGGCCGAGGCCAACATCCGCTCCCTCCGCTTTGACACTGCCGTGGTGACACCCTGCGCGGTAACCCTCAAAGACGGACTGCTGGCGCACGACCTCGACGATGCCGCCGTTAAGCGCGCCGGCCTGGAATCCGCCGGCCGGGTGATCGCCGCCTGCGCCGACTCCAAATGGAACGCAGCCGCCGTGGCGCTCGTGGCAGCCCTGGAGGCGGTCGACGTCATCGTGACGGACAGGACATTCAGCCCGCAGGAACTCACACAACTTGGAAAACACTCAGTGAAAGTAGTGAACGTATGAGCATCGCCGTCTCCAGCCAGAAACTGAATGCCGCGGCCGCCGCGACGTTCCTGATTTTCGGGATCAATGGCCTGGTGTTTGCCAGCTGGGCCGCCCGCATCCCCGCTGTCACCGAAATTCTGCACGTCACCTCCGGACAGATGGGAACGCTGCTCCTCTGCACGGCCGTCGGCTCGCTGATCGCCCTTCCCACCGCCGGGTGGGTAGTGGGAAGGATCGGAACGGCCAACGCTGTACGCGCCAGCGGTCTTCTGGCTGCTGTGGCCGGCGTGGGCATCGCCCTCTCGCTGACGGCCGAATCCGTGCCCGGGACGGCGGTGGCGCTGTTCTTCTTCGGTATCGGCATCGGTCTGTGGGACGTTTCCCAGAACATTGAAGGAGCCGACGTCGAGCACCGGCTTAAGCGCACCATCATGCCGCAGTTCCACGCGGCCTTCAGCGGCGGCGCCTTCGTGGGCGCCCTGATCGGCGCCGGCCTCTCCGGTCTTGGCGTCGGACTCCCGGCCCACCTGCTGGTCATTGCCGCCATAGTGGCCGTACTGACCATGGTGGCGCCCCGCTACTTCCTGCCGCACATCGCCGCCGAGGTGCACTCCGACCCGGAAACCGCAACGACCAAGGGGCAGTCCGCCTGGCGGGACAGCCGCACGCTGCTGATCGGCGTGGTGGTCCTCGGGGCCACCCTCACCGAGGGTGCCGGAAATGACTGGATCGCCAAGGCCTCAGTGGACGGCCTCGGCACCAGCGAATCCACCGGCGCACTGATGTTTGCTGTCTTTGTCCTCGCCATGACGGCGATGCGGTTCTGCGGCGGGTTCGTCATCGACAAGTACGGACGTGTTGCCGTGCTCCGCGCCAGCATGGCCGCCGCAGCCGCGGGCCTGGGTCTCTTTGTCCTTGCGGGCAACATCTGGCTGGCCACGGCCGGGGCCGCGCTCTGGGGAATCGGGGCCGCGCTGGCCTTCCCGATGGGCATGTCCGCCGCTGCCGACGATCCGAAAAAGGCCGCCGCCCGGGTGTCGGTGGTGTCCACGCTGGGATACATCTCCTTCCTGGCAGGGCCGCCGCTCCTCGGATACCTGGGTGACCTCACCGGCATCCACCTGGCCCTGCTCGCGATCATGGCGCCCATCCTCGTGGCGCTCCTCCTTGCCGGAGCCGCGAAGCCGCTGCCGGGCGCGCCGCTCCGCAACGAGTAGGCGGCTCCACGGCGGTAGGGTGGGAAAATGCGAAGCATGCTGAGGAAGGGCCCGGGCCTGGTCGCCGGGCTGGACCGGATGTTACTCAAGGCCGTGTCCGGCCTGCCCGGCGGCAACCATGATGTGCTGTTCAGGCGGCTCTCGGCATCCGCCAACCACGGAAAGCTCTGGTTCGCGGTGGCCGGAGGCCTGGCCCTCATCCCGGGCAAACCGCGGCGCGCAGCGCTGCACGGGCTGATTGCCCAGGGCGTGGCGTCGGCGATCACCAACGTGGTGTTCAAGACACTCCTTCCGCGTGCCCGACCGCTGCCCGAGCATCTTCCCGTGTTCAGGTTCGTCAACCCGCAACCCACCAGTTCCTCAATGCCGTCAGGCCACTCGGCGTCCGCGGCGGCCTTTGCCGTGGGCGTCGGGCTGGTTCAGCCGGCCATCGGCGCAGCCCTGGCGCCACTTGCGGCCGGTGTTGCATATTCCCGTGTGCACACCGGCGCCCACTGGCCCTCGGACGTGCTGTTCGGGTCCGCCATAGGCGCCGGTGCAGCCATGATTACCCGCAAGTGGTGGCCCGTCCGCCCGCCCTTCCCGGAGACCAGCCGCTCCGGTGCCGAGGCCGCAAAGCTGCCCGGCGGCGAGGGCCTCAGCATCGCGGTCAACACCCTGGGCGGGTCCTATGCGCCGGAAACCGTGAAGGCGCTGCAGGATGTATTCCCGTTGGCGCATATACAGGAGATCGGTAACGAAGGAAACATCGCCGCCGAGATCGAGGCGGCTGCTGTCCGGCCCGGTGTGACGGCGCTCGGCGTGTGGGGCGGGGACGGAACGGTGGGGACGGCGGCGGCTGTCGCCGTCGAACTCTCGCTTCCTTTGCTGGTCCTTCCCGGCGGAACACTGAACCACTTTGCCCGTGACGCCGGAACATCCTCCCTCGAAGATGCCGTGCAGGCGGCCTCCAACGGGGCGGCGGCCCGCGCCGACGTCGGGCATGTCCGGCTCGAACGGGGCCTCGCGGGAAGTCCCGAAAAGCTGGAACGGATCATGCTCAACACGGCCAGCATCGGCCTGTATCCCAACCTGGTCCGCCGGCGGGAACAGCTCCAGCCGGCCCTCGGCAAACCGCTTGCCGGAGTCGGGGCCATGTTCCGGACCTTCGCTTCCGGAACCCCGACCACCATGATTGTGAACGGCGTCCGCCACAAGCTGTGGATCCTCTACGTTGGCCGGGGCCGCTACTACCCCCGGGACCATGCCCCGCTGGTGCGGCCGGTGATGGACGACGGCGTCCTGGACCTCCGGATGATCACCGCCGACGAGTCGTTTGCGCGGATCCGGCTGCTGTGGTCCGTCCTTACGGGCACTGTGGCCACGTCCCGGATCACGCACCTGAGCGAAACTACGTCGGTGACAGTGGAGGCAGCCGGATCGCCCATGGCCCTGGCCGTGGACGGTGAAGCCATGCCCGGCGTGCGCCGCGTCGAATTCTCCGTGCTGGCCGGGGCGCTGACCTACTACTCGCCGCAGCCGGAGTAGGCAGGCGGAACGGGGCGGGGGTCATCCCTTGGGACTACCCTGACTGCACCCTGAATCATCCCTGAGACCGGCGAAATCGGAGGCTTGCGTCTGTAGCGTGGGTGGTACGAACGGATCTGCGGCGAGCAGAAGCCGTCACCGCATCCACAGCTACGCAAAGGAACGCTTCCATGATTGAAGCAAAAGGCCTGTCCAAGGTCTACGGCGATAAAACCGCCGTCGGCGGAGTCAATTTCACGGTCCAGGCAGGCCAGGTCACCGGCTTCCTTGGCCCCAACGGAGCCGGCAAATCCACCACCATGAGAATGATCATGGGACTGGACACCCCGACGTCGGGCTCGGTCACCGTCAACGGTGTCCCATTCGCCAAGCACGCCGCCCCGTTGCGGGAAATCGGTGCCCTGCTGGACGCCAAGGCAGTCCATACGGGCCGTTCGGCCTACAACCACCTGCTGGCCATGGCCGCCACCCACAGCATTCCCGAGAAGCGCGTCACCGAGGTCATCGAAATGACCGGACTGGGTGAGGTCGCCAAAAAGAAGGTCAAGGGCTTTTCGCTGGGCATGGGCCAGCGGCTGGGCATTGCCGCGGCACTGCTGGGGGATCCGCAGACCATCATCCTGGACGAGCCGGTCAACGGGCTGGACCCGGAGGGGGTGGTGTGGGTCCGCAACCTGGTGAAGTACCTCGCCTCTGAAGGGCGGACCGTCTTCCTGTCCAGCCACCTGATGAGCGAAATGGCCGTGACGGCGGACCACCTGATTGTGATCGGCCGCGGAAAAATCATTGCCGACGCCCCCATCAGGGACATCATCAACGGCAAGGGCGCGAGCCGCACGCGGGTCCGCACCGACCAGCCCGACCAGCTCATGCGCCTCCTCGCCGGCGCGGGAGTTTCGGTGGAGGCCCAGGATCAGGAACTGCTGGAGGTCAAGGGGCTGGATCCCCGCCAGATCGCACGCGCCGCCCTGGACAACGACGTCATGATCTACGAACTCACTCCGCTCCAGGCAAGCCTCGAAGAGGCCTACATGGAGCTGACCAAGGATGAGGTCGAATACCACTCGCTGATCACCACGGGAGCCCCCGTTCCCGCCCAGACCGGAGGCAACTAAGCCATGAGCTCAACCACTTTGGAACCCAACCCCTCAGGCCGCCGGGCCCAGTCCGGCAGCCAGCCTCAAGCCGGGACGCCCGCAGGGCAGGCTGCCCTTCCGGCCGGCCGTCCGGCGTCACCGGGCCCCGGTCCCAGTTTCCTGCGTGTGCTGAACTCGGAATTCATCAAGTTCCGCACCCTGCTCTCGACGCTCATCCTGCTCGGTTCCACCATGTTGGTGATGGTTGGCTTCGGGGCTCTGGCGGCATTCTCCACGGGCCAGTTCCGCGAGCAGATGGCGTCCGATCCGGCAGCGGCAGCCCAGATGGCCGCCCAGGGCGGAGACATTGCGGTGACCGCGCCCACTTCCGGGGTCGTCTTCGCCCAGCTGATCCTCGGGTCCCTCGGCGTGCTGCTGATGAGCTCCGAGTTCACCACCGGAATGGCGCGTTCCACGTTCGCGGCCGTGCCCAAGAGGATCCCCGCCTTCGTGGCGAAATTCCTCGTGGTTGGTGTCGTGTCCTTCGCCCTCACAGGCGTCTCGACCCTGCTGGCCGGCCTGATATCCGTTCCGATCCTGGACAACTACGACCTTGGCTTGGATCTGGCCAGTTCGCAGTCGGTCAAACTCCTGATCGTCAACAGCCTCTACGTGGCCGCTGTGGCTACCATCGGCATGTCCCTGGGCAGCATCATCCGGAATTCCGCCGGCGGGATCATGAGCCTGGTGGGTCTCTTCTTCGTGGTTCCGATCGCCTTCCAGCTGATTCCCGGCGAATTCTTCGAGGAAGCCCGCAAGTACCTGCCGGGCAACACCGTGGACGCCCTGACGGCCGTGAACCATGTGGACGGGTCCCTTGAGGCGTGGCAGGCGGCCCTGGTGCTCGGCGCGTGGGTGGTCGTTCCCGCAGTGCTCGCCATGATCCTGCTGAAGAAGCGCGACGTATGAGCCGGTCCCGCAGCGGAAGGGCCGTCTAGGCTCAACGAATGCATGAAGAACCGATGGCAAAGGACGCATCAGCCCTGAATCAGGTTGATGCGTCCTTTGCCGCACTCGCCGACCGGCGCCGCGGCAGGCTTCGGCGGTACCTCCACCGGCACCCCCGGGCCATGGATGCCGTGGTGGTGCTGTGCTACCTGCTCCTCGTCACTCCCACCACAGTGGACACCGTGGCCGACGGCGGCTGGGCGGCGACGGCGCTCCTTGCCGCCGTCGCCGTTGCGCTCTCGTTCCGCCGGTCCCATCCGGTGGCCGTTGTGGCGGCAGTGGCCGTGCTGGAAGTAGGCATCACCTTCCTGCACCCCTGGGGCTCCAATGTTTCAGGGGGCCTCTGGTTTGCCCTCTATGCGCTGGCAGTGCAGCGGTCCCGCAGGTTCTCCATCACGGCGCTAGCATTGGCCAACGCTCCGTTATCACTGCTGTACTTCCTCACCCTTGTGGGGCCGCTGGAACGGGCGCTTCCCAACGGGGGTCCCGCAGCGCCGGAGAATTCGCAGCTTGTCTTCGGAATCGTTGCCGGCATCACCATCACGCTGTCCAACATCATCGCCACCGGAATCGGCATCTCCGTCCGGCAGCGCCGGGAACACGAACAGGAAATCGCCGCATGGGCGGCCCGGACGGCGGAACTGGGTTCGGTCACTGAACGCAACCGGATCGCGAGGGAAATGCACGACGTCGTTGCCCACTCCCTGACGGTAATGGTCACCTTGTCGGACGGCGCGGCCGTGGTGGTCCGGAAGAGCCCGGACCGCGCCGCCGTGGTGCTGGCCGAACTGTCGCGGACCGGACGGACGGCCTTGGCCGACATGCGCCGCGTGCTGGGAGTCCTGCGCGACGAATCGCCCGCCGGACAGGCACCGCGCCAGCCCCTGAGCGCAGGAAACAGCCTTGCCAAACTGCTGGAGGGATTCCGTACGGCGGGATTGCCGCTGCACTACTCGCACACCGGGCCGGCACTTCCTGACGACGCGGCGTTCCAGCTGACCGTCTACCGGATTGTTCAGGAATCACTGACGAACGTGCTCCGGTACGGCCGGGCCCTGAGCCGGGTGGATGTGAGCATGGTGCGTGCTGACGGCACGGTCACCATTGAAGTGCTCGACGACGGCCGGGGCACTGTGGGCCAGGCGGGAACGGGCGGAGCGGGAACGGTGGCCGGCGGAGCCAAACCGCTGGGGACCGGCCAGGGTCTGACCGGAATGCGCGAGCGGGCGGGGATCTACGGCGGTACGGTGGAAGCCGGACGCCCGGCCGCCGGAGGATGGCGGGTCAGGGCTGTACTGAATTGGAATGGGGACCAAGGAAAATCATGAATGGCAATGCACCGATCAAAGTCCTGCTGGTGGACGACCAGCCGCTGCTGAGGATGGGCTTCCGGCTGATCCTCGAGGGCGAGGATGATCTGCGGATCGTGGGGGAAGCGTCCGACGGGGCGGAAGCAATCCGGCAGGTCAGGGAAATGAACCCGGATGTGGTGCTGATGGATGTGCGGATGCCGGTCCTGGATGGAATCGAGGCAACCCGGGCAGTGACCTCTTCAGGATCCGCCGCCAAGGTGATCATCCTGACCACATTCGACCTGGACGAGTACGCCTTTGCCGGCCTGCAGGCCGGTGCTTCGGCATTTTTGCTCAAGGACGTGGCCCCGGCTGACCTGGTGAATGCAGTGCGGGTGGTGGCCAGCGGAGACGCCGTGGTGGCACCGCGCGTCACGCGCCGCCTGCTGGAAGCCTATGTTCGCGGGGACCACCCCTCGGCCGTGCCCGGTCAACGCTTGGGAGCTTCCGCGCCGGCAGCGGGCCGGGGCAGGCATGCAAACGGCGACGAGCAGCACAGGGACCCTCTGCTGGAGGCGCTGACACCGCGCGAAACGGAAATGCTGGAGGCCATGGCCGAGGGACTGTCCAACGCCGAGATCGCCCAGAGGTTCTTCCTGTCCGAGGCAACCGTGAAAACCCACGTGCGCAGGATCCTCGCCAAACTGCATCTCCGGGACAGGGTTCAGGCAGTTGTTTATGCCTACGAGACAGGGCTGGTGGTCCCGAGCAATCCGGACTACTAACTACCCGGAAGTAGATTTCGGGCACATTTCCATTTTGCCTTAAGGGATACTTTCGTTGCCTAATGCTGTTCTTCGTTGTGGGAAGCGCTGTTTCATGGGCACCCAATATGTTCGACTGCACAAGATGTGGCGTCCGGCATCCGGTCTAGGGTGAGAGAGAAATGTGGCCTGACGCACGGAGATCCGTGCCTGTCCGGGGCCCGCACCCTCAACTAAGGACGGCGCTTCCATGCACGCTGACCAACAGCTCTCCAAGTCCCTGAAACCCAGGCACCTGTCCATGATCGCCATTGCCGGCGTGATCGGCGCTGGCCTCTTTGTCGGCTCCGGTGCCGCCATCCAGCAGGCCGGCCCCGGCATCCTGCTCGCCTACATGGCTGCGGGAATCGTGGTGATCCTGGTGATGCGGATGCTGGGTGAAATGGCCGCGGCCAACCCCGAGACCGGATCGTTCTCCACCTACGCGGACAAGGCCCTGGGTCGGTGGGCCGGATTCAGCATCGGCTGGCTCTACGCGTGGTTCTGGATCATAGTCCTGGGAATCGAAGCAACGGCTGGCGCAGCCATCATGCACCGCTGGGTTCCGGGAATCGACCAGTGGGTGTGGGCGCTGGTCCTCATGGTGCTGCTGACGCTGACGAACCTGGGCTCGGTGAAGTCCTACGGCGAGTTCGAGTTCTGGTTTGCCTCCATCAAGGTGGCTGCCATCGTATTGTTCCTGCTCTTCGGCGTGGCCGCCATCCTGGGCCTGATCCCTGGAGTTCCGGCACCGGGGCTGGACAACCTGGTCAACAACGGCGGATTCCTGCCCAACGGACCTGCGGCAGTGCTCGCCGGC
Source organism: Arthrobacter sp. ISL-69 (assembly GCF_018613775.1). NCBI lineage: Bacteria > Bacillati > Actinomycetota > Actinomycetes > Micrococcales > Micrococcaceae > Arthrobacter > Arthrobacter sp. ISL-69. The sequence continues at coordinate 27,174 of NZ_JAGGPO010000027.1, forward strand.
ATCCTGGTGGTCGTCTTCTCCTTCTTCGGCGCTGAAATCGCCACCATCGCCGCCGGTGAGTCCGAGAACCCCGTGGACGCCGTCAAGAAGGCCGTGAAGTCCACCGTCTGGCGCATCCTGGTGTTCTACATCGGTTCCATCGCCATCGTGGTCACCCTGCTGCCGTGGAACTCCGCCTCCGTGGCCAAGAGCCCTTACGTCGCCGTAATCGAGCTCTTCGGCATCCCGGGCGCTGGCACCATCATGGACATTGTGGTCCTGACCTCGGTGCTGTCCTGCCTGAACTCAGGCCTCTACACGGCAAGCCGCATGCTGTTCTCGCTTTCCCGCCGGGGGGACGCACCCCGGGCCTGGATGAAGATCTCCAAGCGCGGCGTTCCGGCCGCTGCGGTGATGGCCTCCACCGTGGTGGGTTTCGTTACTGTCGGCCTCAACTACATTGCGCCGGACACGGTGTTCCTGTTCCTGGTCAACACGTCAGGCGCCATCGCGCTGTTCGTCTGGCTGGTCATCGCTTCCTCGCAGCTGATTCTCCGCCGCCGCATGGGCGCGGCCGCCAAGGATCTTGCCCTGAAGATGTGGCTCTTCCCCTACCTGACCTGGGTGTCCATCGTCAGCATTGTTGCGCTGCTGATCGGCATGGTGGTCCTGGAGTCCACCCGGGAGTCGCTGCTGCTCTCACTGGCACTGGCTCTGGTTGTGGTGGGCATCGGCGTCTGGCGCTACCGCAAGAACCTCGGCAGCACCGGCGGGACAGAACAAACCGGGACCGAACAAACCGCCACGACCAGCACCGACCGGACGGACGCCACAGCCGAAGAAGCCGGCGTAGGTGCCGGACCGGCGTCGTAATTCTCTTGCGTTAGCCCAGCAGCAGCGGGCGTAACCCGCCCGCAACCGGAGTCCGGCCGCCTTCAGTCCAGGTGGCCGGACTCCGTGCTTTCGGAGTCCACTTCCGTCGCCGGATCCACGCCCTGGCCCGGCTGCACGGAATCGAAGAATTTGTGCTCCCCGGCTGCGGCGGCGGAACTGTGAACCCGGGTCTGAATGAAGCTGACGTCCTCCGCACTGAGCTGGATGGCGCCGTGCTGGTCCCGAACCACCGGCTCATCGGCAACCCGGGCAACGATCGTGGCGATCGTCCTCGGCAGCACCACACAGCCGGGATTGTCCATGAACCAGCGGCGGGTAGCGGGATCAAGCCGGTGCCACTGTGTTTTCAGTTCCATTGAGGGACCCGTTTCATATGTTCTGCTGCCTCTTTCCCGGTCGCCCGGCTGGTTGAATGAGCCTGTTGGCCGATGGATCCGACGCTATTCGCGGCTGATCGGGAGCCGCTTCTCCGGGGCATCGGCTAATGGTGCCGCGGGAAGCGGCGTTCTGACTTCGAGCACGCCGTCCCTGAAGGACACCTTGATATCTGTGTCGGTAACCCCTTCCGGCAACGGCAGGTTGCGGGTGAAGGGGCGGTAATGCAACCCGGAATGATGGCCGTTCCCGTCGGAGGGACCATCGGAATCCCCGCGTCCGGCGCGGATATGAAGCACGCCTCCGGCCACGGACACCTCGATGTCACGGTCCGGGTCCGCGCCGGGCATGTCGGCCCGGACCACGAGGGTCTCCCGGTCGACGAACTCCTCGACATGCACATCGGCGATACGGACCTCCTCGTTATGAGCGGGGACCTGTACGTTGTTGCGATCAAAGACCCGCCCGAGTGCGCCGGTGAAGCCCGAGGGAGCCCTGCCCGCCACGTCGTCGGCGTCCGGCCATCGGGCCGACTCGAACGGGGACCATTTCAACGCACCGGACATAGCTCTCTCCTGGTTGTTCTCCTGGCAGGGCGGCAGCCGCAGGCGGTCGGACCCACACACCAGTAGATACCTGTCCGCGGACCGGGGGTAGGGACCAAAGTCCCCGACTGGACCAGTCATTCACGAAACGGCGAGAACCCTGCGGCGGGCACCGCCGCTGCGCCTGAAGGAACCGCCGCTGCGCCTGAAGGAACCGCACAACCGGCACACAGGAACGGCCTATGCGCGGCATAGTCGTTCGGAGTTTCATGGGTCCATGACTACTTCACCGCAGCCTCCCCACGAACCGCATCCCAACCATGACCGCGGCCTGGAATTCGACCTTTCGACGCTGATGAGCCGCCGGTCGCTGGGCATGTTTTTCGGCGCCGGCGCCGCGGCCGCAGCACTGGCTGCCTGCAGCCCGGGCGGGTCCACCTCCGGAGCTGCCAGTACGACGGCGGCCGCCACCGGTTCCGCAACAGCGACGGCGACCCCCTCCGCGTCGGCGTCCGCCACGCTGACCCGTGCCATTGCCGAATGCGGTGTGGAAATTCCGCAGGAGACAGCGGGCCCCTACCCGGGAGACGGTTCCAACGGGCCCAACGTCCTGGAGGCATCCGGTGTGGTCCGGCAGGACATCACCTCGAGCTTCGGGACCTCCACCACCAAGGCCGAAGGCACCCCGCTGACGGTCACCCTGACTCTTCTGGACAACGCCAACGGCTGCAAACCGCTCGCCGGCGCCGCCGTCTATGCCTGGCACTGCGACCGCGACGGCAAGTACTCGATGTACGACGCCGGGCTGGAAAACGAGAACTTCCTCCGCGGGGTCCAGGAAGCTGACGCGAACGGACAGGTCTCGTTCACCACCATCTTCCCCGGGGCGTACAAAGGCCGCTGGCCCCACATCCACTTCGAAGTCTTCGAGTCCATGAGCAATGCCACGGTGGCCGGCCAGGTGCTGGCGGTCTCCCAGATCGCTATGACGGAGGCTGCCTGCACCGAGGTCTATGCCACGGCAGGCTACGAGTCCAGCGCCCGGAACTTTCCCAATACCACGCTCTCCTCGGACAACGTCTTTGGCGACGACGGCGGCATCTACCAGCTGGCCACCATGTCCGGTTCGGTGGCAGGCGGCTACACGGCGGGGCTCAACGTCACGGTGTAGGAAACGGTGTGGAAAAGGGCCTTCAACGGTGGGTCGTCGTGGCACCGCTAGACTCGGAGCCATGCCTTCCCACGCCACCGCCGCAGACCATATCCGGGACCTCGGCGCGTACGTCAGCGCGTCGCCATCGAGCTTCCACGCAGTGGAGGAAGCCGCGCGGCGGCTGGACGAGGCGGGCTTCACCGGACTGGACGAGCTTGAGGCGTGGCCGGCCGGCGCAAGCCAAGGCCCGGAAGCCGGCGCGGCAGGCCGGTTTTACGTGGTCCGCGACGGTGCGCTGATCGCCTGGGTGACGCCGGAGACTGCCGGACCCACCACCGGGTTCAACGTCCTGGGGGCGCACACCGATTCGCCGTCGTTCAAGCTCAAGCCCAAGCCCACCATGGGGAAGTTCGGCTGGCTCCAGGCAGGCGTCGAGGTCTACGGCGGTCCGCTGCTCAACTCCTGGCTGGACCGTGAACTGCAGCTGGCCGGGCGCCTGGTGATGCTCGACGGCACGCAGTGCCTGACCGCCACCGGACCGCTGCTTCGCTTCCCTCAGCTGGCCATTCATCTGGACCGGGCGGTGAACGACGGCCTTGCGCTGGACAAGCAGCAGCACATGAATCCCGTCTTCGGGCTCGGCGACCCGGCCGGCGAGGACCTCCTCGCGCTGCTGGCCGAAAGGGCCACCCCGGCGGCTCCCGGCTCCGCGCCGGTGGATCCGGCACAGATCGGCGGGTACGACGTCGTCATCGCGGACACGCAGCCAGCCGCGGTTTTCGGGGCCAAAAGTGAGTTCTTCGCCTCCGGCCGGCTGGACAACCTGTCCGCCACCCATGCGGGCCTGGCAGCACTCATCGCACACGGTGAGGCCGGGGAGCGCGCGGACGGCGGGCCGATCGCCGTCCTCGCGGCCTTTGACCATGAGGAGATCGGCTCCAACTCGCGCTCGGGTGCCTGCGGCCCGCTGCTCGAGGACATCCTCGTGCGCATCTCGGACGGCCTCGGTGCATCGGCGAGCCAGCGGCGACAGGCGCTGGCGGCGTCCTTCTGCGTGTCCGCCGACGCGGGTCACGCGGTGCACCCTAACTATGCCGAGCGCCACGATCCGGTCAACCGGCCGGTCCTCAACGGCGGGCCCTTGCTGAAGATCAACGCCAACCAGCGCTATGCGACTGATGGACCCGGGGCCGCCTTCTGGGCGCGGCTGTGCGGGGAGGCAGGCATTCCCTACCAGGAGTTCGTCTCCAACAACGTCATGCCGTGCGGCTCCACCATCGGGCCGCTGACAGCGACGCGGCTGGGCATCAGGACTGTCGACGTGGGTGTGCCGCTGCTGTCCATGCACTCGGCACGCGAACTCTGCGGCGTCGAAGACCCGTTCCGGCTGGCCCGTGTGACCGAACTGTTCTTCCGGACGCCGGCGTAGCCAGGAAGTTCGGCGGCTCCGCTACTTGACGCAGGACGCGGCGCCGCCGTCGATCTTGTATAAATGGACGGCATTGCCGTCCGCAAAGTGATCGCTGAAGGCGCCGTCGGCCATCGTCACGGTGCGGTTTTCGTCCAGGACAGTTACAGCGGCGCCAGCACCGGCCAGGACGTAGAGCGATCCGTCGCGGACCTTGACGGCGGCATCAATCCCTTCGCCGTGGGAGAGTGCATTGTCGAGGAAAGGGGCATTGAGTACAGGCGCCAGCCTCGTAATCTGTGCATTCACATCCGTCACCCACGGTCTGACTGCATCCCCGCAGGGGTCCCTCAGCACATGCTGGGTCTGGCAGTCTCCGCCGAAGTTGTGGTTGAAGTACACGATCCCTCGGGCCCCGTGGATGAGGCTGCTCCACACTGCGGCGCGGATTTCCGGTCCGGAGATATTCGGTGCATCGGCTTCAGTGAAGGGATGGCCCACTTCAACGAATGCCCAGACAGGCTTGCTCTTTGCTGGCGTTACCAGCGAACGAAGCCGTTCGATGGTCCAGCCGTAGTTGGCGGCCAGTCTGCACTTCTCCGGTGCCAACTGGCCTCCGGCGGCGAACACGGCACCGCCTTCGGAGGGGCCGCAAATGAACGGGTCCGTGAACCAATAGGTATCCGCCGACACCACGTCCTGGAATTCATTGATGAAGACGGCAGCCTGCTCGTTGGTTTCCCAGAACGTCACGCCTTTTCCGTAGTTCGCATAGACCATCGTTCCGGCGGGCAGAGACTTTCGGAGGTCGCGCTGGACGGTGTAGCCGCAGCGCTGGTTCTCCGGCGTGCAAATTGGGCCGTATCCCGGCCAGATACCTGTCCAGGCCGCATCACCGGGGCCTGCCCACATGTCCACCTCATCCGAAAGCATCCGTCCTGTGGCAGTCGGAAACGGAGTGCTGGGCAAGGCGTGCATCCCTTGGTTGGTGGCAAGTGTGATGTCCGAATTGCTCGTCAGATCAACGTACAGATTGATTCCGACGACGCGGTCCTTAGGGGCGTCGGCGAGGTCGGTTAGGCTTTCCTGCCAGATGCCGATGGGGAAATAGGAAGGATCGGTAGGCAGTGAATTGGGAAAGTTCCTGAAGTAATCGGGACCGCCGTCCACTCCACGCAACTGAGCAGGGCCGGCGGTTGCCACGGCCTGGGCAGGGGCAGATTGCGTCTGGTTCCACACGAAGGAAAGTCCTGAAGCAACAAGGATGGCTGCGATGAGGACGCTGAGGCTAATTCCTCCGGCCCCTGCCGCCCTGCGACGCGTGATTTTTCCCATGGTCTACCCCTATCGTCGCCGAGGTGAGACCGGTGCTTGTGTCATAGTGCTCCTCGGCGTCCGATGGGTCAAGACCGCGAGCAATCAATTCCGCCCGGGAGCCCGGTCCATTCGGCCCGTACTCAGGCCAGTCCGATTACCAGGTTGATGGTCGTGGCGAGGATGACGGTGCCGAAGACATAGGAAAGCAGGCTGTGCTTGAGGGCCTCGGCCCTGATGAGGTGGTTCTGAAGATTGGTGTCAGACACCTGGTACGTCATGCCAAGGCTGGTGGCGAGATAGGCAAAATCCGTGTACTGCGGCGGCCGCTCCTGGTTGAAGTCAATGCCGCCCACCTCCCGTGCGTCGCGTTTGCCGGTGCTGTAGTAGAGCTCGGCGTAGCGCAGGGTGAAGAGTGTCTGCACCAGGATCCAGGACAATGCGACACACGCCAGGGCCAGGAGCCCGCCGTTGAGTCGCGAGCCGCCGTCGGCCCTGTGCGAATCCACGACGACTACGGCAACGGCGGCCAGGCTGGCAACGTTGGCCACCAGGATCAGCAGGTCGGTTGTTCTGCGGGACGGGTCCTCCGACGTCGCATGGGCCCGCGTCCCGGCGGGGTCGAGCCTTCCCACCACAAGCCACACCCAAGCCACGTAGACCAGCGCGGCGCTGCCCCAACCGACGGCCGGCGCTTCGACCCAGTGCCCGGACAGCCCGGTTGCTGCCGCGGTAGCCAGGCCTGCCGCGACCATGGCAAAGAACCGCAGCCGGCTTCGTCTGATCCTGGCGGGCGGAGGGCTGGTGTCCATGTGTCGTTACTCTAGCCAAACAAACAGACCGGGCCCCTTTCCCGCACGCTTTTCCACATAGCGTCCGGGGACGTTTCCGCCCGGCGCGGCCACGGGACTAGCCTGAACGGGTCACGAATCGCCGAAACCGGCCTAAATGCACTAAGATATTGAAGTCTGTGCTGCGTCCTGGCTCCGTTTTGGTGACCGGGCGTGCATGGCATCGCAAATGAACCTCCTGTTACGGAAATGCCGTAACCGCTTAGCCCAAAGGAGGTGGGTTCACATATGCGTCCTTACGAATTGATGGTAATCATCGACCCCGAGGTCGAAGAGCGTACCGTTGAGCCAACGCTTCAGAAGTTCCTGAACGTCATCACCAACGATGGTGGAACCATCGAAAAGGTTGACATCTGGGGCCGTCGTCGCCTGGCTTACGAAATCAAGAAGAAGTCTGAAGGTATCTACGCAGTGGTGAACTTCACCGCCAAGCCGGACACCGCCAAGGAACTTGACCGCCAGCTGAGTCTCAATGAGACCATCATGCGCACCAAGATCACCCGCCCCGAAGAGCAGAAGGTCGTTGCTGAGTAATTTCAGCTCCCGGCATTCAATCTTTACCCCGCAGGAACGAACAAGGAGGCAGTAGATGGCAGGCGAAACCACTATTACGGTCATCGGTAATCTCACCAATGACCCCGAACTGAGGTTCACACCGTCAGGTTCGGCAGTAGCGAATTTCACCATCGCTTCTACGCCCCGCACCTTCGATCGCCAGTCGAATGAGTGGAAGGACGGGGAAACCCTGTTCCTCCGCGCCTCGGTTTGGCGTGAAGCAGCCGAAAACGTCGCGGAATCCCTTACCAAGGGCATGCGCGTTATCGTCAACGGCCGTTTGAAGAGCCGTTCCTACGAAACCAAAGAAGGCGAAAAGCGCACCGTTATCGAGCTCGAAGTCGATGAAATCGGCCCGAGCCTGCGCTACGCCAACGCCAAGGTCAACCGCACCCAGCGCTCCGGCGGTCAGGGTGGTCAGGGTGGCTTCGGCGGCGGCAACAGCGGCGGTGGATTCGGTGGCGGCCAGGGTGCAAACCAGGGCGGCAACACCGGAGGAACTTGGGGCGGCAACCAGCCCGCAGCGCAGGAAGACCCCTGGGCAACGCCCGGTGTCAGCAATGCGGGCGGCGGCTGGGGCAACGGCCCGGATTCCGAACCTCCCTTCTAACCAATAATTCAGGTCCGGCGCCGGAACCCGCCGGGATGCCTCACGGCTCCCGGGTGAGTGCCGCCGTCGAACCACCACCATCCCGTGGATCAATATCCACGGGCTCCATAGAATAGGAGCTCCACGATGGCTAAGGCTGAACTCCGTAAGCCCAAACCAAAGTCCAACCCCTTGAAGGCCGCTGACATCACCGTCATCGACTACAAGGACGTAGCATTGCTGCGCAAGTTCATCTCCGACCGCGGAAAGATCCGCGCCCGTCGCGTCACTGGCGTCACGGTGCAGGAACAGCGCAAGATCGCCCAGGCAATCAAGAACGCCCGCGAAGTTGCTCTGCTGCCTTACTCCGGCGCTGGCCGCGGCTAAGGAAGGGATTAACTAAAATGGCAAAGCTCATTCTGACCCACGAAGTAACCGGTCTCGGTGCTGCTGGCGACGTTGTCGAGGTCAAGGACGGTTACGCACGTAACTTCCTGCTGCCCCGCGGTTTCGCTCTGACCTGGTCGAAGGGTGGCGAAAAGCAGGTTGAGTCCATCAAGGCTGCCCGCGTTGCCCGCGAGCACGCTTCCCTGGAAGATGCTCAGAAGCAGGCTGCTGCACTCTCCGCCAAGCCGGTCAAGCTCGTTGTCAAGGCTGGCGAAACCGGACGCCTGTTCGGCACCGTCAAGCAGGGCGACGTGGCCGACGCTGTTGAGGCCGCTGGCCTCGGCCGCATCGACAAGCGCAAGGTTGAACTGCCGGCACACATCAAGTCGGTTGGTTCCTACCAGGCCAACGTCCGTCTGCACGACGACGTTGCCGCTGTGATCGAACTCGACGTAGTCGCAGGCAAGTAGTCCCTCCGGCCCTTCGCCAGAGCGCTACGCAGTCCTGAACTGCTGAAGGCCCCCGCATTCGGATTCCGCTTCGGAACCGAACGTGGGGGCCTTTGTCTTTGACGCCCGGTTCCCACTTGAGTCCTAGTCCTGGTGCATCACGGTGGTGGAGTGCCGGTGGCCTGCCCGGATGAGTTCGGCCAGCACCGCCTCGTCCACGTCGTCCAGCACGTTGACGTACAGGCACCCCGCGCCCACCTTGTGTTTGCCCAGCCGCGGCAGCAGGTCCGCCGCCTCGGGTGCGTAGGTGAGCCCGTACAGAGAAAGGCTCCCCTTCCGGGGGGAAAACCCCACAGCAACGGTGTCTCCCTCACGGCCGCTCTCGTACCGGTAGTGGTAACTTCCGAAGCCAACGATGCTGGGACCCCACATCACGGGTGCCTCCCCGGTGTTTTCCTTCATGAGGGCCAGAAGCCGCAGGCCATCGTTTCGCCGGGCGTCGTTTTCTACGCCGTCCAGGAAATCCTGCACGGACGCGTCGGTTGCCTGGGTCTTGTTTTCAGCCATGACGGCAGTCTGGCAGACGCCGCCCGGGTTGTCAGCATGCCCGCCCGCGGTGCCCCGTCGCTGCGGAATAAACACGAGGATGCGTGGGTTGAGTAGGTAGATGCAAACGCATATACTCTGGATTTACCGTTGACCTTCAGGAGAAAACCGTGGAAACCCGCCGCATAACCGTCCTTTCCGCCGGCCTCGGCGTACCGTCGTCGAGCAGGCTTCTGGCTGACCAGCTGGCGGTCGCAGCCGAACAGCGGCTGGCCGCAGCAGGCTACGCCGTGGCCGTGGACGTTGTGGAACTCCGTGACCTCGCGGTGGACATCGCCAACAATTTTGTGACGGGCTATGCGGGCCCGCGCCTCGCTGAAGTCATTGCCGGCGTGGAGGACTCGGACGGCATCATCGCGGTCACGCCCGTCTTCAGTGCCTCGTACAGCGGCCTCTTCAAGTCCTTCATCGACGTCCTGGATCCGAAGTCGCTGGAGGGCAAGGCCGCCCTCCTCGGGGCAACCGGCGGCACCGACCGCCACCAGATGGTCCTGGACTATGCCATGCGTCCCCTGTTCAGCTACCTGCGGACTCGCACAGCGGCCACCGCCGTCTTCGCCGGCCCCCAGGATTGGGGCAACACGGACGACGGCGGTTCGCCCCTTTCGGTGCGGATCGACCGGGCTGCGGATGAGTTCGCGGGGCTGCTGACGGCTTCCCGGCCGCGGCGGAAGCCCGAAGCCGCCGAGTCCCTGCCGTTCGAACAGCTGCTGGCCGGAATCTCGAGCGGGCGGTAGGAACAGAGCGCGGGTCCTCGGCAGCTGGCCGCGGTGGACACTCCGAACTATTCCGGGGCCCTGCTCGTTGTGCCGGTCATGAAATGCCCTGTGGATTCAGTAGACCTAATCATGAGCGAACGCAGCGGAGTGGAGATCGATTACTGTCCGCAGTGCCGCGGCGTGTGGCTTGACCGCGGCGAGTTGGACAAGATCATCGACAGGGCGGCAGATCTGATGGGTCCGGCCGCGCCGGCTGCGCCGGCTGCCCCTCCCGCCCCGGGGCTCATTCCGCCGCCGCTGTACAACAACAACCTGGACCCGCGCCGCGATGACAGGCGTCCCGATGATCGCCGCTATGACGAGCGGCGGGACCGGCCCCGGTACGATCAGCCCCGGCATGACGACCGGCGCTATGACGACCGCAGGCGGCCCAAAAAGAAGGAAGGCTGGCTCGGGGAGCTTTTCGATTTCTGACAAGGGCCCCGGCGGCCCGCATTAACAGCGGGGCCACGCCTGCGGGGTCAGGCGGGCTGCCCCGGCTGGAAGCTCAGTCGTCGAGCAGGGCGATGAACTCTCGGGCCTGCTTCATGGAGATGTCCGAGTGCCGCGTCAGCGCCATTGCCGCGGCTTCCGTGTCGCCGCTTCTGGCCAGCGTGCGGATCCGGCCGTAGATCTCGTCGTTCAGCATGTTGCTGCTGACCTCGCGGGTGACATCGCCTTTGCTGGCGATGGCGCGGTAGCGGTACGGGAAACGCTCGGGAGCGTCGTCGTCGTCATTCTCCGGCTCCTCAGGGGCCGCTGAGTGGAAGGGCTGCGGATTGGCCGCCAGGGCGCCGACGGCGTCACGCGAGGCCCGCAGGCCCTCTCCTGAGGCTTCGTAGTAGAGCTTGATGGCCGCCATGGCCTGCCCTTGGGCGATCAGGGCGTACAGGCGCCGGTGCTGTTCCTCGGTGAGCTTGGCCGCCGCGGCCCGGGCCAGTTCCGCAGGGTCCCCGGGCGGCGTACTGCCACTCGCCCTGTTGCCGGCGGTGCGGCGTCCGACGGCGCGGGCCACCAGGAGGACGCCCGCTCCCACGAGGAGCAGGATCAGAACGGGGATCACTAGCGATTCCATTACTACAGCCGATCTACATAATTCTTGGCGGTCAAGAGATCCGAATGCGTTGCCTGCCGCAGCAACTTGATGGCCTGGAGTTTGTGGCCGCTGCGGGCCATCGACTGGAGCTGCAAGGCGAACTGCGGGTTCAGCTGCCCGCCGGGGAGGACCGGTCCCTGGTAGCCGTGCATGCCCACGCCCGGACTGGAGCCGGCCTGGGCGCTCAGGGCCGCCCGTGCGTGGTCGGCCTGCTGCGACTGCTGTTGCTCGTTCTGGCTTGGCCGGGTGGAGGCGTCAACCCGCGCCCGCGCGGCCGTGGCTGCCTTGACCTGGGCAGCGTAGTGAGCCTGCGACCGGAGGGCCAATTCCAGTTGATAGCGTTCCGCGTCGGAGATGCCGGTGTCCCGTGGTTTCAACGCCGTTGAAACCCCCCAAATCACTGCCACCAGAATGAGGGCAGGCAGCATAACTACTAATACATCGCCCATGAATAGAGCTTATGCCAGTTCACCGTTATCCACAGCATATTCTGACGGACGCATACAGCCCGGGTGGGTAAACCGTCAATTCGAGCCAGGTGTCATGGCGTACATCACAATGCGCGTATATTCTGCGTCACTACGCCTCTCCTACTGGCCAGTATCCCCAATGTAAACCTGCAAGCTGTGGATGAACGTTCCCCAAAAGAATCTTTCATCCACAAGCCACTTTGAACGTTTCCGCAGGTCAGGGGCACATTGGCGGCGAAAGTTTTTTGGTATCCACAGGTGACCACACAGGCTGTGCACAAGCAGGGACCCCTAATCCACAACTTATCCACAGGTGTGCATGTATGCGGGCTTGGTGGCCGGCGGAACGGGTACTAACGTAGCGGGATACCTGTTTTTGGGGCGTTGGTTCCTGTTTTCGATAGTCCGGACAGGCCTGCTGCGGGACAACCGGAAACGGACTCGGACGCTCAATTGTGGATAACCTCCGCAAACTGGGGATAACCGGATTAGCGGCCGGAAGGAGCGGACGTCGGCGCTTTGCCGACGCCGGAAAACTGTCAGTGCCTGCTGGTACTACTGGTCCTGCTGGCCAGCGGGGACTTCCGCTGCGCATGGCAGCCCACAGGCAGATAGCTACAGCACCGCCGGCATTGAGAAACCGCCGCGGTACACAATGGAGGACGGCAGCTTTGTCAGTTACGCACCTGGACTCAATCGAGGGCACCCGGAGTTCCGAAGGCAACCGAAAGCCGCCCCAGGACATCCCTGCTGAGCAATCAGTTCTCGGCGGCATGATGCTGTCCAAGGACGCCATCGCCGACGTCGTCGAGATCCTGCGGGGCCAGGACTTCTACCGCCCGGCCCACGAGACAATCTACGAGGCCGTGATTGACCTTTATGGCCGCGGCGAGCCTGCCGATGCCGTGACCGTGTCTGATGAGCTGACCAAGCGCGGAGAGATCAACAGGATCGGCGGCCCCGCCTACCTGCACGAGCTCATCCAGACCGTACCTACTGCAGCCAACGCCGGATACTATGCGGAGATCGTTGCCGAGCGTGCCGTGCTGCGGCGGCTGGTAAATGCCGGCACGAAGATCGTCCAGCTGGGTTACGGCTCAGACGGTGAAGTGGAAGACCTCGTCAACCAGGCCCAGGCCGAGATCTACGCCGTGGCCGAACGACGTACGGCTGAGGACTACGTTGTCCTCAAGGACGTCATGGAATCCACTGTGGACGAGATCGAAGCCTCGGGCCACCGCGGCGAAGGCATGACGGGCGTGCCAACGGGCTTTTACGAACTGGATGAACTCACCCACGGCCTGCACCCGGGGCAGATGATCGTCATCGCCGCCCGCCCGGCCGTCGGCAAGTCCACGTTCGCCCTGGACTTCGCCCGGTCCGCGGCCATCAAGAACAACCTGGCCACGGTGATGTTCTCCCTGGAAATGGGCCGGAACGAAATCGCCATGCGCCTCCTTTCCGCGGAGGCCACCATCGGCCTCCAGGACCTCCGTAAGGGCACCATCAAGGACGAACAATGGTCCAAAATCGCCACCACCATGGGCCGGATGAACGACGCCCCGCTGTTCATTGACGACAGCCCGAACATGTCGCTCATGGAAATCCGCGCCAAGTGCCGCCGGCTCAAGCAGCAGCACGACCTCAAGCTGGTCATCCTGGACTACCTGCAGCTGATGAGCTCCGGTAAGAAGGTCGAATCCCGTCAGCAGGAAGTCTCAGAGTTTTCGCGTGCACTGAAGCTGCTGGCCAAGGAGCTCCAGGTGCCCGTGATTGCCCTTTCGCAGCTGAACCGTGGCTCCGAACAGCGGCAGGACAAGCGGCCCATGGTCTCGGACCTCCGTGAGTCGGGATCCATCGAGCAGGACGCCGACATGGTTATCCTGCTCCACCGTGAGGACGTCTACGACAAGGAATCGCCGCGCGCCGGCGAGGCGGACATCCTCATCGCCAAACACCGTAACGGCCCCACCAAGGACATTGTGGTGGCGTTCCAAGGGCACTACTCGCGCTTTGCCAACATGGCGGCTGACGCCGGAGGCGGCGGCTTCTAGACCGCCGGGCTACGTCGCCTGCCGCGCCGTGGCCGTTTGCTGCGCCGCGCCACCGGCCAGCAGGTGGTTGGGCAGCCGGTTTCCAGGTGCCCGGCCCCGGATCTCCAGCAGTTCCCGGGCGTGGGCGTGCAGGCGCTTGTCCTCCTCGGAGACCGGCACCCAGGGCAGAATGGGCACCGAGTTCCCGGCGGCGTCGCGGGCCACCATGACGGTCAGGCAGTAGGTGGTGAGGTTCATCTCCCGGCCCTTGGGATCGCCGGAACGGACGTGCACGGCAATGTGCATCCCCTTGGTGCCGGTGTACACCAGCCGCGCTTCCACTTCCACCACGTGGCCGATCAGCAGCGGACGATAGAAGCGCACGCCGCCGGAGAACACGGCCACGGTGTCCTTGCCGCAGTACCGCGAAGCGCACACATAGGCGGCCTCGTCGATCCATTTCATGACGATGCCGCCGTGCACCTTGCCTCCCCAGTTCACATCCGTGGGAGCGGCCATAAAACGGAGGACAACCCGTTCGGCGGTTCCGGCGTCCGTGTATTCCTGCGCGTTCATTGCCTGGACGATGTCTTCGCGGACCTTGATCCGTGCCAGGGCGTGGCTGCGCTCTTCGATTTCCTCTGCGGTGGACGGCTCGAACTGCGTGACGGGTACCGGCTTCCCGTCCGGGCCCACGGCCACGAAGATGACCATGCACTGGCTGCGCATCGTGGCCGGGCCGCCTTTGGGGTCACCGGAGGACACCACGGTCCGGATATGCATGGAGGAGCGCCCGGTGTAGACGATCGTGGCAGTGACCTCCACCATGTCGCCGCTGTTGACCGGATCGGCAAAGTGGATATTGCCCACGTAGGCGGTCACGCAATAGGACTTGGACCAGCCGACGGCGGCAGCGTAAGCAGCCTTGTCAACCCACTCGAGGACCGTTCCGGCGTCCACGGAACCGCTGTGGCCGACGTCGGTGGGGGCCGCAAGGAAGCGGAGGGTCACTGAATTGGCGGCAGTCTCGCTCATGCTGAGAGTTTACTGATGACCCGGCGTACCGCCCGGTCGGAATGACACAAACGCCGCCCCACCCGCCATATGCGGGGTGCTCCTGCGGCCCGCCGGTCTCTCGGCGCCCCGGCGACCTGACGCCTCCCTTCCCCGCCTCTCCGGTGCGGCGGCATTGGCTGCATCGGCTCTGGTACTGAGCGGCTGCGCCGGTACTGCTCCCGGAAGCGTCGGCGCTGCCGCCGGAGCCGGCGCGCAAGCCATGGGGCGGGCTCCCGAGTCCGCCGCCACCCAGGAAGTCCAGAGCCCGATGCCCAGGCTGGTCATGACGCACGCCGAGGGCATCACGGTGCTCGACGCCGCGTCGCTGGACGTGGTGGGCGAGGCAGAGCTCGCGGGCTTCAACAGGCTGAACCCGCGGATGACGGCCGTCATGTCCTGGTATCGACAGGCAGCGCCTTCCGGGTGTTTGATCCCGGCGTCTGGACCGAAAGGCATGGCGATCACGGGCATTCCCATGCTGCGCCGCCGGCCCTTACGGACACCGCGTTTGAGGCGATCAAGCCCGGCCATGCCGTATTCCATGCCGGCAGGACAGCACTTTTCAGTGACGGTTCGGGAAAAGTTGAAATCTTTGACCCGGCCGGACTGGCGGAAGAAGGCGGGGACCTTCCGGGGACTGATGTCTACACGACGCCGGAAGCCCACCACGGCGTGGCGGTGCCGCTGAAGGACGGCAAGCTGCTGGTAACCCCTGGTGACAATGAGGCGAGGCGGGGAGTCGCCGTCCTCAGTGCCGGAGCGGGCCAGGACCGGACCGAACTGGTGCGCAACGAGGACTGCCCGGGCGTGCATGGCGAGGCGTCGGCGGGGCAGGACGCCGTTGTGGTGGGCTGCGAAAACGGCATGCTGATCTACCGCGACGGCCGCATTTCCAAGGTGGCCAGTCCTGACACCTACGGCCGAATGGGGAACCAGGCGGGATCGCCGGAGTCACCCGTGGTCCTGGGCGACTACAAAGTCGAAAGGGAGGCCGAACTGGAGCGTCCAACACGTGTGTCACTCGTGAATACCGACACGGCGACCCTCCGCCTCGTGGAGCTCGGCACCAGCTACTCGTTCCGCTCGCTGGGCAGGGGCCCCGAGGGCGAGGCTCTGGTGCTGGGGACCGACGGTGCCCTGCGGATCATCGATCCGCTGACGGGAAGCATCATGTCCACCGTTCCGGTGGTGGAGGCGTGGGAGGAGTCCGAGGCGTGGCAGGACCCGCGCCCCACATTGTTCGTGCAGGGCTCCACTGCATACGTCACCGAGCCGGCTCGCCGGGTGATCCATGCCGTGGACCTTGCGTCGGGCGGTGTCAGTAAATCAGCTGAGCTGCCGCACGTGCCCAACGAATTGACGGGAGTCGCCGGCTAGTATTCCAAGATCGGAATATTTGTTTGGAGTCCACGGAAAACGACGCCGGGCCGGCCACCTTGGTGACCGGCCCGGCGTCGTGCGGGTTTCTTTGTTTCGGGGGACGGCTGCTTAGGCGAGGACGCTGAGCCTCGAGTTGTTGCGGCCGAACAGGGCGCGGTCCACGGCCACCTTGCCCGCGCCGGTCAGGGCAATGGTGAGGGCTCCGGCTGCAAGCAGAAGCACGAGCTCGTAACCGCCCGTGGCGGCGAAAACACCGGCAGAGGCGTGGACAAGGAACAGAGCGCCGAGCATGTCCAGCGCGAGAAGTGCGGCGAAGATGCGCGTCAGCACCCCGAGGATCAGCGCGATGCCGCCAACAAGCTCGAGGGTGGCGACAGCGGGGGCTGCCAGTTCAGCGGCCGGTACGCCCATCTTGGCGAAGGAGGCCTGGGTGCCCGCGATGGTCCACTCATTGAACTTCTGCCAGCCGTGGGCCGCGAAGAGGAATCCAGCTATGACGCGCAGGATAGTGAGTGCTGTGGTGGTCAGGGTGGACTGGTTCATGGGAGTTTCACCATTTCGGAGATCGGTGGGACATTGCCGCGGCGCCGTGAGGACCGCGCTATTGAAAGTTCAATAATTAACACTGCCAAGAATTAGTTGAAGAGTCAACCATATGAGGCGGCATGTGACGGGTCTCTCCCGCCAGCGGCCCAGCGGCCCAGCGGCGCTGTCGCGCCGTGGTGGGAGAAAGTGCGGGTCTGCCCGCCGACGGGCTCTGGCTGCGGTTGAGGCTGAGGGCCGATCATGGAGATGTCTGCCACGGTCGACGCCGGTGAACTGCGCGACCTGACCCGGGCCCGGCCCATCGCCACCCGGGACCGGACCCGTGAAATCCAGCGAACGCAACCCGGAAGTCCTCGCCGGCCCTCGCCAAGGGAACCCTGCGCTCCAAAATCCCCGAGCTCGTGGACGCGCTCACCGGCCGGTTCAAGGCCCGCCACGCGTTCATGGCCCGGCTGCATTTGGACCAGATCGATTCCCAATCCCGCATCATCGATGCGCTCACCGGGCGGATCGAGGAGGCGATGACACCCTTTCGTGCCGCCAGGGAATTCCTGGCCACCATCCCCGGAGTCTCACTCAAAGTCGCCGACGTGATCATCGCCGAAACCGGTGCCGACATGTCCCGCTTCGAAACCCCCGGCCGGCTCGCGTCCTGGACCGGTGTCTGTCCCGGCTCCAACGAATCAGCCGGCCGGATCAAATCCGCGCACATCCTGCTTGGCAACAAATACCTCAAAGCCGCCCTGGGCACCGCGGCGCTGTCCGCTTCCCGGGGCAAGGAAACCTATCTGGCCGCCAAATAGCGGCGCATCGCCGCCCGGCGCGGCCCGATGAAAGCCATCGTCGCCACCGAACACTCCATCCTCACCGCGGCCTGGCACCTGCTCGCCGACGGCGAATGCTATGCCGACCCCGGCGCCGACCACTTCACCCGTCTGGACCCGGTCAAAGCCAAAACAACGCCATCAAAAAGCTCAACAGCCTCGGTTTCGACGTCACCATCACCCCGGCCACCGCAGCCTGAGGCACCTACGACTTTCGTATTAGGCTGAATCCGTGCCAGAATCACCCGCCACCGCCGAAGTTGTTCCCGCCGGCCGGAACACCCGGGAAATCCTTCGCCTAGCCGTCCCGGCCTTCGGTGCCCTCATCGCCGAGCCGCTCTTCCTTCTGGCGGACTCGGCCATCGTCGGCCACCTCGGTGTGGCACAACTGGCAGGGGTGGGGCTGGCGTCCGCGGTGCTCCACACGGCCGTTGGCCTCATGGTGTTCCTGGCGTACTCCACCACCCCGGCGGTTGCCCGGGCCATCGGCGAAGGCAAGCTCCCCAAGGCACTGGCGGCAGGCCGGGACGGCGTCTGGCTGGCACTTGTCCTGGGCCTGGTGCTGGCAGCGGCAGGGTTTACCGGTGCCGAGCTCCTGGTCGACCTGATGGGGGCAACGGGCGATGTCCGCCAGTTCGCCGTCGACTATCTCCGCTGGTCCATGCCCGGACTCGTGGCCATGCTCCTGATTTTCGCCGGCACCGGGGTGCTGCGCGGCCTGCAGGACACGCGGACGCCGCTGGCCGTGGCATCGGCGGGCTTCACCCTGAACATTCTCCTCAACCTGGCCCTGGTCTATGGACTGAATTGGTCCGTGACCGGTTCCGCCGTGGGCACCAGCATCGCCCAGTGGGCCATGGCCCTGGTGTATCTGGTCATCGTCCAGCGCAATGCCCGCGACCACGGCGTGCCGCTGCGGCCGGACTGGCGGGGAGTGCGGGCCATGACCAAAGTGGGGTCCTGGCTCATGCTGCGGACGCTGAGTCTGCGCATCGCGATCCTCGCAACGGTGCTCGTGGTTACGGCCCAGGGCTCCGTGAACCTGGCCGCCCATCAGCTGGCCATGACCATCTTCACGTTCCTGGCGTTCGCCCTGGATGCCCTGGCCATCGCCGCCCAGGCCCTGATCGGCAAGGAGTTGGGTGCAGCCAATCCTGCCAAAGTGCGCGAGCTGACCCGGACCATGATCCGCTGGGGTGCGGGTTTCGGTGTGGTCACCGGTGTGTTGCTGGCCGTTGCGGCTCCGTGGGCGGGCGGCCTCTTCACGTCCGACGCCGGCGTCCAGTCCGCGCTGATGCTCTCGCTGTGGGTGCTCGCCGTGGGACAGCCGCTGGCCGGCTATGTTTTCGTCCTGGACGGCGTCCTCATTGGTGCCGGTGACGCGAAGTACCTGGCGATTGCCGGCGTCGTGAACCTTGCGGTGTACGTGCCCCTGCTGGTGGCGGTGCGGCTCGCCGCTGTCGACGGCGCCGCCGGCCTCGCCTGGTTGTGGGTTGCCTTTTCGCTGGGCTACATGTCCGCCCGCGCTGTGACCCTGGGCCTGCGGGCAAGGACCGATAAGTGGATGGTCCTGGGTCCGTCGCAGGCCGGTTCCCGGGGCTGACCAGCCGGTTCGGCGGGCCGTTCGCGTGCCCGGTTCGCGTGGAATCCGCTGCGCACTAAACTGGACGCGTGACCCTCCCCGCATCTCCTGCCGATCCTGCTGCCCTCACCGCTCCCGCTGCGGACCTGTGGAAGCCGGTGCTCACCAGAGCCGTGGTAGCCCTTGCCTTCGGCGCGGTGACCGTGTTCTGGGCGTCGCCGTCGGCATCCGAAATGGGCTGGGCGGGCGGCCTCTACCTGCTGGCCACCGGTGTGACGCTGCTGCGCGGAATCCGGCAGTTTGGCATTGCAGCCAAGCAGCCGGCCGGCAAGGCCATGGCCGCAGCCGGCGCTGCCATGACCGGGGCCGGTGTTGCCGTGGTGTTCCTGGGCGGTGAACTGGTGTTCGGTGTCATCGCGGCGCTTGGCCTGGGCCTGCTGGGGGCAGCGGAACTCTACCTGGGAATCCTGTACCGCGGCCGCAGCGTCCTGGCGCGCGACTGGATGGCCTCAGGCGTGATCGGCCTGGGAACTGCTGTGGCCCTGCCGTTCTTCATCAGCCTCGGAGCGCATGCCCTGCTGGGTGTGGCCGGCGGCGGGGCGATCATTTCCGGCGTTCTTTGGATCCTGGCTGCCCTGACCCTGCGGCACGATGCGCGGACCGTTTCCAGTGAGGCCGTAAACTAGTACGGAACGGTTCTACTTCGTGTAGAACAAGCGCTTGACTAAAGGCGGCAGGGCCCCGGCCGTGCCGCACGGGAGGAAACACCTTGGCACACCAGAAACCAGGAGAACCGCGCAATGTGCGGACCTCGGTCAAGGGACCCCTCATGTTCTCCGCGTTCTGGGCTGTCCTGGCGTTCTTTGCCGTGCTGATCTTCGCCTCCGGGGGCAGTTCCCGGGCTCCCCGTTTCGATCTCGCCTTCACCGGTGCCGGCATTGCATTCATCGTGACCCTGGTCATCGCCGCGATGCTCTCGATGAGCCACAAGGACAACCCCGACCACCTGGGCAAGGGTTCCGGTGTCAATCTGAGTTCGAAAAAGTCCTCCGGGCACGGTGGCTATTCCGCCCGTCCGGAGTCCCAGGCCCCGGGGACGCCGGATTCCGCGCCCGGCGCCGATCCCCGCTAGATCTTCGGGCGCCGGTTCCTGCCGGTGCGGTTTCCTATGACGCCGCCTTCCGCGCACGGTAAGCGGCCACATGCGCCCGGTTGGCGCAGTTCCCGGTATCGCAATACCGCTTGGACCGGTTCCGGCTGAGGTCCAGCACCACGGCGTCGCAATCTTCCGCGTCGCACACCAGCATCCGGTCCATCTCCTTGGTGCGGATCACATCCACCAGTGCCATGGCGGCTTCGGTGCTCATTCTGTCCGCCAAAGGGGCTTCCCGCGTGGTGGCGTGCAGATGCCAGTCCCATTCATCGTGCTTGATCAGCTGCGGCAGGGCACTGGCTTCGCGGAGCAGCCGGTTGACCGTTTCGACGGCCGAGTCCTCCTCCATGGTCCAGAGTTCGGTGAGTTGGCCCCGCAGTTTATGGACGCTGGCCAGTTCAGCCGCGTCCCGGGCCCTCGCGCCGGAGAACCCTTCCTCGTGGAGAAAGCGGTCCAAATCCCCGACCGTGGCGAGGTGCTCCTCGCCGTTGGCGGCGCTGTTGATCAGTCTCACCACGGTGCGGAGTGCTACCTCAGTGTCAGGGGCAAATACCATCTTGACTCCTTACAGGGTCCGGGCGTAATGTCATGACCATTACCCCACTTTACTCCTGACAGGAGGCAGCCGTGCCTGCCGTACGCAAACGCGCCGAAGCGTCCGTCGAGGGGGCCGTTTCCCGGCCCGGCGCCCGCCGCGGTCCCGCTGCCGGCTTTCTGGCGTCCGGGCTCGGCGTTGCGCTGTTCTCCTCGGCGGTTTTCGGACTTTCCGGATCATTTGCGAAAGCCCTGCTCGAAACCGGCTGGACGCCCGGCGCCGCCGTGACGGCACGACTCACCGGAGCGGCGATAATCCTCGCCGTCCCGGCCGTCCCAGCCCTGCGCGGCCGCTGGAACCAGCTGAAGGACAACTGGCTGACCATACTGCTGTTCGGACTGATCGGCGTGGCGGCCTGCCAGCTTTTCTACTTCAACGCCGTGGCGCGGCTGTCTGTAGGCGTTGCCCTGCTCCTTGAGTATCTGGCCCCGGTGATCATTGTGCTTTGGCTGTGGGCGGCCAGCCGCCGGCGGCCTCGCCCCCTGACCATTGCGGGAACGCTGTTTTCGCTGGGCGGACTGATCCTGGTGCTGGACCTGACAGGTGCAGTGAAGATTGATTTCGTCGGTGTCCTCTGGGGAATCGCCGCAGCTGTCTGCCTGGCCATCTACTTCTTCATCACAGCCAAGGAGAATGACACGCTACCGCCGATTGTCCTGGCGTCCGGCGGCCTGATGGTGGGTGCAGCAGTGATGTGGCTGGCCGCAGCCACGGGCCTTCTGCCCATGGCCTTCAGCGCGGCGGACACCAAGCTGGGGCCGTGGGTCACGCCATGGTGGGTTTCGCTGGGCGGCCTGATTGTCCTGGCCACAGTCCTTGCCTACGTTTCCGGCATTGTTGCCGCACGGGCGCTGGGTTCCAAAGTGGCGTCCTTCGTGTCGCTCACCGAAGTGCTCTTCGCCGTTATCTGGGCATGGCTCCTGCTCGGTGAACTCCCCGGTCCCATCCAGCTCCTCGGCGGGGTGCTCATTGTCGGCGGTGTGGTTCTGGTCCGGGTGGACGAACTCCGGGGGTCGCGGGCGGCAGCCGCCGCTGCGGGCGGCTCCGTTTCGGACACCGCGGCAACGCTCGCGCCGCTGGATCACGCGAACGACGTCGAGCCGGTCCCCTAAGCGGGGCACGCCGTGCCGGCCCCTCGGTCCGGTAACAGCCGGATACCCCGGACGCACGGATGCCCCGGACGCTGTGTGGCGTCCGGGGCATCGGCATGTCGTCCCTGTGGGAGGCCTTCCTAGCGGGAAGCCTCTTCCTGCTGGGAAGCGTTCTTGGTTGCCTGCTTGCCGGCTTCCTGCAGCGCCTGTGCCACCTTGGCCAGGGCCGTCACGTGCGAACCGGACCACTCGCTGCGGAACTTGTCCGCGTCCGGGCCCTTCCAGTCAGTGCCGTCAAGAGCCTTCGACAGCTGCGACTTCTGCTTCTCAATCTCGGACGAACCAGCCTGAAGCTTGGTTCCGAGTGCCTTGAGCTGAGCAATGTCTGCGCCCCACATAGCCATTAGTTATCTCCTTTAGTCAACGGACCCGATCCGATCGGCTCCCCAGCGGCCCCCGGCTCATCCGGAAGATCCATTACCTAGAACCTATCCCGCGGCCCAACCCACCGTCGATGGGCACCGCTCCCCATGCACCACTCACCGTGCGGAAGACGTCAAGCAGCACAGGCAGGGGGTCGATCCCAGGCGTTCCAGAGCCTAGCATGGGCATATGTGCCGGAATATCCGAACCCTCCACAACTTTGAACCGCACGCCACCTCCGAGGAGGTGCACGCCGCCGCCCTGCAGTATGTACGGAAGGTCAGCGGCAGCACCAAGCCCTCAAAGGCCAATGAGGAGGCCTTTGAGGAGGCCGTGCACGAGATCGCCCACATCACCCAGCACCTGCTTGATTCGCTGGTGACGCATGCCCCGGCCAAGCACCGGGACGAGGAGGCCGCCAAGGCGCGTGCCAGGGCGGCTGTCCGCTTCGGCGCCGCCTAAGCGCCCCGGCCGGTTGCGGATGGCCGGCCGAAGCTGCGGAGCCGCAGTGAGTTGGCCACCACCAGCACCGAACTCGCGGCCATCGCAGCGCCGGCGATCATTGGATTCAACAAACCCAGCGCCGCCACCGGAATGCCGACGGCGTTATAGAAGAATGCCCAGAACAGGTTGGTCTTGATGGTGGCCAGCGTCCGCCGGGACAGCTCGATGGCCTGCGCCACCTGTCCCAGATCGTTGCCCATCACGGTGAGGTCCGCCGCTTCGATGGCCACATCCGTGCCCGAGCCCATGGCGACGCCCAGGTCGGCCTGCGCCAGGGCCGCAGCGTCGTTCACCCCGTCGCCGGCCATGGCGACCGTGGCCCCGCCGGCCTGCAGTGTCCGCACGGCGTCGACCTTGCCGGCCGGCAGCACCGCGGCAAACACATCGTCCGGAGCGATGCCGACGGCGGCTGCCACCTGAGCAGCCACAGCCGCATTGTCCCCGGTCAGCAGGATCGGCCGGAGGCCCAATTGCCTTAGCCGCGCAATCGCATCAGCCGAGCCAGGCTTGATGCTGTCCCGCAGCGAGACGATCCCCGCGGCCTCCCCGTCCACGGCAACCCAGATGGCAGTGGCCCCGGACTCTTCGGCGGTCTGTAGCGCCTCCATCTGTTCCGTCGTTACGGGTATGTGGTTTTCCCGCAGCCAGCCTGTCCTTCCGGCCGTGACCAGCTGGCCGGCCACGTGGCCGGAAACCCCGCCGCCCGGCGCGGAACGGAAGTGTCCGACGGCGGGAAGCTGCCCGCCGTCGTCGTTCAGGCGCTCCGCGGAAAGCGCAGCAGCCGCGATGGCGTGGGCGATGGGGTGCTCGGAAGCGGCCTCCACCGCCCCGGCAACGCGCAACACCTCTGCACTGCTGTAGGTGCCGAAGGCCAGGGTGCCGTCAACGGCAAGACGTCCGGTGGTTACCGTGCCGGTCTTGTCCAGCAGGATGGTGTCGACTGTTCGCGTGTCTTCAAGCACCTGCGGGCCCTTGATCAGAATCCCCAGCTGGGCGCCGCGCCCGGTGCCGGTGAGGAGGCCAACCGGAGTGGCCAGGCCCAGGGCGCAGGGGCAGGCGATGACCAGCACCGCCACGGCGGCGGTGAAGGCTGCGCGCAATTCAGCATCGGTGATGGCGGGCCCGGCAGTCAGCAGCCAGGCGGCGAACGTGACGACGGCGATGACCAGCACAATCGGAACGAACACCGCGCTGATGCGGTCCGCGAGACGTGCGATCGGAGCCTTTCCGGTCTGCGCCTGGGAAACCAACCGGGCCATCTGGGCCAGAGTGGTTTCCGAGCCCACCCGGGTGGCGCGCACCAGGAGCCGGCCGGACGTGTTGATTGTTGCCCCCGTGACAAAGCTGTCCGGACCCACCTCGACCGGCACCGACTCACCCGTGACCAGGGAGGCGTCCACCGCGGAGGCGCCGTCGATCACCATGCCGTCGGTGGCGATCTTCTCACCGGGACGGACCACCATAACGTCGCCAACCACCAGCTGATCGGCCGGAATCCTCAGCTCCGCGCCGTCCGCCAGCACTGTGGCATCCTTCGCGCCCAGGTTCAGCAGTGCCTTCAGGGCGTCGCCCGCCTTCTGCTTGGCGTTTGCCTCCAGGTAGCGGCCCAGGAGAAGGAAGGTCGTGACCACGGAGGCCACCTCGAAGTACAGGCCACCCGACCCCATTTCCATGCCCGGGTGTTCGGTCATGCGAGGATCGGCCAGCAATTGCCAGGCAGAGAACAGGTAAGCGGCAACGACGCCGATGGAGACCAGGGTGTCCATTGTTGAGGCGAAGTGCCGGGCGTTGATGGCCGCTGCGCGGTGGAAGGGCCAGGCCGCCCAGCTCACGACGGGCAAAGTCAGGGCGCCCACAACCCAGCCCCAGTCGGCGAACTGGAACGCCGGGAACATCGAGATCACGAACACCGGGACCGTCAGAACGGCTGCGACCGTCAGTCTCGGCTTGAGTTGGGCGGCGCCACCGTGTGCCATGTGGTCAGCAGGCGCGGCGCCACCGAAGCCAGGCGCATCGGTTTCGTGGCCGGAACCTTGGCTCGGGTAGCGCGGGGGGCGGATCTTTGCCTTGTAGCCTGCCGCTTCCACTGTGGCTGTGATCTGGTCGTCGGTGATGCCGGGCGGGACCGTGACCTGGGCGGACTCGAGGGGCAGATTTACCGAAGCTTCCACGCCGTCGAGCTTTCCGAGCTTGCGTTCCACGCGGCTGACGCAGGAAGCGCAGGTCATGCCCTCGATGTCCAGTTCAATCACCCGGTTTCCCGGCTGGTGCAGCAGTTGCTCGTTACTCACAGGGTGTCCTCTGTCCTCGGTCCTGGTGGGGGTGGGCGGGTCAGGCTTCGTTGGCCACCACAAGATAGCCGGCCTCAGCCACTGCTTCCCCGATTTCGGAGCGCGAGAGCGCCTTCTCGGACATGATCGTGACGGTGGAAATTCCGCCTGCGTTGAGGTCGACGTCGATCGCTTCCACGCCTTCCAGCGCTTCGAGTTCTTCGCTTACGGAGGACACGCAATGTCCGCAGGTCATGCCGGACACGCTGACGGTGGTGGATACGGGGCTCATGGTTGCTCCTTTTTCTCGGCGGTGCCGGTGGTGCCGGACTGACCCGGTTGGATCAGCCGGAAGGTGTGGCGGGCGGGGTTGGGTTTACCGCAGCAGGCGCCCGATGGCATCGGTGGCCTCCTTGACCTTGAAGTCGATGGTTTCCGCGCGAAGTACAGGGTCCGGCTCAGAGGCGGCTCCGACGACGCAGTGGCCAATGTGCTCCTCGACCAGGCCGAGGCTCACCGCGTGCAGGGCTTTATTTACCGCGGCAACCTGGGTCAGGATGTCGATGCAGTACTTGTCCTCATCCACCATCCGGGCGATTCCGCGGACCTGCCCCTCGATGCGTTTAAGCCTGCGCAGGTACGCGTCCTTGTTTGAGGTGTAGCCGTGCTGCGGGGCGGATTCGGCGTCCGCAAACCCGGTGCCGGCGTCTTCAGGTGAGTCCATATGCACAACATATACCCCTGAGGGGTATAACACAAGTACCCCCTGGGGGTATGCCGCGAGTCTCCGGTTTGCGTCGCCTGCGCTTTTACGGTGCGGGTTCAGGGCCTCGGTTCAGGGGACTCCGCAGGAAGCCCGCTGCGCCCAATGCTGCCGATGCCCAGGAGGGACGTGGCGGCGACGGCCGCGGCGAGAACTCCGAGTCCCAGGGGCAGTGCCGAAGCTGTGGCGACGGCACCCACCAGGAGGGGGCCGCCGGCGTCGCCGAGTTCCCGTCCCAGCTCGGCTGATCCCATGGTCCGGCCCAGCCGCTCGGGCGGAGTGGTGGCGGCGAGGTGCGCGAAGCCCAGCGGTGTTGCGGTGCCGATGCCCACACCGATGGCCGCAGCCGCGCCGAAGATGGTGACCGGCCCGGGAAACAACGCCACGGCTGCGATTCCGGCCGCCGTCAGCAGCAGTCCGGCTGTCATTCCCGGTCCGTCAGGGAGTCGGCCCTGATCGCGCAGGCGGCCGATCCACGGCTGTGTCGCGGCGGACGTGAGGGCCAGCAGGCTGACGGCGGCCACGGCGGCGACGGGGTCCAGGCCGTGCCGGGTGGCTAGTGCGGGAAGGAATCCGATGGCTGTGCCCAGGGCGCCGGTGGCTGCCGCCAGGACCAGCGTGGGAACAAGGAAACTGCGGTGCGTGACCTGGCGGGCAAGGTCCAACACCGTGTACCGGGGCCGCGGCAGAGGGTCCAGCCGGGGCAGCGCCGCCATCGCCCACACCGCGGTGGCTGCCGCCAGGACGCCAAGGGCGGCGAAGAGGAGGGGGAAGCCGCCCAGGAAGATCAGCGCAGCGCCGATCAGGGGACCTGCGACATAGCCCAGGCTTTTCCACGAACCGTAGCGGCCAAAGTAGGTGCCGGCGCTGCGGCCGGCAAGCCTCGCGACCATCGCGGAGGAGGCCGGTGAAAAGGCCGAGGCGGCCGCGCCCTGGCCAATACGGGCGAGGCCGAGCATGAGGGGGTTCGCCCCCCAAAGCCCGATAAGCGACATCAGGGCGAAGGCGAGGAGCCCCGCCACGACTACCGGCTTGGTGCCGATGCGGTCACTCAGGGCGCCGAACACGGGTTTTAGCACCACCTCCGCCAGGTCATAGACGGCCAGGAGGATACCCAGGTTGAGCAGGCTCAGCCCGATGTCACCGCTGTGGGCGCCCATTCCGGCGGCGATGCTGTGTGCGCCGAAGGCTGTGACGAAGCCGGCCGCGTACAGCGGGGCAGTCACCGCGGCTGTTGCGGTGGGGGAGTGGCTTGGCGCTGAGGTCACGGGATTGCTCCTGAGGGGCGACCGGGGCCACAAGGGAAATCCGGCGGGACATTAAAAAGCTCCGGAGTGCGTTATTGGGGGATACGCACTCCGGAGCAGCTTTTGGGGCAGGTCCAACATCTTCCTGCGAAATCCAGCATACTTGGCGGCCGCGGTGAGCGCTACCACTCTGAATAACTACTTTCGCTTTAGTTTCACAGGGTCTTTCGTCCCGACTTTCCTACGGTGTTCTTCCGGGGCCGAGACTGAGCTGCGCGGCATGGAAGTCAAAGTGCAGGATGGGATAGGCATAGACGTCCGCCACGGACATCCAGGGCGTGAAGAACGGGTCCCAGCAGTCGGGAAAGGACATTTCCCGGGCCATCGACGCAGCTGACTCGCCCTCCATCCGCCGCTCGAGTGACCGCGTGGCCCGTCGGAGCTTCGCCGCCATCCGCTTCCGGTTGAACACCCGGGCCGCTGCTTTGGAGCCCAGGTAATTGACGACGTCGAACGGCGCAGTTCCGGCGTTGAGGATCCGCGCGAATCCCCTGCTAAATGGGGCTGGAAGGGCTGCGAACATGCGAGCCAGGGGCAGCAGCGCCTGCACCACCATGTAGCCGAAGACCATGTGGAAAAGCAGCTCCTCATTGGTCCAGCGGGTGCCCGCGCTGCGGCGGCGGAGGTCGGCGTCGGACGCAGCGGCCAACCATAGCTCCAGTTCCCTGCAGTTGCGCCCGTAGCCGTGATGAATGGTGCCCGGAGCGTTCGTCACTCCGGTTCGTCCCGGTGGGCACCCATGCGGGCGGGCACTACGAGGACGGGGCGGTCCTGGTGGTGGGTCAGCCACGCGGCTACGGAACCGTTAAGGGCAGCCGAGATGCGGTGCCCCAGTCCGCGCTCGGGCGTGCCGACGATAATCATGGAGGCGTTTGCCTCTGCGGCCACGCGTCCCAGGGCGCGGGCAGGGTCTCCGGCCAGGACCCGGAGTGTCCACTCAACGGACTTGCCGGCGCAGGCTGCCCCAACAACGGCGCGCAGCTCTTCGCTCGCGGCGCGGACATCAGCGTCGTCCTTGTCAGGGTGCAGGGACAGCCGGTGCGCGGAACGCGCAGGGTCCCACTCGACCAGGTAGCTTGCCTCATCCACGTAGGCGCACAACAAGGGGAGGCCCATCTTTTCGGCGAGGCCGCCGGCAAACCGCAGTACCTCCGCATGCTGGCCGGGCAGCACCCCGACCACCAAGGGAGGAGGTCCGCTGAAGCGTTCAGGAGACATACTCCATTGTGGCCCCGCGTGCAGCGCTTGAACAGCGCTTGGCAACCGCTTCCAGGCGGTCGGGCCACGGCTGCGTCAGAGTCCGTTCCACTCCCGTTCCGGCATGGTTTAGGCGTGGGTGGGTTCTTCCACCAAGGCGGTGGCGATGCTGTCCGCGTCGTCCAGGGCGGCCAGGTAACGTTCGGCGTCCAGGGCGGCGGCGCAGCCGGTGCCGGCGGCGGTGATGGCCTGGCGGTAGCGGTGGTCCACGGCGTCGCCGCACGCGAAGACTCCGGTCAGGTTGGTGACGGTGGTGGGCGAATCGACCTTGATGTAGCCCTCGGCGTCCAGGTCCACCTGCCCGGCCACCAGCTCGGTGCGCGGCACGTGCCCGATCGCCACGAAGATTCCGGTCGCGGCCTGTTCGCGGGTTTCGCCGGTGCGGGTGTCCTTCAGCGTCACCCCGGTGACCTTGCCGTCACCGTGGATGGCGCTGACGGCCGAGTGCCAGGCGAAGCTGATCTTCGGGTTGTCCTTGGCCCGCTGGGCCATGATCCGGGAAGCGCGCAACTCACCCTTGCGGACCACGACGGTGACGGACTTCCCGAAGCGGGTCAGGAAGGTCGCTTCCTCCATGGCGGAGTCCCCGCCGCCGACGACGATGATGTCCTGGTCGCGGAAGAAGAATCCGTCGCAGGTGGCGCACCAGGAGACGCCGTGTC
>NZ_JAGGPO010000028.1:0-68467 GCF_018613775.1 Arthrobacter sp. ISL-69
CGGCCAGCGCCTCCACATCCAAATACCCGCGTTGAGCGTCCTCGCGTCCCTGCATAAGACCAGTCTTAACCACCAGCCCCACCAGTCCAGCCGACGCGCCTAACCCAGCGATTATTTCAGCAGTCTCCTAGGCGGCCATGAAGTGTGCCCAGTCAGGGAAGGGATCCGCGGGACGTGGCGGCCCCAGGCCTTCGATGCCGTCGACATCGTGGATACCGTCGGGGATCCCGAGGCGGTCGAGGCTGCAAGGCGGCTCCGGTGCGACTGGCCAATCAGGCGGCTCGTGCCAGTCCGGCGTCTCCCGGTCCTGCCAGTCCTCCTATTCCTGCCAGTACTCTCTCTCCTGCAGGTCCAAAGGCGGCCACTGTGGCAGTTCCCAGTCGGGTTGTTCGCTGGGGTAGTGACGTCCCGTCGGTGAGGTCCAACCGGGTGGTTCGTGGGCGGTGGCGCCTTCGGGCCTCCATGCGGTGGTGTGTTTCAGGCGGTGGTGCCTGCGACAGGGTTGGCCGAGGTTGCTGATTCCGGTTCCGCCGCCGTCAGACCAGGCGAGGAGATGATCGGCGTCGTTGTCCAGGGAGTGGTTGTTGCAGCCCGGGAATGGGCAGCGTCCGTCACGGAGCCGCAGCCATTGCCGCATTGCTTTCGGGATCCGGTGGCTGGCGCGTCCGATCTCCATCGGCGCACCACTGCGTGGGTCAGTCAGGACGCGCAGAAATGAGGATGCGCCATCCGCGACGAGCCGGCGGGCCATGGACGGCGGGATCGGCCCGTACCCGTCCAGGACAGCCGGTTCCCCGGTCAGGCCAAGCAACGAGAACACCGGAACGGTGACGAGGACCTGCGCCGCAGGCGACGGGACATCATCGGCCCGCCAGGAACCGGCAGGCACGCCGTTAGCCCCGTCGACCCGGCCTCCTGCCGTGAGCATCCAGGCAGCGGCGACGTCAGCGCGGAGCTGGGTGAGGGTACGGGGTTCGGATGGGCCCTGCAGCGTGCGTGCCGCCGTGGTGGTGCGGTCCCAGATCCCGGCCGCTGTGTCTGCGGGGAGGTAAGCGGAGAGCCAGGCCATGCCGTCCCGGTCCGGGACGTACTCCACCCGCCGGTCGGCGGCGCTGCGGTGGTGGCGGGTTTCGATGCTGACCGGGTGGTGGCGTTCCCGCCAGGAGCGGGCCTTTGCCCGGAACCTCCCGGATGTGAGGTTCCCGGCCGGACAGCCCCGCGCCGGGTTCTGGGCATCCGGGTCCAGGAAATGCGCTTCCAGCGCCGCCGCCGCCGAGGGTTCCAGTCCCGTGGTTTCATCACACAGAATGCGTGCGTGCTGCCAGGACACCGTCCCGGACTGCAGCGCGGCCAGCGTCAGCGGCAGCCCGGTGGTCAGGGCCAGGGCTTCGGAAATTAAGGCACCGGCGCTGCGTTCGCTGACGGTCAGGGCACACGCGACCTCGGCGGTCACCGACATTTCCTGTGCGGTGTGTTCCTGGGGCGACGAGGCCGGCGGTGCCAAAGCTTCGGCGCTGGTGGCATATCCGGCCGCGAGGTGCACTTTCACGGCAGAGAACCGGGCCTCCATCTCCGCGGCCTGAACTAGGCCGTCCAGGTATGCGTCCGCCCGCTCCCGCAAAGGATCCGCCCCATCCCGCCAAGGATCCACATCGTCCCCTAACGGAGGATCTGCCCCGTCCCGCGCCGGGTAGGAACCGGCCAGGCCCGCGCCGGCCGCCTCGGGGTTTCGGGTGCCGCGGCGGAGAACAGCAGCCAGCGCGGCAGCGGAGGTACTAATGGCCTCCAGCACTTCCACAACTGCTCTGTTTTCCACACTCTCAGCATGACAGCAGGCACCGACAATTTAGCCGCCGCGCGGAATCCGGATCAGGCCACGACGATGCCGTCTGGCTGGATTCCTAAGCTTTTGTCCGCGGATCCGAACTTTCAGGGACAGGATCCGCGGACAAGCCCAGGAACTCGGCCCGCGGCACGGACCAATCGACGGGGTTGTAGCAGCCAAGAAGCTACTTCAGCCCGGCCCCCGGCAGCAGCTCCACGGCACTTACTGAGTCGGCCACGAAGGCGTAGTCCCAGGCCCGCTCGCGCCACTGGACGTACCTGCCGGAGGCTCCGCCGTGGCCGCCGTCCATCTCGATCTTCATGACAATCGGCTCGGCCCCGGTGGAAACCGACCGCAGGGCCTGCACCCACTTGGCCGGCTCCACGTAGAGCACCCGGGTGTCGTTGAACGAGGTCACCGCGGCGATCTTCGGATACGCCCGGGGACCAACATTCTCGTACGGCGTGTAGGACTTCATGTACGCGTAGACCTCGGGGTCCGTGATCGGGTTGCCCCATTCCTCCCATTCGAGCGCGGACAGAGGCAGCTCCGGATCCAGGATGGTGGTCAGCGCGTCCACGAACGGCACGGCGGCCACAATGGCGGCGTACTTCTCCGGTGCCAGGTTGGCCACGGCGCCCATCAGCAGCCCGCCGGCGGAGCCGCCCATGGCCGCGATCCGCGTAGATGCAACCCACCCTGAGCCAGCCAGCCAGTCCGTGGCGGCCACGAAGTCCGT
Source organism: Arthrobacter sp. ISL-69 (assembly GCF_018613775.1). Lineage (NCBI taxonomy): Bacteria > Bacillati > Actinomycetota > Actinomycetes > Micrococcales > Micrococcaceae > Arthrobacter > Arthrobacter sp. ISL-69. Next base: position 2,565 of record NZ_JAGGPO010000028.1, read on the forward strand.
GAAGGTGTTCTTCTTGTGGAGCTTCTTGCCGTCCTCGTACCAGTGCCGGCCCAGCTCGCCGCCGCCGCGGATGTGCGCGATCACGAACACTATGCCGCGGTCCAGCAGCGACAGCCGCGGGATGCCGAAGCCCGGGTCCATGCTCAGCTCGTAGGAGCCGTACCCGTACACCAGGCCTGCCGCGGAGGAATCCCGGGCCACCGAGGCATGCCGCAGCACCGAAAGGGGAATGCGCGTGCCGTCGGCCGCCGTCGCCCATTCACGGGTGGCCACGTAGTCGGCGGAGGAGTAGCCGCCCAGCACCGGGCTTTCCTTTCGGAGCAGCAGTTCACCCACCGGCAACGCAGCGGTGGGCAGCACAAAGTCGTACACGCGTGACGGCGTGAAGTAGGACGTGTAGCCCATCCGGATCACGGGCGCCTCGTAGTCGGAGCCCGCCACACCGGCCGTGTACAGCTCCTCGTCGAACGCCGGCTCCACCGGATCGCCCTGAGCGGGCGTGCCCAGCCCGGCCAGCGCCAGCACCTGGACGCGTTCAATGGTGTCCTTGCGGACGGACACAATCACGTGCGTGGAGGTGACCCCCGCGCCGTTGACGCGCACCTGGTCGGAATGCCCGACGACGGTGGTCCACTCCTGCTCGGCCAGCGGCTTGGTGAGCTCGGCCGGGTCCACCAGCGAGACCATGGAGTTGATGGCGTCCCGGTTGTGCGTCACGAGGATCTTTTCGGCACCCTCCAGGAGGAACGGCTCGGCCTCGTACAGGACGCGTTCGTCGCGGGAGATCACGGTGGCGAGTCCGGCGTCGTAATCGTCAAAGCGGAGCAGCCGCGTTTCGCTGTACTCCGAGCAGCCGATGCTCAGCACCAGGTGCCGCCGGTCGGAGGAGAGGTCGAAGCCGAGCCACATGGCGACGTCGTCCTCCTGGTAAATCACCTCATCCTCGGTGACGGGCGTGCCCAGCACGTGGGACTTCACCTGGTAGGGGCGCCAGGCGTCGTCCACCACGGTGTAGAACAGGCGCGTGCCGTCGGGGGAGAAGGAGACCCCGTAGAAGATGTTCTCGATGACGTCCGGCAGCATCTCCCCGGTGCGCAGGTCCTTGAAGCGCAGCGTGAAGCGTTCGTCGCCGGCGTTGTCCACGGCGTAGGCGTAGAGGTTGCCGTCCACGGTCACGGCGGTCCCGCCCACCGCGAAGAACGGCTTGCCTTCGGCTTCGACGTTGCAGTCCAGCAGGACTTCTTCACCGGAAAGTTCGACGCCGGCCTCCACCGCCGGGGGCGTCCAGTCGGCCACCGGGTCCCCGGTGTCCTGGGCCTTGACCCGGCACTGGATGCCGTATTCCTTGCCCTCCGCGGAGCGGGTGTAGTACCACCAGCCGTCCTTGCGGTTCGGGACGGACAAGTCTGTCTCCTGCGTGCGTCCCTTGATTTCCTGGAAGATCGCTTCGCGGAGCGGTTCCTGGTGGGCGGTGACGGTCTCCTGGTAAGCGTTCTCGGCCTTGAGGTGCTCCACCACTTCCGCGGATTCCTTGGCGCGCAGCCATTCGTAGTTGTCCACGAAGGTGTCGCCGTGGTGGATCCGTTCCGTGGGGACCTTCCGGGCTACGGGCGCGGCGGCCGCTGGGGTGTTGTCGGCTGGGTGCTGCACTGAAGTCTGGGTCATTGACTCAATATATAAAGCTATTCCGCTGCAGGCACCCGCGTTCGCTACCGGGGTATAGAGTGGTCCGCTTTCGCCGTGCGTAGCGCCCTGCACACAGCGTCACTTCTGCAACTTAAAGACAAGTAGCCGTCACTCAAGATCGGAATGGCGGCTGTAAATAGTCTTTAGGAGTCGGTCGACGGACATCCCGGTCCCCCTGGGAAGGCCCCGCCAGATCGATACTTGGCCCGGATAATGTTCCGGATCACGTTGAGCTGGGCCGGCGGTGACAAGCCTTCTGAGACCGAGGCTTCCCCAGGCGCCGCCGGCCCTTAGCCCACGTGAATTGCCTCAGCCCACGCCTCAGTGCCGGAGCCGCGAATCGGCAGGCGCCAGCCGCCCTGTTACCGCACGCCTGGGCCGTAGGCGATGCGCTGCGTTGAGCCACGTGGCTCCGGTTACGACCGTAAATCAGGAATTCCCAGGAATAGGTCCGGAATGCCCTTGCGGCAACAGTCCCTGAGGTGTTGCCTTGGAGGGTCGGGAGCGCTGAGCACAGAATTCCTGATCTCGAAGACGCGGGCGTTCATGCGTTGCGTCGGATTTTGGCCCGTATTTCTGGGGGGCCGCGGTCTGTGCTCGGACAACGGTAGCCGGTGTCCGAATGGCGGTGCCACTCAGCACTGGTGCAAACCGGTGCCTCCTCAGAGGTCAATCCAATGAACAAGATCATCAAACGCTTCATCATGCTTTTCGCAGTTGCACTGTTCGTGTTCACAGCAGGTGTGTCGGCTGCCCAAGCGGCCAGTCCGCACTTCAAGAAGAACGGTTCACCGGTCTGCACTGTGACCATCAGCGGGTCCACCGCGACAACAACATGTAAGGCGGTCATCACCGGACTCGGCGGCGACGACCTTCTCGCCACCGTTACCGTGTCTGGGTCCGCCGTCTATCAGTGCCAGAACGCCGGCGGAAATACTGCGCCGGGACAGAATAAGGTCGTCATTGGTCCGGCCGTCACTGCCACGCCCGTAAACAGCGATGCTATTAAGAACGGCAACCTCACCCTCGTCACTAACCCGACTGTGTTGTCGGCGCCGAGCACAGTGAGCGGCAGCGCAGCTGGATGCCCGAATCCCAACTGGACCGGCGTCAACCCGGTAGTGACTGTGACGAGTATTTCCCTCGTCATCGAACAGCCCCCGGGAACGGTCATCTTCACCTGCTCGAAGTCCGACCCCAACGGACTGACCGGATCGGTGGCACTCACCTGCTAAGCGCGATTCGCGTAATTTGATTCCGCGGTTCACAGCCAGGCTCCAGTCATTGCCGCAGAGGCACAGTCTGGAGCCTGAGCTCCGTCACCGCGCGGAAGCGTCGGCAGGCGCCAGCCGCGGCAGGAAGCGCACGTAGGCCACCATGCCGACCAGTTCCACCAGGGTCTGGGTGACCACCACCAGCGCAGCAAGTGCCAGCGGCTCGGGAAGCGCCAGTGCCAGCGGAAGTACCACCAGGGAATTGCGGGTGGCGCCGCTGAACACCACAGCACGGGTTGCCGGGACGTCCAGGCGTGCAGACCTGGCGGCGAGCAGGCCCAGCGGCACCATCACCAGCAGGAACGCGGCGCAGAGCGGCACCACGGCGAGCAGCGATCCCAGCTCCTGGCGCACCGCCACAATCTGCGACCCGACCACCACGGCCAGCGTGGCCATCATGAGCGGGACCATCAGAGACTGCATGGCCGCCATGACCCGGCGGCCGGCGCCGCGACCGGGTGCAGAGCTCCGTGTCCACCACTGCGTCAGCGCGGCCAGGGCCAGCGGGATGATGGTGAGCCCCACCAGTGCCTGCACGAAGGGTGACGGGTCAATCGCTGACACCAGGTCGGGGCCCACAAAGATCAGCAGATACACCGGCAGCAGGAGCATCTGGGCAAGCATCAGCACCGGTGCAGCGGCGAGGAGCCGGTCACTCGCACCGCCGGCCAGTCCGGTGAACACAATCACGTAGTCGATGCACGGCGTCAGGAGCACCAGCAGCACGCCCACCAGGAGCGCCTCGTCCCCGGCAACAAACCGGCTCAGCCCAAACACCACCACCGGCACCACGGCGAAATTGACCACCAGGACCGCTGCCATGAACCGCAGGTCACGCGCGGCCCGTCCCAGCGACGCGAACGGTATCCCCAGGAAGGTGGCGTAGAGCAGCAGCCCCAACACCGGATTGATGGCGAGTTCCAAGGCGGAGGCCGAGCCTGGCGCAACGAAACCCACGCTCGCACCGGCGACAATAGCGGCCACATACAGGCCGATCTGGCGGCGTTCCATCCATGCCACAAACGTCCTGATCCTCACCGGCTCCATCGTAGGCGACCCTTTACCCCACGGCGCAGCCCGGTTCAACAGCCCGCGCCGTTCGTAACGCCACTCTGTCCGGATGTGACGCCAAGTGTTGCGTAGGTCACATTCGGCCCATAGGCTGAATGCGGTCGCAGCGTCGCGGCCATGCATGAATAGGGGAACCACTTGAACGAGAAGCTCAAGGTTTTAGTCCGGCTCGACCTCGATTGTGGAGAAGCAGAAGTAGCAGCCCAAGGGCATCTGACGGCTCAAAGCCTCCAGGCCCTGTATGTAGTCGTAAAGCGCGCCAACCACCTGAAAGAAGGACTCCACCTCGTTGTGGATGTAAGCCACGCACGTGTCGAACCAGCTGCAATGGCGCAGCTGCAGGCATGTTCGGAATCGCACCACCTCCCGGCGTCGATTGACCCGCTCCAGTCAGAATGCAACATCAGCGTCCTGGCTCCCGCGTCAATGGGCTCCGAGAGTGCAACCGGAGTCAGGAGCCGGGCCATGAGCCTCGCCGCCTAAGCGGCGGGGAACCGGCAGCACCCACGACGGCGGGACTTACGATGGCGGCCTCCCCGCCTAAGCGGCGGGCAACCGGCAGAAGCCCATCACCTTGCTCCACGGACCAGCTGTGTAGGCACCTAATCGCCTGCAGATGGTGACAACGTGGCGTGCCCGGGAACTAATTTGCCGGCGCCAATGTGTGGACCAGATCCTGCAGGTCGCGCAGCCGGAACGGCTTGGTCAGATACGCGCTCGCGCCCGATTCCAGGGCGGCGAGCCGGTCCACGGGTTCGGCGCGTGCCGAGATCACCAGGATGGGCGCACGTGAGACCCCACGGAGGGCGTGCAGTACGTCATTGCCCCCAAGGTCATGCAGGGCCACGTCCACCGTGACCAGCCCAAGGTCCTTGTCCTCGGCCACGGCATTGATGCCGGCGGCGCCGGTCGACTCGGTTTTCACGTTGAAGCCGGCCCGGGACAGGGCAAGGGAAAGGAGGCTCCGGATGTCCGGATCCTCCTCAATCACCACGCAGTGTGCGCGCACCCCATCAGCTCCCCAGCCCCTGCAGTTGGCCTTCAGTTTACGCCCCGTTCGCGTGGGGCGTCCGATTGTGAACGCTCAGTTACCGCCCTCAAAACCGTTGGCCGCCACGTAGTCCGCCAGGGTGCCGTTGGCGAGTGCTGCCGATACCGCGGCCACAGCTGCGGGGTTCTGGAAAACTATCGACTGGCCTGTGGTGCTGGTGCCGAAACCGCCGTCGGGCAGCCGGAAGAACATGGCGTCCTCGGCCCCCACCCCGCGCATGCTGAAGCCGAGCCGCACCAGCGTCTCCGGGGTGAGGCCCGGGTCCACCAGCACAAAGGGCCGGAGGGTGTTGACCAGCAACATCACCATGGCCGGGTTGCTGAGCGTGCCCTCGCTCATGAACTTGCCGATGAACGCCTTGAGGAACGTTTGCTGGTTGCGGATCCGCTGGAAATCGCCGTCGGCAAACGCATAGCGCTCGCGGACGAACTCCAGGGCCGCCCCGCCGTCGAGATGGTTGATGCCGGCGGGGAAGCTATGGCGGGTATCGTGCGTGGAGGTGAAGGGAACGGTGACGTTCACGTCCACCCCACCCAGGGCGTTGGTGGCGTCCCAGAGTCCCTTGAAGTCCACCATAACGGCGTGGTCGATGTGGGTGTTGAACAGCGTTTCCACGGTCCGGACCATCAGCGGGGTGCCGCCCAGCTCCAGCCCGGCGTTGACCTTCGACTCGCCGTAGCCGGGGATGTTCACCCACATGTCGCGCATGATGGAAATGCCGTAGACCCTCTGCCGATCGGCCGGGATATGGATCAGCATCAGCACGTCGCCGCGCTGGTCGGCCGGCGTTCCGGCGGCGGCCTGGGCTTCCTCGGCCCGGAAATCCCCGCGGCTGTCACTGCCGATCAGCAGGATGTTCAGCGCGACGGGCGGCGGTTCCGGAGTGGGAGTGGGCGTCGGCGTCGGTGTGGGGGCCGGAGCCTCCGTTGACGGCGGCGCCGTGGCACCTTCCGCCGTCGGTACCGCGCTGGCGGTGGGGGTGGGCGCTCCGCCGCGTCCCACTTGCGAGAATGCGTAGGCGGTGCTGCCCAGGGCGATCACCAGGACCATCGCCAGAACCGCTTTGAGCCACGTGGGCTGCCGGCGCAGCCAGGCGGGAAGCCATGCGGAATTTCCCCGCGGCGGCTTGTTCTCAGCCGCCCCTTCCGGATCTGACTGGTTGTCCATAACCGGACGGTACCACCGCGGACACCGAAAAGAACGACGCCGAAGGTCCTGTTTATGTGGGCGTGTTGAGCCGGGCGTAGCGGAGGATGGTGAGGATGGCCGGGGCCAGTTCGTCTTCCATCTGGCGGTAGACCTCGGGGCCCCGTTTGTAGGGGTCGATCACTTCGTTGTCGGCGCTGTCGGCCGCGAGGGCGAGGTGCCGGACGGAGGCGAGGCGGGCGGACAGCCCGCGCCACAGCGTGCCGGCGTCGGACGCCTTTTCGGAGGACGCCTTTTCAGCGGACGAATCGGAGCCGGCGGCGTCGCGTTCCTCGAGTGCCTCCAGCATCCGCGCGAACTCTCGGATGGTGAACGTGCGCTTGAGCAGGGAGGCATCCAGCTGCAGCACCTCACCGCGGTGCTTGGACGTCATGGTCAGCACAATGTCCGTTTCGCGGAGGATCTTGGCGGTCAGCTGCCGTGCGGCGAACGACTTGTCCGTGCCGCCGTACATCCGGACGATGTCCGCGGAGAGCGGCTGGATGGGGCTGCCCACCATGGCGCGGGTTCCGGCGCTTCGCACCTCGAAGCCGCCAGGCAGGACCTGGTCCAGACCGGCCTGCAGCAGGCGTTCGGCTACGGGGGACCGGCAGATGTTTCCCGTGCAGATTGTCAGGATCCGTACGGGCGTTGGCGATTCCACAGTGAGGGCTCTTTCCGGAGTTGCTGGCAGATCGGTGCGATCCCGGATATTCAACTTAACACGCAGGGCAGCCCCGGCCCGGGGGTGAATCGCCCAGAGGCGTCAGCAGATATTGACCGAGTCTTGAGGCTCGGCTGCGGGAAACTAGAGGCGCATTGTGCACAGTGGAGTCAACCGGTGAAGATCCCGGCCACAGCCGCTGGGCGGTCCGTCAAGGATCCCCAACCGAATGTTACGGGGGACGAAGATGTCAGAACTCGCATATCGCGCCACGGAACCTGCCGGAGCCACCCGTAGCAGGGCGGCGTGGGACGGCGCCTGGTCCGTGCCGGCCATTATGACAGCGCCCGCCGCGCCGGCCCCGACCGCACCGGCCCCGGCAACAACAGGCGCGGCAACAACAGGTTCGGCTACGCAGGCTTCCGCCGCGCTGGTTTCAGGCATTCGGGCCATTCCTTCGATCACGCATCCCAATGAGGCCGGCCACCTGCGGCCAGCCGTAAAAGTGCCCGTCACGCTCAGCCTGCGGGGACTCGACGACCTCGCCGGTTCTGTGAGCATTCAAGTGACCATGAGCCCGGTAGCGCCGGTCACGTCGGTTTTGCAGCGACGCCGGCTAGCGCCGGCCACCGGCGATCTGTTGTTGACATTTTCGTCCATGGGCATGGGCGCAGCCAGCGTTTCGACCACGCATAACCTCAGGACTGGCGCCTTCACAGCGGATCTGATGTACGCCGCTGCCGCCGACCTCACGCAGGTGGATTTCGCCATCGACGGCTACGGATACGGCGGCGGGAACAACGATCACCGCGACTTCTCGGTGACCGCAGTGATCACATTCCAGGAGCGTGGGAAGCAGGCGCCGACAGTTTTGGCTTCCAGCTCGCTCATCAGTCTTTAGATCAGCGCAACGCTCCCCAAGTTCACTTTCGCGTTGACACAGCAAACCTTGATGAAGTCTTGCAAATCGCTTGCGCGAACCTTTGGCGCCGTTGGGAAGAGTGGGCGCAGCCGGTGAAAACGCGGCGAAGTCTTGGGCCGGTCCAAGAGGACTGGCCCAGCTAAAACAACGTCGGGGGCGCAATTGTCTGAGGGATTCCTGGCAAGCCTTGAAGCCCAGCGGCTGATCGAAGCTGCGGGCGGCGCAGAGTAGCGACCGGCTGGACTTGAGGGGGAGTCATGAGCGGTGAGGACGGGGAACACGGCGGGGAGCCCCAGTTTGACTGGGATTTCTCAAACGGGTGGGATGCGCGGCTCTTTGAGGATCTGCTGCGCGGCGGGGAACTGCTGTGCATCGACGTCCTGGGCACGCAGTTCACTGTCCGCTGGGGCCGCTCGGTCACGGAGGAGCAGCAGCACAGCATGCGCTCTGCCTGGGCGAGGTGTGCCAGCGGCGGGGCGCCCTTGATTCCGCCGTTGCCCAAGGAACCCACGGAGGCCTTGCCGTTCTCCGCTTCCGTCTCGTATTTGTCGATGTACGACGGCGGGACGTTCGCCCTGCAGGCCACCTCCTTTGGGGAGCTGGCCGAGAACGTCACCTCCCGGGTTACTGTCGCGGCCATCCTGGAGAACGCCGGGGAGCTCATGATGCTGCACGCCTGTGCGGTGGCCTCACCCGTGACCGGGGCCGTGGTGGCCCTCGTGGCCAAGTCAGGAACGGGCAAAACCACGGCAGCCTCGGTGCTGGCAGGGACGTACGGCTACGTTTCGGACGAAACCGTGGCCATCGGCCCGGACGGCTCTGTGGTTCCCTACCCCAAGCCGCTGTCCGTGAAGCAGGGGCCAGGGGAGCCCAAGCACCAGGTGGGCCCGGACGAACTGGGACTTCAGCCGGCGCCGGCCAAGCCGTTCATCCAGTCCATCGTGCTGCTGGACCGGGTTGACGCCGCCCCAAGGGCGGACCTCAGCGCTGACCAGCAGGACCGCCCAGCCCCCGTCCTGCGCCAGTTGCCGTTGGCGGAGGCGTTGCTGGCGTTGGTCCCTGATTCGTCCTCGCAGGGTGAAATCGACGAGCCGCTGCAGTCGCTGTGCCGGCTGATCGACCGCGTCGGGGGAGTCTGGCAGGTGACGTATTCGGAGGCCGCGGACCTGCCGGAGGCCCTGGAACCGCTCTTCCGGAAGCGGCGCCGCTCGAAGCCTGCGTGGGAAGCGCGCGCAGCAGAAGCCGTGTCCGGGGACATCCCGGAGGGGTGGATCCGGCGGGTCGATCCACAGGATGCCGTGGCTGTCGGCGACGATCTGCTGGTGATGCTGGACGCGGAGATCGTGCGGCTGAGCGGGATCGGACGGGCCATCTGGGAGGCCACAGCCGCGGCCGTCCCGCTGGACCAGCTGGCCGAAGAAGTCGGCGTCCGGCACGGCCGGCCGGAAGGCTACCAGGCCGCCGTCACCGCAGCCGTGGGACAGCTCATCGCCAAATCAGTGTTGGAACAGGGCGGCCACTAGCCGCCAACCGCGTGGGGGGCGGTTCCTGCGCGTGGCCCCGCGGCTGGCGCGGGACTTGGTCACCTACTGGAGGAGCCGCTGACTTTTACCAGCCCCAGGCTGAGTGCTGCCGCCCCGGCGGCAACGGCTGCCACGACGCCGAACGGCACGGGGTCGTTTGCCCCGCTGATGCCCACCAGGGGTGCGGCCAGGCCACCGAAAGCGAACCGGGCCAGACCCAGCAGTGACGAGGCTGTGCCTGCGATGTCGGGATAATCCTTGAGCGCCAGGGATGTGGCCGGGGGACTGGTCACTGCCACGCCGCTGACCATCGTGAACAGGGACAGGATGATGGCGATCAGCGGCAGGTGCAGGAGCGCCGTGGCAAGCAAGCCCAGCGCGCCGGCGAGGGCCATGACCAGTCCGACGGCGAGGGTTCCCCGTTCGGACCACCGTTCGGACAGGCGGCCGCCGATGAACCCAAAGATCAGAAGCCCAGGGAGTTCAGGCCGAACGCGAAGGAGTAGCCCTGGGGTGAGAGCCCGTACACGCCTTGCAGGATGTACGTTGCCCCGCTGAGGTAGGCGAAGATGGCGGCGTAGGTGAAGCCGGTGATCAGGACCGCTCCCACGAACACCCGGTCGGCGAGCAGGCGGCGGAAGTCGCTCAGTGTGTGGGAGAGGCCTCCGGTGGTGCGCCGGTTTGCCGGCAGCGTCTCCCGGAAGATCACCAGGGATGCTCCGAGGATGGCCACGCCCACGGCTGCGAGGAAGTGGAAGACCCCGCGCCAGTCGGTGACCGTTGCCAGCTGGCCTCCGATGACGGGGCCGATGATGGCGGCAACTCCGCCGAGGACGGTCAGGCGGCCGTAGTAGCGGAGCAGCTTGCCGCCCGAGTAGACGTCCCGTCCGGCCGCTTGCGCGATCACAATGCCTACCGCGCCAGCGAGTCCCTGGACGAACCTTGCGACGATAAGGGTCTCGACTGTCGGGCTGAGCGCACACAGGGCCGAGGTGACGGTGTAGGCGATGACTCCGATGAGCAGCGGCGTCCGGCGGCCGAAACGGTCCGAGACGGGGCCGGCGATGACCTGTCCTATCGCGAGTCCGAGCAGACAGGCCGTGATGGTCAGCTGAGCTACCGACGTCGTGCTTTGGAGTTCGGCGGTGAGGGCCGGCAGAACCGGCAGGTAAAGGTCCATGGAGATCGGACCGAAGATTGTCAGCAGGCCGAGGACCGTCGCCAGTGGGCGGCCGACGGTCTGTGCAGGTGTGGACGTCGGTGTGTCGATGGCTGTCACGCTGGCTCCGTTCGCTTTGTGGGGATAACCCGTTCACGTTCCATGCAACAGGGACACGTCATCCGTAGCGAGAGCCCTGCCTATCCGGGTTCTGGCAGTACCTCCCTGGGGCGGCTTCCGAGCGGTAGCGTGGATGAGTGGATAACAGGATGGCAGTTCGCGAATTCCTCGCCTCAAGGCGGGCAAAAATCACTCCAGAAATGGCCGGGCTCAAGCTCTATGGCGGACGACGCCGGGTCGCCGGCCTGCGCCGTGAAGAGGTGGCCATGCTCGCCGGCGTCAGCGTGGACTACTACACAAAGCTTGAACGCGGGTACCTCGCCGGCACGTCCGAAAGCGTCCTCGACGCCATCGCCAGGGCACTGAAGCTGGACGAGGCCGAACGGGACCACCTCTACAACCTGGCCTATGCAGCCAGCCCGTCCGGCAGAAGCCAGCGGCGCCCGCTCCAAAGCGGAACCGTCCGCCCCGCCCTGCAGTTCATGCTGGACGCCATTACCGCTGCGCCGGCTTTCATCGGCAACCACCACATGGACATCGTGGCGGCCAACCAGCTCGGCTACGCCCTCTACTCGGAGATGTACCGCGGTCCGGCGCGGCCCGCCAACCATTCCCGCTTCATCTTCCTCGATGCCAGGGCCAAGGAGTTTTACCCCAACTGGGAGCTGGCGGCCAACATGAACGTGGCCATCCTGCGGACGCAGAGCGGGCGCAACCCCTTCGACAAACGCCTGGCCGACCTCGTCGGAGAACTGTCCGTGCGCAGCGAGGAATTCCGGACCCGCTGGGCGGCCAACAACGTCCGGCGCCACTACGCCGGGACAAAAGTCTTCCGCCACCCGGTGGTCGGGGAACTCGAACTCCCCTACGAAGCCATGGAGCTCGCGGAGGATCCTGGCTTCACCCTCACCGTCTACCCGGCCGTGCCCGGATCCCCCTCGGATGAACGACTGCGCCTGCTCGCCAGCTGGGCCGCAACAGAACGAATCCAGGACGTCGCCCGCACAACCCAGCCGCAGGACGCCCACCTCCCCTGAAAAACGAACGCCCGCTAGGAAGTTCCCGCTGCTGCGACGCGCCCGGCCTCCTTGACGCATCTCACGGCTTCCGCATATCCTGAACGAACGGTCGGTAATTATTTATCGGATATGCATAGGAGCAACCATGGCATCGCAGACCCTGCAGTCAGTGCCCGCTGAGCTTTCACCTGAACAGCTCGCAGAGGCAGCCCGGCACGAGGCAGAAGGTCAGGCGTACTTTGACCGCGTCATGGCGGAGGACTCGCGCATCGAGCCCCGCGACTGGATGCCGGCTGCCTACCGCAAGACCCTCATCCGCCAGATCTCACAGCATGCGCACTCGGAGATCATCGGCATGCAGCCGGAAGCCAACTGGATTTCCCGCGCCCCCAGCCTGAAGCGCAAGGCCATCCTGATGGCCAAGGTCCAGGACGAGGCCGGCCACGGGCTCTACCTGTACTCGGCCGCCGAGACCCTGGGCCAGCCGCGCGACCAGATGATGCAGGACCTGATGGACGGCAAGGCCAAGTACTCCTCCATCTTCAACTACCCCGCACGCACCTGGGCGGATATGGGTGCCATCGGCTGGATGGTGGACGGCGCCGCGATCGCCAACCAGGTTCCGCTGTGCCGCGCCTCCTTCGGCCCCTACGGCCGCGCCATGGTCCGCGTCTGCAAAGAGGAGTCCTTCCACCAGCGCCAGGGCTTCGAGATCCTGCTGGAACTCTCCCACGGCACCCCGGAGCAGAAGCAGATGGCCCAGGAGGCCGTAAACCGCTGGTACGCCCCGGCCCTGATGATGTTCGGCCCGCCGGATGACGATTCACCCAACTCCAAGCAGTCCATGGCTTGGAACATCAAGCGCTTCAGCAACGACGAACTGCGCAACCGGTTCGTCGGCATGATGATGGAGCAGATCAAGGTCCTGGAACTCACCCTCCCGGACAAGGACATCCGCTTCAACGAGGAAACCAAGAAGTGGGAGCACGGCCCGCTGGACTGGGACGAGTTCCACGAGGTCCTGAAAGGCCGCGGCCCCTGCAACGCGCAGCGCCTCGAACGGCGCCGCGAAGCACACGAGAACGGCACCTGGGTGCGCGAAGCCGCCGCCGCGTACGCCCGCAAGCAAGCAGAGAAGGAATCCGCAGCATGAGCCCCGAAACCCCCGCCGGCAACGTCTGGCCCATCTGGGAAGTCTTTGTCCGCTCCAGCCGCGGCCTCTCCCACGTGCACGCCGGATCCCTGCACGCGCCGGACGCAGCGATGGCGCTGCGCAACGCCCGTGACCTGTACACCCGCCGCAACGAGGGCGTGTCCATCTGGGTTGTCCCCGCGGACGCCATCGCCTCCAGCGACCCGGACGCCAAGGGCTCCTTCTTCGAGTCGCCCCAGGGCAAGGACTACCGCCACGCCACGTACTACACCAAGAGCGAGGGCGTGAAGCACCTGTGAGCACCACACCTGAGACCACGACTGAAACGCACGACGGCGGCCACGGGGACATCTCCGTCGGCGTCGCCACCGCCGGCACCAGCGGGGACGCCAACGCCAGCGCCACCCGCATCACGCCGGGCAACGCCCTCCGCCCGGAGGACATCGCGCTCGCGGTCAGCCGCGGCACCGCCAAGCCCAGCGAGGACGCCGCCGAGTTCGCGCTGCGCCTGGGCGACGACGCCCTGGTCCTGGCCCAGCGCCTGGGCCACTGGATCTCCCGCGCCCCCGAGCTGGAGGAGGACGTGGCCCTGGGCAACATCGCCCTGGACCAGCTGGGCCACGCCCGCTCGTTCCTCAGCTACGCCGGCGGGGCCCTCGGAGGGGACGGAACAGCCAAGAGCGAGGACGAGCTCGCCTACTTCCGCGACGAGGAGGAGTTCCGCTCGGTGGAACTCTTCGAACAGCCCAACGGGGACTTCGCCGTCACCATCGCCCGGCAGTTCGTGGTGAGCTACTACCAGTTCGAGCTTTACCGCCGGCTCACCGAGTCCACGGACGCCACCCTGGCCGGCATCGCCGCCAAGGCCGTCAAGGAAGTGGACTACCACCGGGACCACAGCACCCAGTGGGTGCTCCGCCTGGCCCTCGGCACGGACGAGTCCCGCGCCAAAATGATCCATGGCTTCAACGTCATCTGGCCCTACGTCGACGAGCTGTTCCGCGACGACGAACTCACCGCACGCCTCGCAGCGGCGGGTGCCGCCGTCGAGCCTTCCAGCCTGCGCGCGGACTTTGACCGCCTCACCGGAGAGGTCCTGGCTGAAGCGTTACTGGACATTCCGCAGGTTCCGGCCGCCCGCGGTGGCGGACGCCAGGGCAAGCACTCCGAGCACCTGGGCTACCTCCTGGCCGAGATGCAGGTCCTCGCCCGCCAGTTCCCCGGGGCGAGCTGGTAGCCATGCCGGACATGTACGTCAGCCACCCCACCGCGACCGAAAGCCGCGCGGACGCCAAAACGCCGGAGCAGAAGGCCTGGGACCTGGCCGCCACGGTGTGCGATCCGGAGATCCCGGTGCTCACAATTGCCGATTTGGGCATCCTCAGGGATGTCAGGATGTTCGACGACGGCGGTATGGTCCCCGCAGTGCAGGTCACCATCACGCCCACGTACTCGGGCTGCCCGGCCATGGACGCCATCCGTGATGACCTTAGGGCGGCGTTCGCCAAGGAGGGCTATCCCACCGTGTATGTGGAGCTGGTGCTCTCGCCCGCATGGACCACGGACTGGATGACCGAGTCCGGCAAGGCGAAGCTGGAGGAGTACGGCATTGCACCGCCCACGGGCCGCTCCGATGCTGCAAGGCACGCCGGGCCCATCCGCCTGCAAATGGCTGTGAAGTGTCCCCAATGCTCCAGCCTGAACACCAAGGAACTCACCCGCTTCGGTTCCACCTCCTGCAAGGCGCTGTACGTCTGCCAGGACTGCAAGGAACCGTTCGACTATTTCAAAGTTTTGTAAGGAACAGGTGCTCCCATGACTGTTGTCCGCCAGACCGCCGCTGAGTCGGCTGCAGCCACCGGCCGCCGTCGCGCGACCTTCCACACCCTGACGGTGGATGAAGTCCGCCGGCTCACGGACGATGCCATCGAGGTGAAGTTCGCCGTCCCGGCGGAACTGGCCGGCCAGTTCGACTACCTCCCGGGCCAGTACGTGGCCCTGCGCACCACCATGCCGGATGAGAACGGCCAGCCGCACGAGGTGCGCCGCAGTTATTCCATCTGCGCCGAACCGCGCAGCTTCGCGGACGGCAGCAGCGAGGTCCGGGTGGCCATCAAGAAGGACCTGGGCGGGCTGTTCTCCACGTGGGCCAACGCCGAGCTGAAGGCCGGCGATGAGCTGGACGTGATGAGCCCCATGGGCGCGTTCGTCTCCAAGCACGGCCGGGACGGGAAAGCCGTGGAGCAGGACATCATGAGCTCCATGAACCACCCGGAGGATCTGGCGGGGGAGCCCGGCAGCTTCGTGGCCATCGCCGCCGGCTCCGGCATCACCCCGGTGATCGCCATTGCCCGCACCCTGCTGGCGGCGAACCCGGACACCCGCTTCGACCTGATCTACGCCAACAAGGCCGCCATGGACGTGATGTTCCTGGAGGAGCTGGCGGACCTGAAGGACAAGTACCCGGCGCGCCTGGCCCTGCACCACGTGCTGTCCCGCGAGCAGCGCATCGCGCCGCTGCTCAGCGGACGGATCGACGCCGAGAAGCTCCAGCAGCTGCTGGGCACCGCCATCCACGCGGACGATGTGGACGAGTGGTTCCTGTGCGGTCCCTTCGAGCTGGTGCAGCTGTGCCGCGATACCCTGGCCGCCCGCGGGGTGAAGCCGGAGCACGTCCGCTTCGAGCTGTTCACCTCGGGCAAGCCGGACCGCCCCGAGGGCAACATCGGCCGGCCGGTGATTGAGGACGAGTCCAAGGAGACGTACAAGATCACGTTCAAGCTGGACGGGCTCGAGGGCAAGGTGGCCAGCCCCACGCACGCCCGCGAATCCATCCTCAACGCCGCCCTGCGCGTGCGCCCGGACGTGCCGTTCGCGTGTGCCGGGGGAGTGTGCGGCACCTGCCGCGCCAAGGTGGTCACGGGCAAGGTGACCATGGACGAGAACTACGCCCTGGAGCAGGATGAACTGGACAAGGGCTACGTGCTCACCTGCCAGTCCCACCCCACCACCCCCGAAGTCACCGTCGACTTCGACGTCTAAGACTTTCCAACCGCAAGGAGCCCCATGATCTCCCTCTCCATCGCCGACGGCATCGCTGAGGTTGTGCTGAACGCCCCGCACAAGCTGAACTCACTGGACGAGCAGGCGCTCAAGGATTTAACACAGGCGTACGACGACGCCGCTGACGCCGCCTTGCGCGGTGAGGTGCGGGCGCTGCTGCTTAGGGGTGAGGGCCGCGCCTTCTGTGCGGGCCGGGACATCGCCGGCGTGACGCCGGAGACGGACGACGTCCAGGGGTACCTGGGCGGGCTGCTGCAGCCGCTGCTGAAGAAGATGACCGCGTTCCCGGCTCCGACGTTCGCGGCGGCGCAGGGTGCCTGCCTGGGCGTGGGGCTGGGCCTGCTGCTGGCCACGGACGTGGTGTACGTGGCGGAGGACGCCAAGTTCGGCTCGCCGTTCGCCAAGCTGGGTGCCACGCTGGACTCCGGCGGGCACTGGTACTTCACCGAGCGGCTGGGCATGCACCGGACGCTGGACCTGATCTACACGGCCGAGCTGATGACCGGCGCCGAGGCCGTAGCGCAGGGGATGTTCAGCCGGGCGATGCCCAAGGGCGAGCTGCTGGAAAACACCCGCGGCATCGTGGCGAAGGTTGCCACGGGCGCCACGGGTGCCTTCAACGCCAGCAAGGACCTGGTGGCCCAGATCCGCGACCAGCGCCTTGGCCTCTGGGAGGCCATGGAGGAGGAAAACGCGGAGCAGGCCCGGCTGTGCAAGTCCGAGGACTACACGGAGGGCTTCAAGGCGTTCCAGGAGAAGCGGACACCCGAGTTCAAGGGCCGGTAAGGGCCCCTCGAAATCAGGCTGCCGGATCGTCCTTCATGGTGACGGTGTCCGTCAGTTCCGTCCACAGCTCAGACTCGGTCGGCAGATTGGCCGGGCAGGTAAGGATGAGTTCCATTAGTCCGTCGCCGGCGGGCATGGACCGTACCGCTAAGCGGTACACCAGGTCCACGTTGCTCTTGTTCTTGAACCGCAGTTCGGCTTCCTGGAGTTCAATGGTCTGGCCGTCCGCGTTCCGAAGTTTCGTGTAGAGCGAGTCAGCGTCTGTCACCACCGTGACCGGGGAACTTGCCGCTTTTTTGATGCCGTCAATCTCGATCTGCATGGAGGCTTTCGTCGCCTCTTCATCGGTGATGGCACTGCGTGGCGGCAGGATTGCCTGGTGCACGGTGAAGATACACGGATAGTCGCTGTTGCTGTACGTGAAAGTGCCACCCTTCGCGTCGGACATGGTCCAGCCGGCCGGGAGGGCAGTTGCCCAGACAGGCGCCGAGGTGAAGTCGGCGTCCTCGAAGAGGTATACCGCGTCGTCAGTGGCTGCGGCCGACGACCCATCGGCTGTGGCTTCCTCGGTAGCGCCGGCTGACTCTGTACTCCCGGCCGTCTCGGTCGGTGCCGGGGTCACGTTCCGCGCGTTGGCTGACACGATGCCGCCCAGGACCATCACGCCGGCCACAGCAAGGACCGCCACTACACCAACACCGCCGGCAACCCAGCCCCAGACCGGGATGCCGCCCTTTGGCGGGGTCTGGCCGAACTGACCCGGTCCGGGCTGCCCGTATTGTCCGTGTCCGGGCTCGCCGTACGGCGGCTGGCCGACGTTGTACTGGTCCGCCCGCGGAGGATAGGGCGGCTGGCCGAATTCCGGCTGGCCCTGTTGGTTCTGCTGGCCGGGCTGCGGCGGATACGGCTGCCCGGGCTGCGGCGGGTAGGGCGGGAACTGCTGCTGCTGTTGGCTGTCGGGTCCCGGTGCCGGAGCGTCGGGGTGTTGCCATCCGTTGTGGTCCGGCTGTTGCGGAGTTCCGGGCTGCTGGTCGTTGTTCAAGTTGTCCCCCAAGTTTCGTGAAAGCTGCAATCCGAGTATGTCCGGTTAATCGAATGCCTGCGATGGGCAGCGCTCCCCATTCCCGCGTAATCTGGGCAATGAATTGCCAGTTTCGCCCAACGATTTGTATGGTTCAGCTATGACTTTGGGGAAAAGAGTAAGAAAAGCTGTCATTCCTGCTGCCGGATTGGGAACTCGCTTCCTGCCCGCCACCAAGGCAATGCCGAAGGAAATGTTGCCGGTTGTTGACCAGCCCGCAATCCAGTACGTGGTGGAAGAAGCCGTCAAGGCAGGCCTGACGGACCTCCTCATGATCACGGGACGCCAGAAACGGGCGCTGGAGGACCACTTTGACCGCGCACCGGCCCTTGAGCGGACCTTGGAGCTCAAGGGCGACCTGGACCGGCTGGAGGCCGTCCGGCACGCCTCCAGCCTCGCGCCGCTGCATTACCTGCGCCAAGGGGACCCCAAGGGCCTGGGACACGCAGTGCTATGTGCCCGCCAGCACGTGGGTGACGAGCCGTTTGCTGTCCTGCTGGGTGATGACCTCATCGACGAACGCGATGAGCTGCTGAGCACCATGATCGACGTCCAGGCCAAGACCGGGGGTTCTGTCATTGCGCTGATCGAGGTGGACCCGTCCCAGATCAGTGCTTACGGCTGCGCGGACATCACGCCGGTGGACGGCGAGAACTACTTCCGGGTGAACCGTCTGGTGGAGAAGCCCTCTGTGGACGAGGCTCCGTCGAACCTGGCCGTCATAGGCAGGTACGTGCTGCACCCGGCGGTGTTCGACGTTCTGGAGGAGACCCAGCCGGGCCGCGGCGGCGAGATCCAGCTGACGGACGCGCTGCAGACCCTCGCGACGTCGGAGGGCGAAGGCAGTGGTGTCTATGGGGTTGTGTTCCGTGGGCGTCGCTATGACACCGGAGACAAGCTCAGCTACATCAAGGCCGTCATTTCCATTGCTTCGGAGCGCGTGGACTTTGGCGAAGACCTGAAAGCATGGATGAAGGAATTCGTGAACGAATAAGCAGACTCAGGATCTGTTGTGGGACGGGCTCAGCGCTGAAAAGCGTTGGGCCCGTCTCGCTTTAAGAATCGCAGCGGCCCTTCGTGCGAAGAGGCAGCCCATGACAGTGCCGGCTGTGTTTGTGACAAGATCCAGCGGGCTTGCGAACCGATCGTGAAGAAATAGCTGCTGGCCCAGTTCCATGCAGCCAGAGACCAACAGACCGAAGGCGCCGAGCTGCCAAATACGTTTGCCTGGGAAAGCCCGTGATGAGACAACTCCAACGGGCACGAAGAGGGCCACGTTCGCTGTGGCCTCGATGAATGAATAATTGACCCAGCCGGGAATCCCCAGGGCGTGGATCACGAGGAGGAAGCCGGCAAGCTCTCCCTGCACCGGTTGGTCTACCGGAGTTGGCCAGTAAGCCACGAACGCCAGAGGCACGATCATGGCCCCTAGGATTATCCGCCAGAGGAGGGGCTGTTCCAGGCGATTCAAGCGGGCCTCAGGAGGTCCGCAGCAAGGCCAGGGCGCCCACTCCAAAGGCCGCTATCGCAAGCAATGCCAGGAAGATGTAGGGGAGTGTCTGAGGCGGCGGCACCAGAGCGGCCACGTCGAAAGGGATACGGAACTGCCACCGCGGTTTGCGCCAATGTCTCCCCATAGCTCTTATGAATACCACGGCATGACGTTTCGGCGTAGGTATTCCGGGTTAAATGCAGAGGGTGGGTGGTCTCCGGTTTCCCGGAGGACCACCCACCCTCTTTGGTGTTTGTAAGTTTAGCCTTACGCTCCGGCCTCAGCCTTGGCGCGGCGGCGAACCACAACTACTGAGGTTGCGCCGGCAGCCAGTGCGCCTGCGCCCACCAGGGACCACAGAACCAGGCTTGCGTCCGCACCGGTGTTGGCGAGCCCGGTGCCAGTGTTCGCCAGCGGGGCACCGCCGGTGTTTGCCAGGCCAGTGCCTGAGGCGACGACGGTGACGGTCGCGCTGGCGGTCTTGCCGGACGTAGCGCCAGTGGCAGTGAGGGTGTAGACGCCCGGCTCGTTGATGGACAGCGTGTAGGCGAAGGCGCCGTTGGCGTCAGCCGTCGTGGAGAAGGTCTGAGGAGCCAGCGGCAGAGTGATCTTGGTCGGAACCGTGCGGCTACCGTTGGAGACGCTGGAGCCGTTTGCTGCCGGGGGGTTGCCCGGGGTTACGGTGATGGTCAGGCCTTCGCCAGCAAGAAAGCCGTTGCCGCGGAAGACGAACTGCTCGCCCGGGCCAACGGTGCCGTCAGAAACTGCTGCGTTGGCCGGCGGTGCCGGGTAGGTGGCTGCGACGGCCGGAACGGCGCCGATAAGTGCGATGGAACCTGCGAGTGCGATTGCTGCAAGTGATTTCTTCATGAGTCCCCCTGAGACCGTAATTACGATGTGTCACGTGATGAGTGGAGATTTCCGATCCCCCGAGTGACCGTAGGTTGAAATCTCATTTGCTGTGCCCGAGTAAACGGTAACACCCCGTGACGGGTGTTACCAAAGTGAATCAAGTCGCTTTACATACTGTTAACGGGATGTCTACTTCTCCGGAATGCATTCTGCCTGTTTGGTGCCGAGGGCTACCTCGTTGACGGGCTGGACGGTCGGCGTGACAACCAAGTTAGGTTCTGTGTGCTGAACGATTTTCCCAAAGGTCAGTTCTACGGTACTGCTCTGACCGGGTGCCAAAGTGACAGTCACCGAACCAACGGGCCGGTTGCTGTGCCTATGC
Organism: Arthrobacter sp. ISL-69; assembly: GCF_018613775.1. Classification (NCBI taxonomy): domain Bacteria; kingdom Bacillati; phylum Actinomycetota; class Actinomycetes; order Micrococcales; family Micrococcaceae; genus Arthrobacter; species Arthrobacter sp. ISL-69. Next base: position 23,048 of record NZ_JAGGPO010000028.1, read on the forward strand.
GCGGCGAAATCCGTCTTGGTGCCATCTACCGTCGCTGTTTCGACGTTCGCTTGGACTGGACCATAGGCAATGATGTTTGTCTGCACCGACCCAGGCGCTACGCCGAAGGCGCCGGCTCCGGTCACGTAGGCCGGCAGCGAGCTGGCGGCATCTGCCGGAGCGGTATTGGTGCTTGTGATGCGCACCTTGACCTGCCCGTAGTCATCACCCGTGCATTCTTCGACGAGTTGCACGGTGCGCTTCACGTAGTAATCCATCTTGGCACCAGTGCCATCATTGAAGTAGACCCCGAACTGCGCGGGCGAGACGCTGGAGCCGGCGATAGAGCCGCTCAGAGGGTACTTCGCGATGGTGGCTTGTTCATCGGAGTTGCCCGACCAAACGAGTACCCGCCCTTCTGCCGTTCCCCGCGTCATGCCGTCGACGAGTGCCTTGGCGTCACCTTTGCCGCTGGAGAGTGCAGCGAAAATTTCTTGGGCGACGCCAGCAAAGTAGGCGTCCTGAAGTTTAGGCTGTTCGATCTTGGCATAAACGTCCGAGAGTAATGTCGGTACGACGTTCTTGCCGTTCAGTTCTGTTGGCAATCCAACGCTGGCGAGCGTGGCGAGCTCAGCGTTCTTAATTTTGACAGGCCCGGTTGCGTCCAAGAGATACCCGAGAGCCACCGGGTCAATGGATATAACGCCGGCGACGCGCTTGCCGGTCTTTTGTTCCCATATGGCCTGAGCCGTGCTGGCGGTAGTGGGGAAATCCGGGGTCAGGTTTACATCCTGCATGAACTTTCCCACACGTCCAGAGTAAATCTGCTGCTGCTCTGCCTCCACAGGGAAGGGCGGCGACATAATGCCAACATCGCTGGCTGTGCTTTGCTCGCCTAGCGTCAACTTACCTTTGTGAAGTGTGAGTATGGCGAGAGCCCCGGGAATTCCACCAGTCGCCCGGGCTTCGGCATTATTCTGGATCATAAGGAGATAATCGCGTGGAGCCTCGGATCCAAGCATTTCCGGGGCGATTTGCGCAGCATCGGCGGAAGCGTCCAGAGCGCCAGTCACCGACTGCAGTTGCTCGCGAGCCTGGGTTAGTGGTTCGGCGACTTGGGGCAGGAGACCGCTCGCATCAATTCTGTTCAGCCTTTCGGCCGAAACTCTTACTGCGTGAGCGGCGGATGAAACGCTCGGCGCGGCCTTGCTGAGTGGTTCCAAATCAGTCTCAGCGGCGCTCGGAACGAGACTGTCCCAATTCAAGGAGCTGAAGACTCTGACAAGTGGTGCTACGCCCAATGCGGAGACATCGTCGGCTGAACGGGTAACTTCGGCGACAGCGCTGAAATTGGGTCCCAGTCCTGGCACGACAGAGGCAATCGTCCACAGAGGGTCATCGGCCGCATCACGTGCGGCTCCGGTGTGGGTTCGTAGCTGCTCTACGGTCGTCGACGCCTTTTCCGGGCTGTTGTTTGCGATATCCGCTTTCAAGACGGGTATTAGCTGGGTCGCGGCCTCTAATTCGTTCTTGATGATAGAGGCTCTCGAACCCAACCAAACGGCAGTTAGCAGCACCAACACCCCGGCCAGGCCTACTGAAGCCAACGAAACTAGCAGAGCGCGGCGTCGCCTGTTCCGTCTAATGCGGCCCTTGCCTCGACTCTTAGTAGTTGCACCGCTCTTATCACCTTCGATTTGGGCCATAGTCAGGGGCGTCCTAGCCCTCGGAAGGTCCAACCGGCTGCCCGCCACTTCTCGGCATCCAGAACGTTGCGTCCGTCGAGGATTCGGAGCGATGAAACCCGCCCGCCTAATTCATAAGGGTCGAGACTCCGATATTCTTCCCACTCCGTAAGGAGAAGCAGCGCATCAGCGTTGTCGACAGATCTGTTCGTCTCGGCCTCGTACTGGAGTTCTGGGAACCTCTTGGAGGCGTTACCAAGCGCTTTGGGGTCTGTCACGGTTACTACGGCGCCCTGCAATTGGAGCTGCGCCGCGATACTGAGGGCCGGGGAGTCCCGAACATCGTCACTTTCAGGCTTGAAAGCTGCCCCTAGGACGGTAATTCGTTTGCCTAGCAGCGTGCCGCCGCATAGTTCCCGCGTCAGCTCGACCACCCGTGTGCGCCGTCGCATGTTGATTGCGTCAACTTCCCTAAGGAAGGTCAGTGCTTGGTCAGCACCGAGTTCGCCTGCTCGAGCCATGAAGGCTCGGATGTCCTTCGGTAAGCAGCCTCCGCCGAATCCGATTCCTGCATTTAGAAACTTCCGCCCGATGCGGTCGTCCATGCCAATCGCGTCAGCCAGCCGGGTAACGTCGGCGCCTGCAGCCTCGCACAGCTCTGCCATCGCGTTAATGAAAGAGATTTTCGTGGCAAGAAACGAATTGGCTGCGGTCTTGACTAGTTCTGCGGTGGGGTGGTCGGTGACCAAACGTGGTGTTCCAGTCGACAAAGGGACTGAATAGACCTCGTCCAGGACAGCCACTGCGCGGTGATCTTCCGAGCCATCCGCAACTCCGTACACAAAACGATCGGGGCTGAGCGTATCCGAGACGGCGTGGCCCTCTCTAAGGAACTCCGGGTTCCACACTAGATGCGCTGATGGCTCTTGCTTCTGAACGAGGTCTGACAACCGAGAGGCGGTACCGACTGGCACTGTTGATTTGCCGACAACTAGATCTCCGGGGGAAAGATGTTCAAGAAGAGCGGTGGCAGCGGCGTCAACGTAGGTCATATCGGCGCCGTTCTCACCCTTCTTCTGCGGCGTCCCTACGCATATGAAGTGCACGGTACTGCCCGCCGCCGCGGACATGTCAGTAGTGAATGAAAGCCGTCCAGTTGCTTGTACCTCCTCGAGGAGGGCTTCGAGGCCGGGCTCGTAGAAGGGGGCTTTCGCCACTGAGAGGGCGTCTATCTTTCTCTGGTCCACATCGATTCCGACGACGTCGTGGCCGAGTTGCGCCATGCACGCAGCATGGACTGCTCCGAGGTAGCCGCAACCAATAACAGAAATGCGCATTGTGATATGTCCTTCCCCAAGAGGGCAGTCGTTAAGACTCTAGAGAGCAATTAATATGCGCCGGTGCTGTGAAACACGGCGCGTACAGTTCGGAGGATAATTACCAAGTCGCCCGCCAACGACCAATTTTCCACGTAGTACAGATCGAGACGAACAGAGTCCTGCCATGAAAGGTTCGAACGTCCGCTAACTTGCCAAAGCCCGGTCAGGCCAGGCTTGACCAACAAGCGCCTCCGTACGTCATGTTCGTATGCCTCAACCTCGCGAGGGAGCGGAGGGCGGGGTCCGACCAGGCTCATGGAGCCGGCAAAGATGTTGAACAGCTGGGGCAGCTCGTCGAGACTATATCTGCGCAGGACTCCGCCCACGCGGGTAACTCGCGGATCATTCTTGATTTTGAACAGTACGCCGTTGCCCTCGTTGCGATCAGCTAATTCGGCGAGACGCTGCTCTGCATCCACAACCATTGAACGGAACTTGAGCATGCCAAAAGGTGCTCCTTCGATACCTACCCGTTCTTGCTTGAAAAGGATTGGTCCGCGGCTATCGAGTTTGACCATGAGGGCAAGTAGGGCCATCAGGGGTGCGGCAAGAATAATTAGGAATCCAGACACAACGACGTCAAAAAGCCTCTTAGCGACGCGTTGGCCACCCTCCAAGGTAGGGGTCGTGACGTGAATCAGCGGAAGACCAGCAACCTGTTGGGTGTGAATTCGTGGGCCTGCAATATCAGTAAGCGCGGGAGCCATGATGAGGCCAACATTCCGTGCAGCCAGTTCCCAACCCAGATGCCTGAGTGTCTGAGGATGCAACTGAACGCCAGCGGAAACAGCAACGGCATCTGCATTGCTGCGATCGATAGCAGCAAGAATTTCGTTCACCCCTGGGTCATGGCCAAGAACAGGAAGCCCAGAAACACACTCCGTGCCCGCTACTCCAGGCGTGTACACGGCAATTGGCAGATAGCCTGCGTATTTGGCTCCGGTGAGAGTTTTCGCCAAGTGTGCAACGGCGCCGGGTCCTCCGAGCAGTAGGAGTCGGGACATACTTTCCCCAACTTGCCGATCGACACTCAGGTGCTGTCTGAGTAGCCAGCGTGCCAGAATCAGTCCGAACAAACCGGCTGGGAGGGCGATGCCTACATAGCCTCGGGCGGTGTCAATTCGCAAAACATAAGAAACGATTGCGACGAGCCCAAAGAGCCAGAGTGACGCAGCGGCGACTCTCTTGTATTCATCGGCGCCAGATCCTAGAATCCGGCTCTGCCGTGTATTCCATGCACCCAACATGAGCCACCAGGCAACAACCAACGCTGCAGAAAGCCACACATAAGTGACCTCCTGCCCGTCTACGACAAAGTTCGGTTCCAAACCGAACCTGACGACATAAGCGCCGGCAATAGCCCAAATAATGACGAACGCGTCAACAACACGTAGTCTCCGGGACGTCCGTACCCGCCAGTCCGCCACTATCCCCACGAAGCATCCCCGAAATGTAGTCGTTCGTATAATTTCTCGGGTGAACCCCGACGACAGGATACAGCCGGCAACGACTGTATCAATAATGCGTCTAGAGCACCCACAAAGAAACGCGCTTGTTCGGGTGGGCTAGCCCCGATCTGGGAGGCCCTTTAGCCTGAGCGGCGATGCAGTTGCAGAGCGAAACCACGGTCAATCGCACGACCCCAGGCGAGTGAAGAGAAGTCCACGCACGGCCCATTGGCGTGCCCTAGGTCACATATTGGAGTTGCCGGACATGTCACGATGCCGGACGGACCCGAAAGGTCGGTTAACCTAAGCTGGTATCCATAGCGGTGAGCTCTACCGTCGAGCTCAAATCTCAACCGGGGGACGTTGGAAATGAAATGTGTTGACGGTCCCTCAGTACTCTTATGCGTTGGCGACGCCCATGCGGACATTCATGGGACGCGGCGAAGCCAATGTTTGCGACTAATACCGACATGTGACCCGGAACAGTATGAGTGATAGGCGCTTTGGGGCGGGGTCAGCAGCTAGAGGTGCCAAGGCGACTCTTCTAGGCCAGTGGTTGAAATTTGCCGTTCAGTTGACTGCAACGGTCATTCTCGCGAGGCTTCTTGCGCCAAGCGAATTTGGACTGTTTTCAATGATTATTGCGTTCGCTGGGCTGGCAACACTGCTCGGTGACTTTGGACTTTCATCGGCCGCGATGCAGGCGAAATCGTTGTCCGATCAGCAGCGAAGCAACCTCTTCTGGATGAACACCGGAATCGGGGTTCTGTGCACTGTTCTAGCGTTTCTCTGCGCGCCCCTAATCGCAGGTTTCTACGGTCAACCGCGGTTGACCGCGGCCGTTCAGACACTTGCCCCCACGTTTGTACTTCAGGCAGCGATCTCTCAGCTAACGGCCAATGCTGCACGATCCCTCCGGTTCAAGTTGCTCGCACAAGTTGACGTGACCGCACAACTTGTCGGGTTCAGCACCGCTTTAGTGTTAGCAACGGCAGGGGCCGGGGTCACGGCGTTAGTCGCCCAACAACTGGCCATAGCACTATGGACTCTTTTGATTTTGTCAGTCGCAGGGCGGTGGGTTCCAAAGCTTCCCAGGCGGGCCGAGATGAAGTCACTTGTCGGCTTTGGGGTTAACTCTTTTCTCGTTCAACTGCTTACCTACGTCAGTTCCAACGTAGATTCGGTTCTCCTTGGACGCTTCTGGGGCCCAGTGCCATTGGGGCTCTACGACAGGGCGTACCAGCTTTACCGAATGCCCATCCAGCAGATTGCGACGCCCCTAACGCGAGTTGTTTTGCCGATGCTCTCTCGAAGGCAGGACGAGCGCGCGTGGGTCTCTGAGAAACTCGTTCAAATTCAACGGATTGTGGCCTATGTTGTAGGCGGAGTTTTTGTCGTCCTCGGCAGCATGGCGTGGTCTGTGGTTGGCGTCCTCTTAGGCGCAAATTGGCTGGAGTCCGCTCCCGTTCTGGCCATTCTGGCCCTCGGTGGCGTATTCCAATCGATTGGATATGTGTACTACTGGGCGTTTCTTATTACAAATCAGACAGGGGTGCAGCTCCGAGCGTCGATTATAACCCGTTCTCTCATGGTGATCTTCATCGCTGGCGGTGTTGTATTCGGCCCCATCGGTGTTGCGGTCGGTGTCACAGCCGGTCTGATCTCGAATTGGCTCATTTTGTCTCGCTGGCCCATGAGGACCACAGGGCTGAATGTCCGGCACCTGGTCATGGCCGTAATACGCCCCATTACAATTCACCTTCTAGTGAATCTTCCGGTGGCATTAGTTGGAGCTATTTATGTCGACCAGCTTCCCTCGCTTTCATTGCTTGGCCTTCAAGTCGGGATAGTGATCGTCCTATATGGCGTCGTCTTTTTCTCCTACAAAAGTTTCCGGGAAGACTTAATAGCAATAAGGATAATCCTCAGAAAGGCTCTTTAGTGCGCATCCAAAATATTGAAGTCGTACATTGGAATCCGCGAAAATATCGTATTCCAAGAACTCAAATAGTGTTCGGTGGCCGGAAGAATAACTTTGGTGATCTTCTTGGTCCGCGCGTGGCGAACGAAATCCTAAAAAGCTGCGACAACGAGACGGCGTCGAAACGTGATCAAAAGTTGCCTCGCGGCGCTGTTTCGGACACAAACAACAGACTTCTAGCCGTTGGTTCGATCATGCATATGGCCAAAGACGGAGACGTCGTTTGGGGGACCGGCGTTAATGGCAAGGTCGCTGCAAGTGAACACGGCTATGGCAACCTGGACGTGCGCGCCGTCAGAGGACCTCTCACAGCCGAGTGGTTGGAAAAAAACAAAAAAATAGATGTCCCAGAAATTTTTGGGGATCCAGGATTGCTCGTGGGACACTTCTGGCCGGAGCTTAGGAGGGTCCCAAAGACCCGAAAGCTAACGCTCATTCCGAATCTCAACGAGGTCCACCAATATCGTAACCACCCTTGTTTTTGTAGCCCGGTTGCTCCTCTGGAACAAGTTTTACGCAGGATTGCCGAGAGTGAGTACGTCGTCGGTTCATCGCTGCACGCGATTGTAATCGCCGACAGCCTTGGCGTGCCTTCCGCGTTGTTGGAGTCCGGGGCCGAGCCGGCCTTCAAATATGAGGATTATTTCAGAGGAACTGGGCGTGAAAGTTACACTGCCTTTTCGGACCTCTCCAAAGCTATAGCCCGTGCCAGTTCGTTCAGCACTGAATCGTATTATGATCCGCTACAACATTGGAACCAGCGTGCACTGGTAGATGCCTTCCCCACCGATATGTGGAGTCCCAGTGGTGTTCGATGATCCAAGTCATGTACTCCGGCTTGAAGTGGCTCATCGCATTTGAGCCTGTTAACGCCACCCGAAAATAGGGCCAGGAACGCCAACTGAAAATAGGGCCACCGACCATTATGGAAGGTGATCAATTTGGATGATTGGGCGGAGATACGCCACCTGTTTTCGACGGGCAAGCACTCGAAGCGGGAGATCGGTAGCCGCGTCTAAGCCGTTCGATGGCTTTTGGACATAGCGAAGGCCCAGCAATCGCCTGAATTAGCCTGGGCCATGTCGACGTCAACACGATTGCATCTCCACGAGAGCCCAGTACGGGGTGGGCTGGAACTGGCTCGCTCGTCATCAGCAGGCAGGCTAGGGGCGCGAGCGAAGGGGAGGAGTGGTGGGTACGCCGACGGGTGCAACCTCTTTGGCCGGGAGGTAGTACCGAACCTGACTACCAGGGCTGGTTGAGACTGTTGCGTTCCGAACTTTAGGAAGCAGAAGCGCCGCAAAAACCCACGGAAACATGAACCAAGTTGGGTTTGTACTCGTGCTAATTATCACGAAGGCAATGAAGAACCAGTTCGATCCGATCTTGGCATTTGCCCAGATCAACAAGAACGCACAGGTGAAGAGGCCAAAAGCGAGCAGGCCCCCGTCATAGACAAGGGCAAGCCACAACAAACTGAGGTAGAGAGTTCCATCGGAAGTGTCGAGGGCGTCATGGGACTGCGAGAACGAGTTGTAGCCATGGCCGTGGAACCACCCGTCCATGTGTATCTCTTGCCACGCTATTTCCCAAGTTCTAAAACGGTATGCCCCGGTTCCAGAATCAAAATCAAACAGAGAGTCAAACCTCCGCAGAATGGTGTCGGTGATTGACCCTGCGGACATACTCATGTCGCTTATCAATAACCCGATCACGACTACTGCGGTGCCCAGTCCAAGGATGACGAGGAGCCGGTGGCGGATTCCGGCGGTCCAAATTGCGTGTGCCAAAACGACGAAAAGGACGATCCAGGCTGCTCTTGTGTAGGTAATGAATATTCCGAATGCAAGAACACACGCCCCGATCCAAAAAATGCGGGGACCAATTGCCTCTCTATAGGCAAATGCGACACATAGGAGGAGAAGCGCCAGACCTGCCAGCAGGTTTGGTTCCAGCATAAGACCCTTCAACCGAAAGGTCTTACTTGCGTAATCCGCCTCTACAAATACATTGGTTAGGCCAGTGACGTTCGCGACAAGCCATCCGCAAACATATATTCCGAACACGCAGACACTAGTTACAAGGGCGTCCGATACCATCCGAACTGAATCCCTCAGCATGCCTCTCACAATGAAAAGCGCGATTAGGTTCAGGCAGAGCCACGCCAACAACCGAAGGCTGCTATTCGGGGACGGCGAGTTGAATGTACTGAAAATGAGGGTGACCAAAAGCCAAGTAACGATCAGCACAACACCCAGAACTAGACTGGGACGGTACTTCTCCTTGCCTAGGATCAGAGTGCTTCTAACGGTGGTCACCGGCTGCTTCCTAAGAGCATGGGTTAGAAGCAGCGCAAGAAAGACGTGCTCTGGTAGAACGTTTTGCCCCATTAGTCCGATGCTGAGTCCAGACATAGTCAAAGACGCAACGAAAGCGGCCCAGGCAAAACGGGACGAGCGCAATGCACCTAGTAATGCCAGTCCCGTCGTAACCATGAGGACAGCAGTTCCCCAGCCAATACCGGACAATCCAAGAGCCAGAATCAACACCGCAGCCACTGGCGCTGCTGCCCAGAACAGTTTCAAAATCATCCTTACGCCAGAAGTACTATCGTATGAGTTTCAGACGCTAGAACGCCCTTGTTGAGCAGAAGTTCACTCCTAGCGGCGTCCTGGTGATGCTAATACTTGGACCTTCTGAAAATACTTCTCGGCCAAGACCCCTGGGGAGTAGTTGTGCCTTATGGCCTGAACTTGATCGTTTGTCAACTTCAGATCAGCTCCGGCGGCGGCGGATCGGCTTAGTTCAGCCATACGGGCTCGCAAGTCCTCCCACGAGTGGACGACTATCCCGGCCCCCATGTCATTAACAATTTCTTCTGGCCCGCCGCCGCTGAAAACAAGTGGCACTGTACCAACGCAAGCTGCTTCAACAACTGTTCGTCCAAATGCTTCATGACGAGACATGTTGAGCACGACGTCGCAACGGGACATCAGTGCGGACACGTCAGTCGACCTAGGAAGAGCAGTCCATCCATGTCCTACCGCTTCAATGTTCGCCAGTACGGTGCGTTCGTAATCGGTTCTGAAGGCCGTCGGCCGGACCCCCACGATGAGCAACTCAACTTCACCTGCCAACGGACTCAGGGTTTCGATAACCTCGAGAATGCCCTTTCGGTCGTCTACCTGGCCGAACATTCCCACCCGAAGCCTTCTGGCTTGGGGTGATATTTGCGTGTTTTCGCGCACAGCAGGAGTGGTAACCGGCCGTGGAACGACGACTTGACGGCAGGAAAGGGAATGGCTATCAATCCCAGCTTGAGTGTAAGTTGCCTTCGCTGGCGCAATGACGCCGGTGACGAGGCGCATGATCTGCTTCAAAGCTAACTGCCCGGTTCGACCCGAGAATGTCACGTGGAAATCAAAAATCACTGGCGTCCTACTCAGACGGCCGGCTAGGGCGATTTCGGGCGTTTCCCATAGCCCGAACGTAAGAACGGCATCGAATTGCTTCACCCGACGACGCGCCTTTAGACCACCCATGAAAATCTGGAATAAATCAAGTACGACGGACAGAGGGGAAGCGTTTTTCAGCCCACCATCTGCAATTGAGCGATGCGAGACGAAGTTGAATGCCGTCCACTTGATTCCTAGACGATCAAGTTCCTCACACAACGGTGACTTTGGACTGACGAAAATCTCTATCAGATGGTCTTTTGCCGGTCCCGATGCCAAAAGAGTCAGGAGACTGCGTTCCGCCCCCCACACTTCTGGAGCTTTTAGGAAGACAGCAAGTTTCATTTTGTAAGTACTCCGCACATCAAGGTATACCAAAGTCAGACATCGGAGCCGTGGTCCAGCTGTGACGTTAGATTCTCTCGTAGTCGGATGATCTTCGCCGGTACGCCACCCACGACGCTGTATGGTTCGAATGACTTTGTAACAACGGCGCCCGCCGCGATGATTGAGCCATGTCCAATAGTTACTCCGGCCAAGATCTTAGCCCCGGCGCCAACCCAACAATCATCCCCGATGCGGACTGCATTTCGGATATTCCCTTGGGACTTGATCGGAACGGTAGTGTTACTGAATTCGTGATTTTCGCTGAGGACAGTTACGTTCGGTCCCAGCAAACAGTTGGCTCCAATTACCACTCCGCCTTGTCCCCAAATAACGTTGGAACGCCCAACGGACGTCCCTGGACCTATCGATATACCGACGCCCGGTTCGCGGATAACTGCCGTAGCCAGGAGATCAGACCCCGATCCAACTGTAACGGACGATCCGAGATGTATGCCTTCACTGCCAAACGCGTTTATAGATACGTTTTCTCCGAAGACTACCCCGCTGCCTACGCGTAAGTACCGGGGATTGCTGACAGACGTCCTCCTCCCGCGGAAATGCAACCCCGACGAATTGCCATAAAGGGCCTGATGGATGGTTCCTCGAGCCAAGTCACCGAGCTTCTTGGACGAAAAATCAATCATCACAGACGTGGGGAGGCTGCTGTCCTCTAGACTATGTCCGCGGACTTTCTCATAAAGACTAGCAAAAACTCGTTTCATTACTTCGAAGTCCAACTCTCCAGAATTTGTTTACGCATTGCACTGACTACGCCTTCCCAGGAAGGCGTTGCTTTCAATTTCCGATCGGAGGATCTTCTGCCACTTTCTAGAACTTCATCTAGCTTCGCAGCTATATCGTGAGGACTTAATGGCGCTGCAAATGTCGCAAACTCCGAATATAGCTCCCGAAAAACAGGAATGTCGCTGAGTACAACAGGACAACCAAAATGTTGGGCTTCTAGGGGTGGAAGCCCATATCCTTCATCCAAGGAGGCGAAAATCATCGCTGCGGCATGTTCGTAAAGCCAGCGCAATTGCGAGTTCGGAACACCGCCGAGGAAGCGAATGTGGCCCTTTGCAACTAAACGCCGGACGTCTTCCGACAGATCCTTCATCTTGCCATCACGTTCGCCGACAACCACGAGCGGAAAGCGCGTCGAAAAGCGAGTTGAGCAGTTGACGGCATCGAAGACCGTCGCCAGGTTCTTCCTGATATTCAGTCGACCGACTGCCAGCACAAAACCATCGAGATCGGCGACGGAGCCTGGCCGGACCGATTCGGCGCCCAGGAGTTCATTTCCGACCGCCAGACCGACCGCACGTACATCCTTCAGTTTAGCGTTATGACGAAGAATTCTTGCCGCTTCATTCTGTGAACTAGTGAAGACTGTGGTTGCCTGGGGCAGGGACGCCGTAATTAGCCGAAAATAAGCGCGTTCGGAAGGCGTAAAAAACTCTGGGTTTGATTGAAAAATTGCGTCATGCATGAAGACGCATGAATTCCTTCCCTTAACCGCGAAGTTTTGAGTGATGACGGCGTCCGCGCCAGTTCGCGTGGCAAGGCGGCGCAGGGTCGAAACCGCAAGAGCATGCGGGCGGAGGCGTGTTTTCACGACAGCAACATTGGCGGGCAGTTGTGACGAATTCGAGGTGTCTCTCACCAAAGCAAGCAACTGGTCTTGTGGAAATTGTTTTTCCCACTCTCGAATTGTCTCCGTAACGACCATACGCCCGGACGGTGGACCATCGGTGGACCAGTAGGCGTCGAATAGTATTTTCATGATGAGACGGTCTCGGCGGTCTTATGAGTTCGGCTTGTGATGGAAAGCAGAGCCCTCTCGTAATTCGCGCAAACTTCAAGCCAGGAGTAGTGCTGCCGTGCGCGATCCACGCCTTCTTGTGGGTCGAACCTGCCAGAAAGTGAGTTATCCATCGTTGCGCGCAATGCCTCAGTAATGGAGTCTGGCGACGGATCCGTAAAGCTAGCAGCTGAGCCTAGAACTTCGCGGTTGTAGACGGTGTCGCGAGCAACGACGGGAGCGCCACAAGCCATAGCTTGGACCAAGGCCGGATTCGTTCCCCCAACACTGTGACCATGGAAGTAGGCGCCGGAGTGCTGCCAGAGGGATAGGAGTCGGCGGTCGTCACTGACGTGTCCAAGCCAACTGACATTGCCGTGTGTTTTGGATAGTTCTTCGGCCCGTGCGTCCAACTCACCACCGTAGCCTGCCGACCCAACGATGACGACCGGGAAGTCTTTTGCGAGCGACTCCACGGCGTCAAAGAATTCAGGAACTGTGTTTTCCGGAACAAACCGGGCAACCATAAGAATGTAACCCCGTGAAGACTGCCCAGGTTCCACCGGCAACGTTTCGGGAATGTCACCACCGTAGGGAATGAAGACCGAACTGCGTTTAAACTCGGAGGACCACCTGCGTTGTATCTCGAGTGAATCCGTAATTAGGGTGACACCGAACCTTGCCGTGAACTTTGCGGAGAGCTTGAAGATGAATTTTGCTAGGCTACCCCATTTCTCCCTCTCCCACTCAATACCGTCAACGTTGACAACGGTATTTATTCCCCGCAACTTCAAGAGCGGCAGCCAGAAACCGTTAGCCACGTTCATCACGAGTGCAACATCCGGCTTTGTTCGCACAGCGTCGAGGACTGACGTGAGCCCGTAGGTGAGGGTACTTAAGGACTTTGTCTCGAGTCCACGCGTCGTTTTTGTCCGTACGCGGTTGTCTCGGTCTGGGTCAGTATCCTTCGTTGCGCCGGGGCGGCCGTAAACGGTGACGTCCCAGCCCTTTTCGGCCAAGAACGGTGCGAGTTTACGAACGGCTGTCTCAAAGCCACCGTAGTAGCTGGGATATCCACGCGTTCCAATGATTGCAACGCTCTGTTTCGGTTTCATTCGGTGCCCCCGGGGTTCGACAAGTTTTCTATTCTAAAATCTGCATGGGCTTGGTAGCCCAGTCCAGACTGAGGTGCCTAAGTTCGGTCGCTTGATAAGGCTTCTCACCCGCGGCACTGCCGCGGGTTTAGCCGGCGCCCTATGATCGTTCGAAGCGATTGCCCGACAAGTGTGACGGCGCGTGGACGTTGGATTCGAATGTTTCGTCGTCGAAATTTCCTGAGTCCACCTGGGGCTGGCCCGACAGGACGCGCTTCGGCAACCTCTTTGCAGTCCGTGCGGGGACAGGCGTCGGTTTTTCGTCGTGGGTGTAGTAACTATAGGAATATGCGTCCGGTCCCTTGGTGGGCAGCCTGTTGAGTACGATGCCCAACAGATTTGAACCGACCATCCTGAGGGCATTGAGGGATTTTTCAAGGTCATGCTGGCGCAATTTCTGTGATCCAACCACTAGGACCACCCCACCGACGTGCTGCGATAGAACCGCAGCATCCGTGACGGGCAAGAGGGGCGGTGCGTCCACGATCACCGCATCGAATGCTTGTTCCAGCCTAACGATCAGGTTCTTCATTTCCTCAGATCCGAGCAATTCACTTGGGTTTGGCGGAATTACGCCGGATGTAAGGACAAACAAATTCTCCTCACCCCACGGCTGGATCAGATCATTGACATCGGCGGAGCGGAGGAGGGCAGTCGTGAGTCCTGCGTTTCGATCAAGCCCCAAATACTCATTTACCATCGGCCGCCTGAGGTCGGCATCAATGAGGCAGACCGTCTGTCCTGCCTGCGCCAAGGCAATGGCGAGATTTGTTGCAGTGGTGCTTTTCCCTTCACCTGGCAAAGACGAGGTGATTAGCACAGTCTTTGCTCGTCCGGAGATATTCGCGAATTGCAGATTAGTCCTGAGTTGCCGGAACGACTCTGCTCGAGGACTTTGAGGTGCAGTCTGCGTCAGGAGAGGTCTGGCCGAAGCGTCTTGGTCAAATGAGATACCGCCGAGCAATGGTGCATCGCTTACCCGCCTGAGGTCTTCTTCTCCGCGAATTCTGCTGTCGAGGCTCGTGCGTAGAACTGCAGAGCCGACACCGATTGCAAGTCCGACGAGTAATCCAAGGATGAGGTTGAGTCGTGTGTTCGGTGAGGAAGGTGACTGTGGCGCCTTGGCGGGTTTGATTACGGAGAGGCTTACTGGGGAGGAGCCTCCAGTTTTTGGGCTTTCAAACCTCTCAATAGCCTTTATCAGACTATTTGCGACCGCTTCGGCTATAGCAGCGGCTTGAACAGGCGACTGATCCTCAACGGAGATGGAGATGAGGACAGTGTTCAAGTCCGAAGTTGCTTTGATCCGACCTGCCATGGCTTCGGCTGTTGTGTCGAGTCCAAGCACGTCGATTGCCGGTTGGAGAACGGCTGGCGCGGCCACTAGTTTTACATACGACTGAACCCGCGCTTGGCTAAAAGTGTTGCCCTGCTGCAGTTCCTGAACAGACCCGGAATTTTGAATCGCGACGAAAAGCTGGGTGTCGGACGTGTAAACCGGTTTGGCAAGCACTGAAGCTGCTCCGCCCACTAAGAGGCCGGCGAGGGTAGTTGCGACGATCAGAATCCAGTTTCGGCGTAGGATGCGCAAGTATTCGCGTAGGTCCAAACTTGGGTCCCCCTGGGTCGGTTGCAGGAAGCCGCCATTCGGCACGCCCCCAGAACGGCAATATTCGTGCGGTCTCGCCAATTGTACCCGCCGTGCAACGGCCGCAGAGTCGTTCGACGCCGGTTCTCGAAACGACTACGGCCTATGCTTGAGCTGGCCGCCTGCACCATTTGCGCGGACTGATAGTAGGCGAGACCCAAGTTCCACAGCGGGAATGGCCTTGGTACGCTGGAGGTGTTTCGTTGGTGAACTGCACACACGTGTGCTGGCGTCTCTAGTGGCTGGCATTGTTCTAGGTGCCGCGTCGTCGCGGCACCGGTCTGACTTCGAATGGACGACTCTCCGATTGATGAAGTGAAACTGGCGTCCGGTAGCATCCTGAGCATGGGTGAAATCGGAGTAGAACCAATGACCAAAGAGCAGCCGTTGAGGGTGTTGTTCTCCTTTGGACCGTCAGCCCAGGACGCTAATCCGTACGTGGATCTCTTGGTCAGGTCGGTGTCCGGGCATGCGAAGGTAAAGTACTTCAGCTGGAAATTTGCACTTTTGGGCTCCTATGACGTTTTTCATTTGCACTGGCCTGAAGCCCTCATAAGGCGACGCTCGCTCTTGCGACGATTTATAAATCAGGCTCTTGCGCTGCTTTTGATCCTAAGACTTGCTCTCTTTCGCATCCCGATTGTGCGAACCGAACACAACGTGCGACCCCATGAGAAAGGCGATTGCGCGGAAAATGCCGTCTTAGACCTTTTGGATCGAAGGACTGCCGCTTGGATCGTCATGAATGAGGTGCCAACCGGTCATCCGCAACACAAGGTCACGTTGATCGTTCACGGACATTACCGGGATTGCTATCGCTTGCCGGCAAGTGTGAGCAAGAAGCCTGGAAAGGTTCTGAACTTTGGACTGATTCGACCTTACAAGGGAGTTGAAGATCTGGTTGCAGCGTTCAAGGCGCTACCGGAGAGTACTGGACTCACACTCAGTATTATGGGTAAGCCAGTCTCAGCCGGTATTGCCGACTCGCTGCTTGAGGAGATTGGCAGTTCAATGAAAGTAGCGGCGGATCTCCGCCATATCCCTGACGACGAACTGGCGCTGAGCGTAGCCGAATCCGAGCTTGTCGTATTGCCGTATCAGTCTATGCACAATTCAGGTGTCCTATTGCTCGCCCTTTCTTTGGGGACGCCTGTTCTTGTTCCGAAAAACGAAATTACCGATGCCCTTGCTCGGGAAGTTGGGGAACGGTGGGTTCAGCGATTCGAGGGCAGAGTTACGCCTGATGCAATTCTTGCTGGCTCTGAGGCTGTGCGGGGCTTGGTCGGAAGCCCAGATCTTGCGGCACGGAATTGGACGACAATAGGTGGCAAGCACTTCGAGGTTTACCTTGGAGTGACATCGAGGGCGAGGACAGGTCTGCTCCCTAAAAGCTGAGGCTTGGTCTTGTGGGTTTGCCAGTGCTCAGCGAGCTGGGTTGGCGTCCCTGCTCGACCAGGTTCCGGTCGAGCAGCGGGGCGAGACGCCTCCTATGTGCTGGTCACCGCGTATCCACATCCTCAAACACCAGAAACGTCTGCGTATCCAACACCCCTGGCATGGACTGCAACTGATCGAAGATCACCCGCCGCAGGTCCACGTTGTCCACCGCGCGCACGAGAAGGATGACGTCAAAGTCGCCGCCCACCAGGGCAATGTGGTGTACCTCCGGAATAGCCCGAAGGAGCTCGCGCAGTTCGCGCCAAGAATGCTGCCTGACTTTGAGGGTCACGTAGGCGGAGGATTTGAGCCCCGCCTTTATAGGGTCAACAAGGGCCGTGAACTTGGTCAGCACCCCCTCGCCCGTCAGCCTGGCGATCCGCGTATAGGCGTGCGCTCGTGAGATGTGCACGTTTTCCGCCACTTGGGTGACGGACATCCGCCCGTCCCGGGTCAGCTCCGCGATGATGTTCCGGTCCACGTCATCCAGCGGCACCGCCACCTGGTCCCCGTCGGTCCCTGCCATTTGTCCACAACTCCCGCCGGTAACGCAGCTCACACTTACGATTCGTCTTTCAGACTAGGCCAGAATTCCTTACTTCTCCACGATTTCCCGCGGGACTGGATACGAAAGTTCCTTCAGGACGATACTGGAAGCGAATAGTGGCTACAGAAGGACGGACCAATGACGATCTCCGCGGACCACACTGCCCTCGGGCAGCACTCGCCGGAACAGCCGGCCGGGAACCACGTGACTGAAGGCGCCGTAGCCGAGGCGGTGCGCAAGTTCGGCATCACGGTGGAGGACTACATGCTGCCGGCCCGCCATCAGATCCAGATGGTGGATCAGGACGGCACGCTGAACGCCCACACCGAGCAGGGTGCCCAGCCCGGCCACGAATACGCGCTGCCCGGTGACGCCGAACTGCTGGCGGCCTATGAGCAGCTCGTCGTCGGCCGCCGCGTCAATGACCAGAACTCCGCCCTGGTCCGCCAAGGCCGCATGGCGGTCTACCCGTCCAGCCACGGCCAGGAGGCGTGCCAGGTTGCGGCCGCCCTGTGCCTTGCTGACGGCGACTGGATCTTCCCCACCTACCGCGACTCCGTTGCCGTGATGGCCCGCGGTGTGGACCCCGTGCAGACCATGACGCTCTTCCGGGGTGACTGGCACAGCGGCTACGACCCCGCCAAGCACAAGGTGGGCATCCAGTGCACGCCGCTGACCACCCAGCTGCTCCACGCCGTCGGCGTCGCCCACGCGGCAAAACTCCGCGGTGAGGACACCGTGGTCCTGGCCATGTGCGGCGACGGCGCCACCAGTGAAGGTGATTTCCACGAGGCTCTGAACTTCGCGGCAGTCTTCCACCTTCCCGTCGTCTTCTTCGTCCAGAATAACCAGTACGCCATCTCGGTGCCGCTGGCCCATCAGTCCGTGGCGCCGTCGCTCGCGCACAAAGCCGTGGGCTACGGAATGGCCGGCGAACGGGTGGACGGCAACGACATCGTCGCCCTCCTCGCCGTGCTGGGCCGCGCGGTCAAGCTCGCCCGGGAAGGCTCCGGCCCGCTTCTGGTGGAGGCCCACACCTACCGCATGCAGGCGCACACGAACGCTGATGACGCCACCCGTTACCGCCAGGACAGCGAAGTGGCACAGTGGGTGGCCAGGGATCCGCTGAAGCGGATGCAGACCTACCTGACGGACCGCGGCCTGCTGGACGACGACGGCGCCGCCCGGATCGCGGAGAAAGCGGAGCAAGTTGCCACGCAGCTTCGCGACGGCCTGGGCGAAGACGTCCCCGTGGACCCGCAGGACCTCTTCCGGTACGTCTTCTCCACCCCCACCCCGCAGCTGAAGGAACAGTCCGCCCTGCTCGCCGACGAACTGGCCCGCGACGCCAGCGCCGGCGCATCATCCGATACGGAGGCCGCAAAATGAGCCCCACTGTCACCACCTCCTCCGAGGTCAACGGCAACGTTAGTGCGGCAACAGCCCGCGCCGCCGCCAAGGCCGCCGCTACCGCCGAATCAACAGGTCCGCAGACCATCACACTCGCCAAGGCACTGAACACCGCCATGGCGGACGCCATGCACGCCGACTCCTCCGTCCTGGTGTTCGGCGAGGACGTCGGAATGCTCGGCGGCGTCTTCCGGATCACGGACGGCCTCACCAAGACCTTCGGCGAGTCCCGCTGCTTCGACACCCCGCTCGCCGAATCCGGCATCGTCGGCATGGCCGTTGGAATGGCCATGAACGGCATGCGCCCGGTGATCGAGATGCAGTTCGATGCCTTCGCCTACCCGGCCTTCGAACAGATCGTCAGCCATGTGGCCAAGATGCACAACCGGACCAAAGGTACGGTCAAGCTGCCCATCGTCATCCGCGTCCCGTACGCCGGCGGGATCGGGGGAGTGGAGCACCACTGCGATTCCTCCGAGTCCTACTACGCCCACACCGCGGGCCTGAAAGTCTTCACCCCCGCCACCGTTGCAGACGGCTACCGCATGCTCCGCGAAGCCATCGACTCCGATGACCCGGTGATGTTCATGGAACCCAAGAAGCTTTACTGGTCCAAGGACCTGGTGGACCTGGAAGGGCTCCGCGCCGAGCACGCCGCGAACGCCGAGCGGGGGACTTCCTCGGAAGGCCGCGCCGCCGTCGCCCGTCCCGGCACTGATGCCACGCTGATCGCCTACGGACCGTCTGTGCCGACCGCGCTGGCCGCCGCTGCAGCGGCGGCAGAGGAGGGCCGCTCGCTGGAAGTCATCGACGTCCGCTCCATCGTGCCGTTCGACGACGAGACTGTCTGCGCGTCGGTCCGCAAGACCGGCCGTGCCGTGGTCATCGCCGAGGCCCACGGTTTCGCCTCCGTGTCCTCAGAGATCGTGGCCCGGGTCCAGGAACGCTGCTTCCACCACCTGGCCGCCCCGATCCGCCGCGTTACCGGCTTTGACGTGCCGTACCCGGCACCGAAGCTTGAGCACTACTATCTGCCCGGCGTGGACCGCATCCTCGACGCCGTTGACGACCTCCAGTGGGAAGACTGATCAGATGAGCGAAACGAAAGTATTCCTGCTGCCGGACCTGGGCGAAGGCCTCACGGAAGCCGAACTCGTGAGCTGGCTCGTGGCCGTTGGCGACGAAATCCGGGTGGACCAGCCCATCGCCGAGGTGGAGACGGCGAAGTCCATGGTGGAAGTCCCGTCCCCGTACGCCGGCACCGTTGCCGTGCTTCACGGTGAACCGGGCCAGACCCTCGATGTGGGCAAACCGCTGATCTCCGTCACACCTGTTGGTTCCCCGGTGGCTGAGTCTGCCTCGGCCACGGCCCCGGCGGCGGAGCCTATCGAAACTGAGCCTGCGGAATCAGCCGCAGCGGAGGCCTACCGGGACGAGGAAAAGGCCGGCTCCGGCAACGTCCTTATCGGATACGGAACACCGGGCGGACACGGCGTCGCCCGTCGCACCCGTACACGCAAGCAGCCGGTCGGCGGTGCCGCCGTGACCGGTGCTGTCGCAACCAAGGTCAGCGACGAGGAGAAGGCAGCTGACGATCTCCTGCTTCTGCGGACCCGTGTGCCAGGCAAGCTCGGTGCGGTGATTTCGCCTCTGGTCCGCAGGATGGCCCGTGATCATGGAGTTGATTTGGGGGAACTCCAAGGGTCGGGCGTAAGCGGGCAGATCATGCGCAAGGATGTCGAGGCGGCGATCGCTCCCGCTCCGGCGGTAGAGCCGCGCCGGTTGGATGAGCCCTACCCGGTGGTTGAGCCCGTGGAAACCCGTCGTCCGAGGATTGAACCGCGTTTCGTGGCTGACCCTGCCGAAATTGGCGCCGAGACCGACTCCCGCACGGGTCTCGGCGTCACCGCCCGGACGCCACTACGGGGCGTTCGCAAGGCTGTGGCCGCGAACATGACCCGCAGCCGCTCGGAGATTCCGGAAGCGACGGTATGGGTCGACGTGGATGCCACAGCGCTCATGGAGATGCGGGCCGCCTTGAAGAAGGCGGACCCGCACAACACCCCCGGGTTGCTGGCATTCATCGCGCGGTTTGTGACCGCCGGATTGAAGAAGTACCCGGAACTGAACACCCGGATCGTCACCAGCGAGGACGCCGCGGGCGGGGAGACCCAGGAGATCGTCGCGTTCGACGGCGTCAACCTGGGCTTCGCGGCCCAGACGGACCGCGGCCTGATGGTGCCCTCAGTGCGCAACGCGGACAAGATGAGCGCCCGTGAGCTTGATGCCGAAATTCGCCGGCTCACCGCAGTTGTGCGCGAAGGCAAGGCAACGCCGTCGGAGCTGGGCAGTGGCACCTTCACGCTGAACAACTATGGGGTCTTCGGAGTGGACGGCTCTGCCGCGATCATCAATCACCCCGAGGTGGGGATCCTGGGCGTGGGGCGCATTATTGACAAGCCGTGGGTCGTCAATGGCGAGCTTGCTGTCCGCAAAGTCACCGAGCTGACCCTCACCTTCGACCACCGCGTGTGCGACGGGGGAACGGCTGGCGGGTTCCTCCGGTACGTGGGTGACGCGATCGAAAATCCGAGCGGAGTGCTGGCTGACGTCTAGTATCTGATGGCATGCACGATGTGGAAGTGACGAGTTCAGACTATCCATGTCTTGTCTGTGCCCGGCGCCCGTTATATCGAGCTTGTGGTCATCGTCCATTGACGGCAAAGTCTCACCTCTCGGCTAGGTGATGCTCACAATAGACCAGTTTTTGGCGCCAAGGTCCATTCTTACCAGAGTCACAATAGCCCCAATGGGTATCGTCAGCGGGGAAACTTTGTTACCAAGGCTGATGTTCCCGCCCGATGCCAGCATGAAGTCTGCAGCCCATGCCCGGAGGTAAACGGGCTCGCCCGGTGCGTGTCTGCTGGTGATTGTCGAGATTACGGGGGAACCGGAGATGATGGCCGTGTTCGATCCCTGGATGTCAATCGCACCGGAAGACGCCGTTGGTTGTTTCGTAAGTCCGGCGGTGGGAAAGGCAGCGACGTTTGAGCGGTTACCTTTCAGGAATAGGGAACCGTTGGATGCGTCCGCGACCAGGGCCCTATCGTATGTTCCGGCAAACCTATTTCCGATCACTGTCACGTAAGAGGTTGCTCCGGCTTTGATTGCGTAGCCATTTCCACCGTCAGATCCAGTGTCGGAGAAATTGCATCCCTCCACGAAGCCCATTTCCACAGAGGTATCGAACACCACACCAGACTTAAGGTCTTCAAACCAGCAATTGTTGAACTTCATGCCTGAGGCGCGTTCGACACGGGCACCTAGCGCGTTCGCCTGGAATGTACAGTTTAGAAACTCTATGGCGTACGGGGACACGTCAGAGTAGAACGTTCCGGCATCGTTAACTTCGCGCCGTATCTCTACGGACGTGCCAGCGCCGACAACGCCCTGCCCGTTGCCGTCAAACTCGCTGGCGTTGATAGACAGTTGACCTACCTGCCCGGTGATCATCAGGCAACGAGACGTCACGTTTGGCCCGGCGAAGGACTCAACGTGATCGAATGACAAGAACTGGTGCGGCTTCAGGAAGTCTGTTCCGCCACCCCGGAGCCAGATGCCGTGCCCATCGAACTTGGCGACACGGACGCGTCGAAGTCCGCCGTACCACCAGCCACCTTGGTCGGGTGTACGCCCGTTGCCCACGGCCCTCGCGTAGATGCCGTGTTGGCCCGCGTTCGGTGTTGCGCCCGGACTCAGTTGAATGTCTTCAAGATAGAATGCCGGTACCATTCCGGCAGGGAAGTTGATTAATGCGGCCGAGGCGCCAGGCTTGGCGACAATGCTGGTGCAATAGCGCCCGGCACCCTTCACTGTGACGTAGGGCCGAGGCGTCAGGGTCGAGACCAGGTACGTGCCTCGCGGGATGAATACAACACTGCCGCCGTTGCTCTCGGCCGCTTTTATCGCGGACTGAATCGCTGCGGTGTCATCCGTCACGCCGTCGCCCACCGCGTTGAAGTCTTTTACATTAATGACGTCACAATAGTTCCTGTCGGAAGTTGGCGCCGCTTCTGCGGCGCGGCCGACACTGAGACTTGAGAGTGCCAATGTCCCAGTCATGGCACTCGCCAACGTGCCAAGCCTCAGCAGTTCTCGACGTTTAACAACACTTCCACCTCGCGGCAGTGGCGTAATGGTCTCCCCAGCTTCGTTTTTCACAGCAGTACACCCAATCCCAGATGAATTTAACGAGAACCGCCGATTGACTAGCGGGTCAAGCACTAGCACAGCCGTTAGCTCTAAGAAGAGGTATCGCTGGTCCAGCCAATCCCAACAGGCAAATCGCCTTGACTAACGCTAAATTCTGGAAATTGAGTTAACCACAGTAGTAAGTACTCGTCTTTTTTCTCATAGGTACCCGCACGCTAGTCGTTATACGCAGGGTGTCTGACGCGATTAAGACTTTGCACCCTCAGAACTTGGGTAGGTGCGGTGGCGCGCCACTAGTGTCATAGGCGATCGACAGCCAGAGGCTGGAACGGGAATACGCCGGCGTGGAATACTTCATCCGTGAGCCGCCCACTCTCGTTACAACGCGGCAAGAAGTCCGCAATCCTCGCCGACAACGACGGTGTGCCTGGATCTGACCGCCAACTTGAGGGGCCCGGAGTGGGCGGATCCTATAGGCTTCTTCGGTTGGCCCGGACCTAAGATTCCGGCCCGGATCCATCTTAATCTCGCCGGATTGCGTATCTCCCACAACGCATTCGCTGGGGGTGCGCCGGGCATGATTCGACGGCATGTGGACGAGCAAGGTTCCGTTTGTCCGCACTCTTGCCGTGTCCGCTTTTACCACAACAGATGTCGGATCGGTCTGGCATGGTATCGAGGCTTGATGGACTAGGCGGCAGCCCTCTTCCCGTGGGATGGCTTCATTGTGAAGGCGAGGCAGGGTGAGTCCGAAGGCTCCAAAAACTGCATATCGGCGATGCCGACAACCAAGACGATGGTTCGTGCCATGTTCCCAGAACACGATGCGGAACGTGGCACCATTGATTTCTAGGGTTGTGATGTCATTGGCAGACTCTCCAGGCATGCGTTCGGAGTTCTGAGGATGCGTCCGTAGATGCTGGCGCATCTTCCGCACATACAGGGGACTCAATCAACTATTTATGATTGTTGTAGCCAATCTTCATGGGCGAACTGCTAGTCTCGATCCTTGGAATTTCAGCTGGAATTATCCGCAGAACTCAGTTGTTGGTGCCTGCATATGTATTCAGGGACTTCGAACCTTGGCTCGGACCAAAAGGGTATGCGTTCTAGGAAAATAAGTCCGAGTGCTCGGCGCACCTGACGCTAATAACTGAGGTGCCGCCCCCGCCGTCGGGGGATCCATAGGATGTAACGTGGTTTGTATTCGCGCCGCACGGGGCGCAGAAAGTCTTGTGCTGTTTAGTAGCCATACCCAGATCATATGCAGGCGCAGGTTTCCCTGGGGTTACCGCAGTGGAACAAAAGGTGTGCAGCAAGATCACAGCAACATTGCCCCGCCGGTCGTCACGAGCCACAGCGACCATGCGATGTAGATGACGGGTGTGAGCTCCGCGGCCGCTTTCCAGCCGTTGCGCTCGAACGGGCCGACGAACTCCAGCGAGCAGAGAGCCAACAGCGCACCGACCACAATCCCCACGACTCCCAGCCACGCCGGCACGGTGTCGCTCTGCATGATTGCGACGCCAACCAGCACGCTCCATGCTCCAGTGAAGGGGTAGCCCAGATGCTCGCCCACGCCACGCCCAGGAACCGGTTGAATGCCTGAAAGACGATGTCCACCGCTTCCTTCCGCGCCTCGGAGGCGTCCGGGTCGCCCGCCATCCGGGCCAGATACGGCACCAGGAACGGCCAGCGGACCAACCCTAGGAACTGCACCACCGCCGCCAACACGCCGACGGTTGATCCCAGGCTGAGCAGCACGGGATCGGCGCCTGGCATGACACCCGCTAACAGCACCGCCAGCGGCGCCAGCAGGACCGCCGTCATCGCGAACGCCCACCAGAGCAGCACCAGCCCAGAACCTCCTTGCCGGAATCGTTCCAGGACTTCGCCGGTGAGGCGTCGGAGGATGTCCGGGTCGTTGAACTTGGCGGCCAGGGCCGCGAAGGCTGCGTTGAAGGCAAGCGGCAGCACGATCAGCAGGACCGCGGCGGCAACTGTGGCGTTC
The DNA here is from genome assembly GCF_018613775.1 of Arthrobacter sp. ISL-69. Taxonomy (NCBI): domain Bacteria; kingdom Bacillati; phylum Actinomycetota; class Actinomycetes; order Micrococcales; family Micrococcaceae; genus Arthrobacter; species Arthrobacter sp. ISL-69. The sequence continues at coordinate 47,582 of NZ_JAGGPO010000028.1, forward strand.
ATTGAACGGGTTTCACGGGCGCAGGAGCCGCCGAAGGAGTTCCCGCTGCGGGGCGACGGGTATCGGGGCCGAGGATGCGGCGCAGCACCACGCCGGTAAGAGCCGTGGCCACCAGCGCGCCGCTGGAGCCGAACGCCACGTGGCCGTTCCCGGCGTCGACTATCACATTGGCCGTGACCAGCCAGCCGAGGGCCCAACTGATGCTGACTGTCGCGGCCCACAGCGCCGTGACGCGCAGTCCGCGGTGCAACGCCGCCCCCTGGGCTGCGCCGACCACCGCTCCGGTGATCAGCCCCGACATGACGAGGGCCGGCGTCGGGGTTCCTGCCCCGGCGACGACTTCCGCCAGGGCGCTGCCGGCGCCCATTCCGAGGACGGTGCCGGCGAGCCAGCGCCACCCGGCGGCCCGTCCCAGTGCCAGCTATTGTGCGCCGCAATCACGGCTCCGGCGATGACGCCTGCCAGCGCCGCGGTGAGCGGGCCGGTGATTGAGCCGGCCAGCTGGAAGGCCAGCCAGCCTCCTACCGGGAAGCCGAGGAATGTTGGTGCCCAGCGCAGGAATGACATGGGATGATCTCCTTTTGGAAGTGTTTGTGTACTAAGTACGCTAGGGCATAACGTACACTGTACACAAGAGTTCTCCGACCAAACTTTTCCGACTGAAAGCCTGTGCCATGCCCTCGAAAACCTCGGCGGAACCCCGCAGCCGCCGTGCCCGGAACTCGTTGACCGTGGACGCCATCCTGAATGCGGCGGAGCAGGTGGCGGCAGCCGGGTTCGAGGCGCTGACCGTCCGCGCCGTCGCTGTGGCGCTGGAGGCTGCGCCCATGTCCCTTTATCGCTATTTCTGCACCAAGGACGGGCTGGTGGACGCACTGCTGAACCGGGTCCTGGGGCGGTTTATCGCTCCGCAGGAGACCGCTGAGTGGCCGGCCGACCTGGCGGCGTTCGCGCGGAACCACCGGCAGCTGCTGCGTGACCACCCGTGGGCCGTCACCCCGCTGATCGGACACCCGTACCCGGGACCCAATGCACTGCCCATCGGCGAGGCAGCGCTGCGCATCCTTGAGCGTGCGGGCATCACTGGGGACGCCGCCGTCGCCGTCTTCAGCGGAATAGTTGCACTGAACTACGGCTGGTCCTCCTTCGTCCTGGCCCGCGAGGCAACCGAGCAGGCCAGTGGAGGGGGAGCGGTGCAGCTGCCGCACGCGCCGCCGGAGTTTCCGCTCACTGCTGCGGTGGCCGGTCCGATGAACCGCTACGGGAGTGAGGACCACTACGAGCGGACACTGAAGCAGTTGCTCGCCGGGATCGAAGCGGACAGCCGGAACCCCGTCCTGTGACTGAAGATACCCGGGAATCTTGAGCGAAACGCCCGGGTATCTTCAGTCAAAACTGAGGGTCAGTGCTTAGGCTCGGTGCACACGCCGGACGAAAGGTGCGCTGAGATGACGATTACTAGCTATCTCGTAGGACTCTCGATCATGCTGGTCCCGATGGTGGCAGCACTGGGTCTGTCTGCCGCCCTGCTTCGGCGCCGAACCAGCCGATAGCTCCGGGCCGGGCGCTACGGGCATGCCGTTGGGCGGCGTCTTCCCGTGGCGGACCCCGGCAGGGCCGCGAAATCCTTGCCGCCGTGCGCGAAAAGACCCAGCTGCCGCTGGTAGTGGTGAACACCCACGCCCACTACGACCACTTCTTCGGCAACGCCATCTTTGCGGACGACGGCGTCACCGAGTTCTATGCCCACGAAAACTGTGTTCGCGAGATTGAGGAAAACGGTGACCGGCAGCGCCGCATGGTCGCCACCCCCGGAACCGGAAATGGCCGCAGGCGAAGGCGCCGACGCGGAGCTGGTTAGTTCCCAACGCGATCGTGAAGGACCAACCGGTCCTGGTGGACCTCGGCGGCCAGACCGTCACGCTGTTCTACCTGGGCCGCGGCCACACCGACGGCGACCTGCCGGTGGGAACGCCCACCACCCTGTATGCCGGCGACCTGGTGAAACAGGGCGCACACCCTTCCTTCGAGGACGCCTTCCCGGAGGAATAGGCCGACGCCCTGCGGCACCTCTCCGCACTGCGCCACCGCTACGAATTCCTCATCCCCGGCCACGGCGAACCCTGCAGCGACCAGTTCGTGAAAACCATGGCCAACACCATGAGCACCGCCGTCCGCCAGGCCTTCCAGTCCATCCGCGACACCCCCAGCGACGCCACCAAAGCCATACCGGTGCTGCCGTACGGCCCGGAGCAGTCACGCTGGTTCATCAAGCGCCTGCAGGAGACCCGCGCGGGGCACTGGCCTGACTGTTGGGAACGTTGATTCGAGGTCAGGCGAATGCGCACTTTGGGCACATCATTCTCACGTGGAAGAGGCCGACCCTCCCGGATTCTCGGCTGAGCCCGGCCGGGACGCCTTGTCCGGGATGCCGTAAAGATAACCATGACTTGGTCGGTCTCAAGAGCCTTGACGACAACAATGCCAGTGTGGTCTTCTCGCGCGTGCAGGACTGTTGTTGGGGCAGCCGATCGGATCGCGAGAACGGCGCACCAAAATGACGAAAATGCCAAATTCGTCTTAGGGCGCTGTACTAACAAGCGCAGTCGGTGCGGAGCGGTGGCTGGGCTTGCGCATAACCGGAATTACGCGCCGGATAGACTGTGGGCAATCTTTGGTCTCGTTGGGGGAAGTCATTTCATGAAAAAAGAGCTGCTGCGCGCTGGCAAAATTCCGTCCCTTGATGGCCTGCGTGCCGTCGCCATCGTGATCGTCCTGTGGGGCCACGCTGGTTTCCCCACCCTGATCCGTGAGTCCACCGGCGTTACCATTTTCTTCTTCCTCAGCGGCTACCTGATCACGACCTTGATGCGCGCCGAGGCTGACAAGCGCGGTGGGGTGTCACTCAAGAACTTCTACCTGCGCCGTGTGCTCCGGATCTTCCCGTCGCTTTACATCGTGCTGGCCGGCGCGGTGGCGCTCTCCCTGGTGGGCCTGATCCCCAACGCGATGAACGCCGGCGGTGTCGCCTCATCAGCGACCTTCCTCTCCAACTACTTCATCATCTTTGAGGGCAGGGACGGTCTGCCCGGTGGGATGAATGCCCTCTGGTCCTTGGCCGTTGAGGAGCATTACTACATGCTGTTCCCGCTGCTGTATGTGGCGATGCGGAAGTGGCTCCCGAACCGTCTGCACCAGGCTCTGGTGCTGGCCGGGCTGTGTTTCGTGATCCTTGCCTGGCGCTGTTTCCTGGTCTGGCAGGATGCTGGCTTTGACCGGGTTTACCTCTCCACGGATACGAGGGCTGACGCGATCCTTTGGGGCGCCATCCTCGCCATCATCGCAAACCCTGTCTATGGCGAGGTTCCCAAGCCCCGGAACAAGCTCGTACTGCCCGCCGTGCTGCTGGTCAGCGCCGCCGCGTTCTACCTTGTGAGTAGAGCGCCGGACAGCATCGGCATGTCGGTGGGCTACACCGTTCAGAGCATCGTCCTGGCGGGAGTGTTTGTCCCGTTGATCCTTGGCCCTGAATCAGTGTTCGGCCGAGTGCTGAACTGGAAGCCCATCGTCTACATCGGCGTCCTGTCATACTCGCTCTACCTTGTGCACCGCCCACTGCTCATTCTGGCGGACGAGCATCTGAATCTCCCGCACGCCGCTGAGGCCGTCATCGGCCTGGCCGCTGCCCTGATCGTTGCGTTGCTGATCCGATTGTTGGTTGAGCGTCCCATTGAAGGCCTGCGAGGTGCGTTGCGTGGGCCGGCGAAGCAGGCAGAGAGCCAGCGACCCCGGCACATGGCAGAACGTTAATCGGCCCACGCTCTATACTTCTGGCATGGGGACTTCTACTTTAATCACTGATCCGACTGTTGGCGTGTCCGGCGATTCGATCTGCCCGCACTGTGACCACCACGAGGGCGGTCGGTGCCACGCTCCACTCGGCTGATTCGCTCGTTGCTGCACATGCGGCCAGCGCGCCCAGGTTGCGCCTATGATGACGGCCTGGGCGACGGCATGGTCCACGACGGATACTGCGACTGCAAGCACCCGTTCCACGCCTGACTGGTTTAGGCGCCAAACTCGATCTTGAAGTCATCCAGCGTCAGCGTGCCGCCACCGGAGCTGTTCGCGATACCGGCGTAGGCGTTCGACGTCACCGAGGAATCCGTAACGGTTTCCAGTGTCACGCCGTTGATGATCAGTTTGATTGTCGAGCCCACCTTCTCAACCTGCACAAGGTCGCCCGCCGTGACGGTGTGGCGGCCAGACAGGTACGTTGCGGTGCCGTTGATGACCTTGCCGAGCTTTACGGACATGTTCGTGAACACTGCCCGGAGCTGGAGCGCCGACCCGGACACAAGGTTCGTTCGCATCGCGATCAGGTACCAGGCGCTTGCCGTGGTCGAGGCATTGACCCTGATTGAGGCGCAAATGTTCGTTGCCGTGGTCGGGACGTAGGTCAGGGCGGACGCGAGGTTGGAACCGAAGGTCAGCTTCCCACCCGACGTTGCCACGGCGTTCGCCACTGTCTCAGCCCACGTCGCTGCCGAGCCGCCGCCAGCAAGGTCAGCCGCACGGGAAGCCATCGAGCCATCCCCGGAGAACCCGTCGGAGGTGATGGCCGTCCAGATGGTGAGGACTTCAGCTGCCGGCGGGGTCGCCGAGGCGATCCGGTTGCCCTGCTTCGGCGCCGAACCAGCCGATAGCTCCGGGCCGGGCGCTACGGGCATGCCGTTGGGCGGCGCCTTCCCGTACTGCCCTCGGTCGCAGGCACCTGGTCCGGGCATTTGGAGCCCTACTAGCCGTCCACTTCCGTGGCCGCCATCCGATGGGACCGGGCGGACATCCAGCGTGACACCCACGATGCCGGAAGCAGCAGCAGCCATATCAGCGGCGTGTACGCGTTCAGGGCGAAAGAGGCCGGAATGCTGAGCAGGAAGACCATCGGCACGGCCATGCGGGCGCTAAACACCCGCCGGTGCACATGCGCGGCCATCCCCGGATCCATGAGTTTCGCATGCCGGGCGTAACTCCAGATCACTGCCATCAGCAGGTAGATCGCGGCGATATTGGCGGCGTACAGAATGCTGGGCCACGGGGTGGGATCGTCCCCGTATTCGCTGAGGACGGACGTGGGTGCTGGCAGCATGGCGATGAAGAACAGCAGGGCCAGGTTCAGCCATGCCAGTGTCGGATTGAAATGGCGGATCAGGGCGAAATCCGAATGGTGGGACAACCAGGTCTTGGCGATGATCACAAACGACAACGCGTAGGCGAAGAGCTCGGGAAGTGCCCCGATCAGGGCGCCGTCAAGCTGTGCCGCCGCGATGTTCTCGGGCAATTTGAGGTCCAGGGCCAGCAGGGTCAGTGCGATCGCAAAGACGGCGTCGCTGAAAAACACCATGCGCTCCAGGGACGTTCCTGATTCCATGCGGGTCACCTCCGTCTCCTCGGCCGGGCAACTGAAGTACGGCACAGGCTACTCGCCTGCGCCGAACATGGCGATGGCCGCTGATTTGGTCCGCCGCCGCGTGCCGTTCATCAGGCTTCCACCAGCTGGTCGTGGGTAGAATCGAGGCCTAGGATCGCCGGAACGCATGAATACGGAGAACAGAATGTCGCGATGGATGGAGGTCGGCCAGGGCAACTATGTGCTGACCACCGAAGGCTCGAAGCTCAATACCGGACTCATAGTCGGCGCCGAACGCGCCATGGTGATCGACACCGGCGGGGGACCCCGGCAGGGCCAGGAAATCCTGGCCGCCGTGCGCGAAAAGACCCAGCTGCCGCTGGTGGTGGTGAACACCCACGCCCACTATGACCACTTCTTCGGCAACGCCATCTTCGCGGACGACGGCGTCACGGAGTTCTATGCCCACGAAAACTGTGCTCGCGAGATTGAGGAAAACGGGGACCGGCAGCGCCGCATGGTCGCCACCCTTGAACCGGAAATGGCCGCAGGCGAAGGCGCCGACGCCGAGCTGGTGGTTCCGAACGCGATCGTGAAGGACCAGCCGGTTCTTGTGGACCTCGGCGGCCAGACCGTCACGCTTTTCTACCTGGGCCGCGGCCACACTGACGGCGACCTGCTGGTGGGAACCTCCACCACTCTGTACGCCGGCGACCTCGTGGAGCAGGGCTCGCACCCGTCCTTCGAGGACGCTTTCCCCGAGGAATGGGCCGACGCCCTGCGGCACCTCTCCGCACTGCGCCACCGCTACGAGTTCCTCATCCCGGGCCACGGCGAACCCTGCAGCGACCAGTTCGTGAAGACCATGGCCAACACCATGTCCACGGCCGTGCGCCAGGCCATCCAGTCCATCCGCGACACCCCGAGCGACGCCACCAAGGCGATCCCGGTGCTGCCGTACGGGCCGGAGCAGTCCCGCTGGTTCATCAAGCGCCTGCAGGAGACCCGCGCGCACCACTAGGATTTCGCTGCCACTGCTCCTCAGTACAAGCAAGTGTCGCGTGAGGCTAAAGACAGGTACTGGCTACTGAGGTGTAGCTAGGAGTTCCGTACATAGCCTTGGGCCATGATCACACTGATGCATGACGGGCACCGGCGGAACTCGCGCCCGGAGCGCCCAGCCGGATTCAGTCCGGAGGATTTGGGCTGGACCGTACTGTCAGTCGTTGCCGCTGTCGTGTTGCTCCCTGCCATCGGACTCAAAGCTGCGGCCGGAGCCCTAATCCCGGGCAAGGCGCAGGACACTATTGGGCATTGTCGTTAGTTCGTCGGGGGTCAGGCAGCGGGTGTATTTCCAGTCGAGTCCTTGAAGTCGCTGCCGCTGATGGCTTTTCGCTGCAGGATGGAGAAATAGACCTCCGCTTTGGTTCAGCCACGAGGCATGCACGGGCAGAAAGACCAGGGTCGCGGGTCGGCCAGGCCATGTTCGTGCGCTCGATGGACTGGGCTCCGTTATGGGAGGACCCGTTGTTTACGCCGGCTACGCAACAGCTGGGGCCTCGCGATCTACCGCGCCGCCACAACGACTACTAAGACTCCTGGCTGCCGGCCGGTTCCCCGGCCGGCACCGCCGAGGACCCACTCGACACGGCCTGTGGACTCTATCTCGCCGACCCGACCGCCCGGGCCTAAACCCCGACGAACTAAGGAAAATGCCTACTAGCCGTGAGCTGAGTCTGGCCATTCGGCGCCGAGGGCAGGCTTCCGCTATGGGACGTTGATCGTCCGCGGCGCCCAGCCGCAGTGAGAGCCTGTTGAACTAAAGCCGCCCGACCGCTCCCTCCTAGGGCATGCCGGTGCGCCAGAGAGTTTGTTCAGGAGTTACCTTCGCCAGCAGGGTCCGCGCGGCCATTTGGGCCATCTTGCGGGTCGCGGGGGACAGATAGGCACCCTCGCGCTGAATCAGGGCGATCGTGTCGTACAACGGCTCAGCAAAAGGGACTGCATGGACGTTTTTCGGGAAGCCCGGTCCGTTGACGATTGCCTGCGGGACAAAGGTGTCGGCCGCTCCGGTGGCGACGAGGCCGAGGGCTGTATCCACGTGTTCGACTTCGATTGCGGGATCGATTTTCAGCCCCTTAAGCCGGGCACGCTCCAAGAGTTGCCGACGCGTCGGGTCATGCCAGCCGGCGAAGGCGTCATAAAGCACCAGCTTTGACTCCGTGAGTTCCTCAATGGTCACCGGGCCGCGCGATGGACTGCGGGTGGCTGATACGTAAAAAACTTCGTCACGGAACAGCGGCCTGACCTGAAGGCCGGCTTCCGCAACCGGCAGGACAATCAGCCCGGCTTCAATTTCACCGGACGCCACTGACTCGGCCACGGCCAGGGAGTTCAGGCCGACGAGGCGTACCTTTACCTTGGGATAGCGCCGGTGGAAGCGCTGCACCAGGTCGGCCAGGTCGTAGTGGGCTCCGTAACGCAGCACACCGAAGGTGCAAACGCCTCCTTGCAGTGACGACATGGATTTAAGCGCCTCCACGCCGTTGTCGAAAGAGGTGACGGACTGCAGCGCATGCACCTGCAGTTCAACGGCCGCCGTGGTGGGAAGAAGGCGCCGACCGCCGCGGATAAAGAGGCTGAGTTTCAGCTCGTGTTCCAGCCTGCTGATGAGCTCGGAGATGGAGGCTTGGCTTGTTTCCAATTTTCGTGCCGCGGCGGTGAAAGTGCCGAGCTCGTAGGCGGCGAGGAAAGCCCGGAGTTGCGCGAGGGTCATGGACCAACCCTAGTCACAGCCCGGAATACCGCGGTTTCGGCAGGGGCTAAGGTGGCGGAGAAGCTGCGTTACGCGTTTGAAACACGCCATTCGATTCACAGGGAAACCCTATGGCAGATACGGGTTTAGGTCCCGTTGTGCGATGGGATGGGAATCAGTAGCTTTGACTCATGCAGCTATCCCCACGTGACGCAACGCACATTCAGGGAAACTTCCTCACCCTGAAGAGCCCGGCCATTGGGGGCGTCCCCGCCCAGCGGTTGCCCGATGTTGTGGCAACCGTGTCCGCGATGCTCGCTGACATCGAGGCCAACGGGATGGACGCCGTCCTCAAATACGCCCGGCAGCTGGACGGATGGCAGGGCGCGAGCCCGGAGATCAGTCAGGATGACCTGGCCAGGACCGGCGACTCACTCTCCCCGGAACTGCGGGAGGCGCTCATCGCCAGTGCCGAGCGGACCCGGCTGTTCGCCGTCGAGCAGCGCGAACACCTCACCGATTTTGAATCCGAACTCCTCCCCGGAGTCTTCACCGGGCAAAAGTACGTCCCCGTCGGCCGCGTTGGCGCCTATCTCCCGGCGGGCCGGTTCCCCATTCTTGCCAGCGCCTTTATGACAGTAGGGGTCGCCAAGACCGCCGGCGTCCGCAACGTTGTGGCATGCACGCCACCTGCCGGGCCCGACGGCGGGAACCCCGCCGTGTTGTACGCCGCGTATCTGGCCGGAACGGACCGGGCCTTCGCCCTCGGCGGGGTGCAGGCAATGGCCGCAATGGCATTCGGGCTCCTGGACGAGCAGCCGGCGGACATCCTGGTCGGCGCAGGCAACGCCTATGTCACCGAGGCTAAACGGCAGCTGTTCGGTCGCGTCGGCATTGACCTCCTGGCCGGCCCCTCCGAAGTTGCCGTCATTGCCGACGAAACCGCCGACGCCGAGCTGGTTGCCGCCGATCTCCTCGGCCAGGCCGAACACGGCCCGCAGTCACCGGCCTCCCTCGTAACCACTTCACGCAAACTCGGCGAAGAGGTTATCCGGCACATCGACAAGCAGCTGCGGACGCTGGCCACCCGGGACATTGCCGGTCCGGCCTGGCGGGACTACGGCACCGTGTACGTGGCAGAGGACCGGGAAACAGCGGTGCAGATCATGGACCTGCTGGCGCCGGAGCACCTGGAAATCCAGACCTCGGACGATTCCTACTACCACGAGAACCTGCAGAACTACGGCTCCATCTTCCTGGGCCCGTGGTCCACTGTGGCCTACTCGGATAAAGGCTCGTCCGGCACGAACCATGTGCTGCCCACCGGAGGAGGCGCCCGGTCATCCGCCGGACTTTCCGTGGCCCGCTTCCTCAAACCGCTGACCTTCCAGCGGGTCGAAAAAGACGCCACCCCGCGTCTGGCCAACTACGTCACAACGATTTCCGACGCCGAAGGTATGGCAGCCCACAAGGCCACCGCCTCACTGCGTCTCGACCGTTTCGCCCGATCGACAAAAATCTCTAACAAAGGCTCGTCATGATGAAGACAAAAATGCTCCGCAACCGTTTCGCCGCACTCGTGCCCATGGGCGTTGCAGTTGCCCTGGCCATGACCGCATGCGGTTCGTCAGGCGGCGGAGCCAGCGGCGGTGGCACAGAACAGAAGACCATCACCATCGCGACGTCCAACGACGCACCCTTCTCCTTTACCGACCAGGCATCCGGCGAGCTCAAGGGCATCGACGGGGACATGATCAACGCCATCGCCGAGGCCAAAGGCTGGAAGGTCAAGGTCTTCACCTCGGAATTCGCCACGCTGATCGCCGCGCTCAACGCGAAGAAGGCCGACGTAATCGTCGATGCCATGTACATCACCGATGACCGCAAGAAGGAGATCAACTTCACCGACCCCTGGTACACCGAGGGTGAAGCCATGGTGGTCCCGTCCGATTCAAGCCTGGCCTCACGCGACGACGTGAAGGGCAAGGTTCTCGGCGCCCAGACCGGCACCGTGTTCAAGGACCTCGTGGATAGCCTGGGCGGCAGCCAGGTCAAGCTCTTCGACTCACAGGCTGCCCTGCTGGCCGCCGTGGAAAACAAGCAGGTCGACGCCGTATTCACCGACAGCGCCGTGATCGGGTACAGCCTGGTCCAGAAGCCGAACCCCAAGCTCAAGCTCGTCTCCCCGTACGAGCCGTACTACCCGGGCATCATCGGAGCCGGCGTCCGCAAAGACGACACACAGCTGCTGGCAGACCTGAACTCCGGCCTGGCGGAACTCAAGAAGAGCCCCAAGTACCTGGAGATCCTCAAGAAGTACGGCCTCGGCGAAGCAAACATGTCCAAATAAGTTTCAGTGTCATGCAGGAGCCGGCGGGCATCCGCTTCACAAGGGCTGCCCGTGGTCCTCGCCCGACCCTTACCTAGGGATTTCTAGTGGACTTCATTAACAACACTCTCGCCGTGTTCCCGGCGCTCCTGCTGGCCGTACCCGTCGTCGTTCAACTGGCCCTCGGTGCCATGGCGCTGGCCCTGGTCCTGGGGCTGCTCGTTGCCCTGGCGCGCATCTCTTCGATCAAAATCCTCCGGGGCATCGCAACGGTCTACCTGGAGGTCATCCGCGGCACTCCTCTGCTGGTCCAGCTGGTCTACATCTTCTTTGTGCTCCCCAGCATCGGCGTCAGCATCGAGCCGGTACCTGCCGGCATCCTGGGCCTGGGCCTGAACTACGCCGCCTACCTCTCCGAGGTTTTCCGCTCCGCTATCCTGTCCGTGGAGCACGGCCAGACCGAAGCCGCGCTGTCCCTCGGCTATACGCCCAGCAAGACTTTGTGGAAGGTGGTCATTCCCCAGTCCTTCGTGGTCTCCATGGGGCCGATCGGCAACTACTTCATCGCCATGATCAAGGACACCGCCCTGACGTCGGTGATCGCCGTGACCGAGATCCTGAAGACCGCCAACATCCTCAACAGCCAGACCTTCCAGACCACGGCCATCTACACCGCAGCGGCCATTCTTTATCTGATTATCAGCCTTCCACTTTCGCGCGTTGTGGTAGTGCTTGAACGAAAGGCACGGGCCAATGGCTGACGAGACCATTATTGACGTCCGGGACGTCCACAAGACCTTCGTCTCGGACACAAAGCCGTCCATTTGGCAGAGGCTCAGAGGCCAGACCCACGTACAGAAAAGGGTCGAAGTACTTAAAGGCGTGGATCTTGTGGTCCACCGCGGTGAGACCATCGCCATCCTCGGGTCCAGCGGATCCGGCAAGAGCACCCTGCTGCGCTGCATCAACAAGCTTGAGACCATCGACGCCGGCCGCATCTACGTCAACGGGCATCTGATCGGCTATGACGAACGCAACGGCGAACTGGTTGCCGAAAAGGCGTCCATCACGGCCCAGAAACGGACCGACATCGGCTTTGTCTTCCAACACTTCAACCTGTTCCTGAACAAGACGGCCCTGGGAAATGTCATGGCGCCGCTCCGGGACGTCAAGAAGCTCTCGGCTGACGCGGCCCGTGCCATCGCCGTTCCCAACCTGGAAATGGTGGGCCTTGGCGACAAGATGGAGAACTATCCCAGCAAGCTCTCCGGCGGCCAGAAGCAGCGGGTGGCCATTGCCCGCGCCCTCGCCATGGAACCAGCCGTTATGCTCTTCGACGAGCCGACCTCCGCGCTGGATCCCGAGCTGGTGGGTGAAGTCCTCGCCGTTATCCAGAAGATTGCCCAGCAGGGAACCACGATGGTGATCGTCACCCACGAGATGCAGTTCGCCCGGGAAATAGCAGACCGGATTGTTGTTATGGACCAGGGCGTCATTGTGGAGCAGGGGCCCCCAAGCGCTATTTTCACTGCCCCGCAGCACCCGAAAACCCGGGCGTTGCTGAGCCGTTCGGGGATCCTGCCGGAATAGCAAGGGCGAGCAGGGCAGACGGACGGACCGGAACGCGTTTCGGTTCCGGTCCGTCCGGACAACTGCGTGGCCTTAACGGCCTGGCAATTTGTAAAGTCGTTGTTACACTCATGCTTGACGCGGATTCCGCGGTCTCTATTTCCCGCGGTCCGGCTCCTTGGGGGGGTCGACGCCTGGCCCCTAGGATTTCGCGATGTCTCATGACCTGCGCACCCGTCTGTTCGCCCGCCTGCTGATTCCATCCGTTGTGGCACTGCTGTGCAGCTCGGCGCTTCCGCTCCCGGCTGTGGCGGACGACGACACGCCTGCGCTTCCCGCTGTTCCGGCCGCAGCCCGGCCCGCGAGCCCGGGGGCGGAGACGGACCAGTTCATTGTGAAGTTCAAGGACACGGCCGCAGGCAGTTCCAGACTCCGGACAGAGTCCCTCGGCAAAGTGGCCCGGAACGTGGGTGTCCCCGTGATTGACGTCCGGGCGACGGCGGCAGGTGCCCGCGTCCTGCGGGCCGAGCGGACGCTGGATGCCGGTGAAGCCGAAAAGGCGCTGGCGGCGCTGAGGGGGGATCCCGCCGTCGAATACGCCGAACCGGACATCCGGATGTACCCGACAGCGGCGCCGAACGACCCCTACTACCCGCTGCAGTGGGGACTGCAGTCCGGCGGCGCGGCCGGCACGATGAACATGCCCGATGCGTGGTCACTCAACAGGGGCGCCGGCGTAGTGGTGGCCGTGGTGGACACCGGGATCACCAGCCACTCGGAACTGAATGCCAGCGTGCTCCCCGGCTACGACATGATGTCCGATCCCGCCTACTCCAGGGATTCCAGCGGCCGCGACGCCAACCCGCGCGACGAAGGCGACTGGACCCCGGCCGGCATGTGCGGTGACGGTGGCCCCGCCAGCCCTTCCTCATGGCACGGCACCCAGGTGGCAGGCATCATCGCCGCTGCCGCCAATAACTCCAGCGGCATCACCGGAGTAGCACCCGAGGCGAAGATCCTGCCGGTCCGCGCCCTCGGGCCCTGCGGCGGCTACATGTCCGACATCGCGGACGGCATCGTCTGGGCCGCTGGCGGATCGGTCGCCGGACTGCCGGTGAACCCCAACCCCGCCCGCGTCATCAACCTGAGCCTCGGCGCTAACTTGCCCTGCCCGGCAACCTTCCAAAGTGCCGTCAACTTCGCTTACGAATCCGGGGCGGCAGTGATCGCCGCGGCCGGCAACGAAAACCGGCCGGCTGCCGAGACCAGTCCGTCCAACTGCCAGAACGTCATCTCTGTCGCCGCCCTCACCCGAACGGGAAATCTGGCACCGTACTCCAACTACGGAGCGGCCGTCGATGTGGCGGCGCCGGGCGGTGACATGACCCAGGCGTCCTCGGACGGAATCCTGGTGACCTTCAACGGGGGCACCCAGGGTCCCGGGGCCGAAACCTACGCCTACTCCAGCGGCACCTCCATGGCCGCCCCGCATGCCGCGGGACTCGCCGCGCTCCTGATGTCCCGGCTGGGGGACCTGGCAACCCCGGCCAACGTGGAAGCGCGGCTCAAAGCGACATCCACGAAGACCGGACTGGCGTGTGCCGACACGACGTGCGGCAGCGGCCTCCTGCAGGGTACAGCAGCACTCAACTTCCAGCCCGACCGCGAGATCAAGGGAGTCGCACCCATCATCGGCGGCAAGGCCGCCGTCGGGCAAGACCTCTCCGCCCACGCCATCAACTGGACGCCCAGCGACGTCACCTTTTCCTACCAGTGGAACCGCAACGGCGCCCCCATCCAGGGAGCGCAGGCAACGACCTACCTGCCGCAAACGGCCGACGTCGGGACAACACTGACGGTCACCGCCACCGGCAGCCGCTTCTTCGGCCAGAGCGTGTCCGTCACCTCGGCGCCGACGGCACCGGTGGAAGCTGCCCCGGTGGTCCCGCCGTACGATCCCAGGATCTCCGGTCAGGCAATAATCGGCGGTCTACTGACCGCTCAACCGGGGGTATGGCAACCCGCTCCGGTTACCCTGTCCTACCAGTGGTACCGCTCCGGTCAAGCGATCCCCGGGGCCGTGGCCAACACGTACCGGGTGACCACGGACGACAAGGAGAAGACCCTCACTGTCCGCGTTACGGGAACTAAGGATGGGTACATCTCGGCGGAGCTGACCAGCGCAGCTACAGCGGCCGTGAAGACAGGCGCGGTTCCGGCGCCCGTGCAGTTCACGGACAAGATCGGAACCCCCAACGACACTTACACGGTTCCCTCGGCTGCGGGCGTGGAGTATCTGGTGGCTGGCAACGTGGTGGCGGCCGGGACCTACCCCGGCGCAGGTGCAGTCACCGTGAACTCCCGGGTCACCGCGGGATACGCCCTGGTAGCCGGCAGCATTGCCTCCTGGACCCACACGTTCGACTCCGCCGTCTTCCGCGACATCACCGACGGTTCGGCTTTTGCCCTGGAGATCAACTGGCTGGCCACCGAGGGGATCACCCAGGGGTGGGCGGAGCCGGACGGCACGCGGACGTTCCGTTCTGCGGAGCCGGTGAACCGGGACCAGATGGCCGCTTTCCTGTACCGGCTGGCCGGCAATCCGGACTTTGTCCCGCCTGCTGTCTCACCGTTCGCCGACATCCCGACCAACCATGCCTTCTACCGGGAGATCTCCTGGCTGGCGGAGAAGCAAATCAGCACGGGCTGGAAGGAAGAGGATGGCACCAGGACCTTCCGGCCGGGCGCAACGGTCAACCGCGACCAGATGGCAGCCTTCATCTACCGCCACGCCGGTTCACCCGACTACGTGCCCGAAGCCCAGTCGCCGTTTGTGGACATTCCCACGGACCACGGTTTCTACAAGGAGATTTCGTGGCTGGCCAAGAACGGCATCAGCAACGGCTGGGCGGAAACGGCCACCTCACGCACATTCCGGCCGGGCGCGTCCATCCTCCGGGACCAGATGGCCGCTTTCATGTACCGCTACGCGGCGCAGCGCTAGCCACTTGGGACCGGAGTTCCTTGCAAGGTGCCGAACGTCCACTGCGGGGTGCACCCGCGCCCTCCTGCGTCGCTAGTTCACATGCTTGTTACGCAAGTGACAGGGCGCAACGCATGTGAGCGGTGATACATTCTGCTTGTGACTACTGGGGAACGTAAGGAGACAGCCCATGTTTGAAGGTGTCCCTGACGAAGATGCGTGGCGCAACTGCACCACACTCGAAGGCGCATGTGAACTGACGGCACGGTGGCTCGAGGGATCCCTCAGCTACGTTCCCGGTTACACGGCGCCGCAGTACGCCGGAGAGAACGGCCCGATGAGCGAGGCTCTGGCCGCGATCAACCGGCTCGGCTTCCTCACGGACGATTCGCAGCCCGGAACGGGCATGGCGGGCGGCAACATGCAGCGCGCGTTTGTGAGCGGCCGCTGCACGGAACATTCCGCAGCCGTCATTTCAGCGGTCCTGGTGGAAACCGACCTGGTGGTGCTGGTGTTCCCTCCGGGCGAAGCCGGCAGCGGGCAGATTTGCGTGGCCCTGGAGGGGTCCAGGGAATTCACGTGGCTGGGAAGTTCCGGCGGGCCCTCCTACGCCCACGAAACGTACACGGACTGGACCAACGAGACACTCGCCAAATCGCTGGCCGAGTGCTGGGAGCTGCAGATCTTTGATCCTGTCTGGGGCAGGAACTCCAAGCTGGTTTCCCTGCTGCAGAAGGCACTGATCACCGCCAGGGCCTGAGGCTCCGCAGACGTTTGTGAATGTTGGCAGCACCCGCTGTTACGCGGGTGCCGCCAGCCTTCACCTGTCGCCCTTTACTGCTGATGCGCCGGGCCGCTATTTCGGGCACTTGTGGTCCGGGTTGAACGCTGCGAACATGCCGTCCGGATTGTCCTTCCAGACCCAGGCGTGCAGGGCAAAGGTGCCCGGGAACGGGCCGTCCTCGAAGTCCAGGCCGGCGATTTCCGGCCGCTCCGTTGCCGTGGAGATGAACTCGGCGGCCACCAGCTTCATGCGCCCGCGCTCGTTCGGCATGTAGACCAGCACCTCCGGCTTCCGTGCCTGGGTCTTGTCATCCAGCAGGTCCTTTTTCAGGTAGTGGAAGCCCATGGCCCCGACGCCGGGATTGTCGATGCATTCGGTGATCTTCTCGTAGCCGTCCTCAATGGCATTATCCAGCCAGCGATAGTCGTCAGTGACATCCCGTAGCGTCTTGACCAGCCTGCGCTGCTCGGAATTCTTCTTCCAGTCGTCGCTCTTGTCCGAGTTGCCGTGCCCTGATCCTCCGCCCGACCCTTCGTGGGCGACCGCGGCGCCGGGGGCGAGCCCCACGGCCAGAACGGCAGCGGCAACCATGGACATCATTCCTGTTTTGGTGCGAGACAACATTTTCTTTCCAACCCTCTGAGACCCGAGATTTGTTCTTTCGGTAAGGGACGCGAAGCATGGGAACGAGATACCCCACCTTCGCCAGGATGCCGGCCGGCCCGACGGGCACTGCCGGTGAATGAACCGCCCGGATGCACGAAAACATCCATCGATTTGGGCGGCGGTATAAGTATGCTCCTTCGGCCAAAAAATGCGCTAGACGCTGCGCAAAGATAAATACAGGGGTATTTCGGCCTGTGTTTTTGACAGTGGAATGGCCGTTAACAGGTTGCCGCGCAAGTACTGCAAAACGAGTACCCGATTTCGCGGGAAACGAGTGGTAACGGCCCGAAAAGACGAGTACAGACCACTCTGTCTAGAAGAGTTACCGACGCGTAGCGTAAGTGCATGATTAGGGACATTAAAGAAGCGATCCGCCGCTTCGTGGCGAGGAACATCATTGCTGATGATCCGTACCCCGTCCGATCCTGGCTGGACCAGCAGAACATGCCGCCGGAAGCGCGGCCCAGCTTCACGCCGCCCATCAAGGACGCCAGCGGGTGGCGGCACTAGCCTGGCCGTCACATACCGCTTGACTTGGTTTCCCTGAAACATTGTGCCGGTACTATCGCCGGCATGGGGAAGTATGCGAGCGGACTGCCTGCGCGGGATTCGCTGCGGGAACTGCGGAGGCGGCGTCTCCGTGTGCTGGCCTACGCGGGGCTGGCGGCGCTGGCCGCCTCAACCGCCGTCGTCGTGGTCATGGCGCTGGGGCGCTGAGTGCGTAACCCGCGCGAAAAACCGGCATCCGGTTGACAAGTTTTGTCGAGTCCTATTACTTAATTGGACAGATTTGATATCCGGCCGCTAGGGTGTTGAGCGATCCGCTATAGGGATCCCCAAGTTCGCTGCCGACCGTTAGCCCGAAGAGCTTACCAGCTAGCGGGCCAGCCTCGAATGCAACGACGCATCCTGGAGGTAATTCCGTGGCTCTGAGTGATTACGCCTTTGCGCTGTGCGTCCTGATGGGAACCCTTGTGGTTCCGTTTACCGCTTTATACCTGGTGCTTCGCCTGAAGCGCGGCGCCGCAACGAAGCCTGTTCCCGTGAAGGTCCGCCAGTAATGCCGTATATAGACATCAACCCGCACCGCTCCGGCCCCAAATGGCCGGGGTACGTGCTGCTCGGCATTCTCCTGGTCCTCACCGCAGCTGTTGTGGTTGCCGCGCTGTTCCGGGGCTAACAACTGCTTTGGCTCCGGTTCCTGGTCCGATGATCAGGTGATGGAGAAGACTGCACTGGTGACCGTCAGCGTGCCGTAGTGTGCGACCAAGTGATATGCGCCTTTACCGGTGATTGATAGCCCGTTGAAGGTCGCAACGCCGCCCGTGAGGTTCTGCGGTGTTCCCCCCTTGAGGCTACCCGCCTGCTCGACTTTGGTGATTGTAACGGGGTCGATGCTGGTGATCAGCGGATTCCTGAAGAAGTCCAGGACCTGAACGGTAACTGGTGCCATTGTCTGCCCGTTGGCGGTGTTGACCGGTCCCTGGATGAACTCGATGGTCGTGGCTGTTGAGGCCGAAACGGTGACCGGCGTCGACGCCTGGGCCAGCCCGGGCGCCGTGAGCATGATGCTGGGCGAGCCCGCCTTGGTGTCGCCGTAGAAGAACGACGCCGACGAGGCCCCGGCCGGAATGGTCACCGAAGTGACGGTTGCGCCGCCGGCGGTTAGGGCAAAGACCTTGGTCCCGGTGGACGTGGACGTGGGGGTGGCGGTGGTGCTGCCGGTGATCACGGGATTCCCGTAGGCGTCCTGGCGTTGCACGGTGAACGGTCCGATGGTTGCGGTTGCGGAGGCGGTGCCCGAAGCGGGGCCCGTGACCACGAGCTGACTGGCGGCCGCGGCCGTGACGGTGAACGGGGTGCTCACGGCGCCGGAGTATCCCGGGCTGGTTGCCAGCAGGGCGTAGCCGGTGCCGGCCTTATTGACGGACAGGCCCGTGAATGTGGCCTCGCCCCAGATGTTGGTGGTTGCCGTCAGCGTGCCGGAGAGTGTGCCTCCGCCGGGATTGTTGCCGATGCCTATGGTCACCTGGGCGCCGGCCAACAGCAGCTTGAGCCCGAGCGCAGTCCGCAGCTCCACCGTGACGGACTGCAGGGGTGAGCCGGCCACAACACTGGCCCCCGGCTGGACGATGAAGTTGATGGTGTCTCTGTTGTCGACGGTGACGTTCCCGCTGGCCGTGCTGGCTGCGGTCCAGGAACGGTGAACGGCTGTGACCACGTAATGGTGCGTGCCTTCGGGCGCGGAAGCATCCGTGCACGCGGTGCCCGTGATGAGCACGGCAGGGCTGCTTCCGCAGGCCAGCATGGAGGTGGCGCCGGTGACACGGGTGACGTAGTAGCCCGTCGGTGCGGGCATTCCCACTGATGCAGTCCAGGTGACCGATACGTTGGAGTTGCTGGTTGCGGGGACCGCCACGTTGGTGGGCGGGGCCAGGGTGGCGACTGCCGCCGTCGTACTTCCCGTTCCTGATGCCGGCCAGTAGGCCGAAGCCGCCGAAGCACCGAACAGTGCCACAACCACCAGCGCGATGCCAGCGGCTATAACGCGGCCGAATGTGCGGGGAAACAACACCAGCCCCCGCCGGAAGCCGTGGGGGGCTTCGGGGGAGCTGGAGTTGCGCCTGCCGGACATTCGCACCTTCTCGACGTTGGCTCAGGGGGTGGTGGGGGTGCCACGTTCACCATTGGGGGATGAAGGTGACGGTGCTGAGGAGGTACGTGAGGCCGTTGCCCCTTCAGCTTGCGGCGAAGCGCAGGGGTACGGTGGCGCCCTTGCAGCCGTCCTGGTTGACGCCGGGGCGATCGATCATCTGCAGGGTCACGGTGCCGGTGACGGTGCCGTTGGCGGGGATTTCGGTGGCGGTGAAGGTGGGGGTGCCGACGGTGAAGTCTGCGGCGGAGCAGTTTGCGACGGCCGTCCAGGCGGTGCCGTCGGTGGCGGCGACGGTGGCGGCGACGGCGGAGAGTTTCTGGACGCCGGTGCCGGGGTTGGTGACGACGAAGGTGAAGGTCTGGGTGGGGCCGTTGGGGGAGAGTGCCCCGCCGGTCACCGAGCTGGTGATGGTGAAGTTTGAGGAGGCTCCGGCGGTGGTGGTGGTATTGCCGGTGCCTGTCGCCGTCCAGTAAGCGAAGGCTGCGCCGCCGCCGACGGCCAGCAGTGCGGCGGTGGTGACGATGATGCGCTTCTTGCGTCCAGCTACTTTGCTCATTTGAAGTGCCCCTTGAACTTGTGCGGTGTATCCGCAGACCTTCGGGACCCTGTCCGGCTCCGATAGAAAAAGTCTGCGGGGCCAAGCTCAATAGGTGGCCAAGGAACGATCAATTAGCAGCCAAGGAACGCTCAAGATTAACTCAAGGTTGGTTCTGTAACTCCTGTGACGGGTTTTGCAGGGGTTCAGGGCGTTGCATTTAGGCTTCCGCGCGGGTTTGCTGGGCCGCCGTGAGATGCGCGATGTGCTGTTCCAGATGCTGCCGCAGGCTCACCTCAGCCTCCCGCTCCGGGCGGGGGAGGCCGCGGACCAGTTCCTCGGCCGTCCGCAGCACCGAACGCCCGCGCTGCGTCAGCCGGACGCTCCTGATCCTGCCATCGCCCGCGGCGCGCTCCTTGGTCACAAGGCCCAGGTCCTTCAGCCGGTCCAAAATCTTGCCGAGGCTCTGGGCGGTGATTCCGAGCTCATCGGCAAGGGAGTTCTGGTTGGCCGGTCCCAGCTCCTCTACGCAATCCAGGGCGTCGAAGGACGACTTGGTAAGACCCAGGCCAACCAGGCATCGGTTGATCCGGCGCTCGTCCAACCGGGCCGCCGTCGACAACAATCGGTGTGTTGACCATCCTGCCGGTCTGTTCTGATGGGCCGAGACCATGTTTAAATTCGCCTGCCTTACAAGAGACCGCGGCTGGGGACACGGTGAGCAATTCCTACCTGAAAATGGGCAGGGCCGCTCCGCCCGGCGGCGGAGCGGCCTTGCGCGAGTACATTTGCCTACGCCTGCTGGACGTTGTCCTTGGCATCCGCGGCGCGGTACTTCACGTCGTCGACGGCGGTCTGGCCTTCGGCCTTGACGTGGTCGGTGGCTTCCGCGGCTGTGGCCTTGACGTTTTCCATGGCTTCCTGCGCGGGTGCCTTCAGGCCGTCGGCGATGTCCTTGGCGGCTTCGGTCAGCTCCGTGGTGAGCGGCTCGGCCTTTACTTTGAGCGCCTCGGCGGCTTCGCGTTCCTTCTCACTCGCGGGGATCAGTGACGACAACAACATGCCGGCGCCGAACGCGATCAGCCCGGCGGCCAGCGGGTTGCCCTGGGTCTTGGCCTTGACCTGGTGCGGGGCGTCGCCGATCGCCGCGCCGGCGTCGGAGAGGTGCGCGCCGGTGCCTGTGTTTGCTCCGGCGGGGC
>NZ_JAGGPO010000002.1:0-73935 GCF_018613775.1 Arthrobacter sp. ISL-69
ACAGACAACCGCCCAACCTGCCAGGATCAGGAGAAGCCCACACGAGGCCCGCAAAGCCCTCACGGACGGTCACCGACCTGCGCGGAAGCCCCATCAGATCCCGTACGGTCAGACTCACACCGCTGCCATAAGAAGAAAACCAATGGCCAGCAGCCAAGAAGCCCACTAATTCAGCAGTCTCCTAGCCGGTCCTGGCCAACGAACCGGCGACCGCCCCGAAAGGGGCTGCCGCCGGTTTGCTATTGCTGGCGGAGGTAGGTGAGCACGGCAAGGACCCGGCGGTGGTCCTCGGGTTCCGGCCGCAGCCCGAGCTTCAGAAAGATGCTCCGGATGTGGGCTTCCACCGTCCGCTCTCCCAGGAACAGGGTCTTCCCGATTGCCTGGTTGGTGCGCCCTTCGGCCATCAGTTCGAGGACGTCCCGCTCCCGGCCGCTGAGTTCGTCGTCCCGCTGCTGGCCGTTATGCGGCCGGGCCACCATACGGGCCACCAGTTCCGGATCGACAGCCACGCCGCCGGCCGCCACTCGGTGCAGGGCATCGATGAAGTCGTCGATGTCGGAGACCCGCTCCTTCAGGAGGTAGCCCAAACCTTTCGCTCCGTTCCCGAAGAGCGACATTGCATTTTCGGTTTCCACGTATTGGGACAGCAGCAGGACCCCCGTTCCGGGCCGGTCGCGTCGGATGGCCGTGGCGGCCTGGATGCCTTCAGTGGTGAAGGTTGGAGGCATGCGGATGTCGACGACGGCGACATCCGGCCGCAGGGCGGCAACGCACTCCAGGAGTTCCTGGGCATCCGCGGCCTCGCAGACCACCTCCAACCCTTCGGAACTGAGCAGGGCGGCAAGTCCCCGGCGGAGCAGCGCCGAGTCGTCCGCAATGGCGACGCGCAGTTTCATGGCATGTCCTCCGTTGGATCTGCCAAGAACGGCAGCGTTGCAGCCACGGTGGTTCCGCGGCCTTCCGGGCTGGTGACAGCGAGGGAGCCACCCAGTGCCGCCGCCCGGTCGGCCAGTCCCAGCAGGCCGCCGTCGGCGCCTGCGCTGGCCCCGCCGATCCCGTTGTCCGTGATGCGGAGGCCGATTTCGGTTTCTGTGCCTTCGACGCCGATCAGCAGGGTGGAGGCGCGGGAGTGCTTGGCAGCATTGGTCACGGCCTCGGCGCAGATGAAATACGCCGCCAGTTCCACCTGCGGCGGGGGCCTCTGCGGCAGGTCGACCTCCAGCTGGATGGGCAGTGCGGAGCGCTCCGCGAGCGCCGTGAGCGAGCCGGCCAGGCCCCTTTCCCGCAGCGACGGCGGATAGACGCCCCTGGCCAGCTCACGCAGTTCGGCCAGGGCTACGGCAAGCACGTCACTGGCGTGGTCCACCAGCTCCTTCATCTCCACAGGGCTCGCGGCACGCCGCGCCCTGGCCAGGTCCATGGATACGGCAACCAAACGCTGCTGCGCGCCGTCGTGGAGGTCCCGTTCCAGCTCACGGCGCCGGGCGTCCCCGGCGGTGACGATCCGTTCCCGGGAGCGGCGTACCTCGACCAGTTGGTCCCGCAACTGCTGCTCCATGTTCTGGTTGTCCAGGGCCAGTGAGGTGGCGCTCCGAACGGCGGCCAGCAGCTGCGGCTGGTCCCTCAGGGCTTCGTCGAAGACCAGCGCACCGACGGGCGTGCCGTTGCGTTCCAACACCATGGCCGCCCGCCCGGATCCGTCCTCCGGCACGGCGCGGGGCACGCCGTCGTCGTCCACGAATCCGGACAACGACGGCGACCACCGCCACAGGCTGAGGGTGGGATCCCGGACCGATCTGCGCAGGGCGCGGATGAGCCGGTCACTGACCGGGGCCATCCCGATCTCCACCATCAGGTCGCCCAGCGCACCCCGGGCGAACCGGTAACGCCACAGGCCCAGCAGGACGGCGAGGGGGACGATGGCGGTCGCCGGGTACTGCCAGAGCAGGGCCTCGTTGGAGAGTGAGCCGGTCAGCTGGACCACAGCCAGGGACACCCAGACGGTGGATGCCGTCTTGATGATCACGGCCAGCCAGAGTGGCAGGAACGCCGCCCGGTACGCCGGTGAACCGGACCGCCAGCGGGACACCAGGACGGCCACGATGGCCAGGCCGACGCCCACCTGGACAATCCTGGCCGCGTCCCCGATGGTGTTGGTGAGCTGCGGGCTGTCCCACATGAGCAGCAGGTTCCGGGACGTCGACTGCCCGGCGGCGATGTGCAGCCGCGGATCAAAAAACGCCCAGCTGGCCGCTGCGACAACAGCCCATGCAGCAAAGAAGAAGATCACCGCAGCCCGTTCCACCCGTGAGCGCAGCACACCCGACGGGAAGCTCAGGGCCAGCTGCAGCAGCGGCGGCTGGTACATCAGCGTCAGCCCCACGCCCACCGTAAACAGGACCGGATCACTGGACCGCCGCACGCCGGCAGCCAGCCACAGCAGCCCGGCGACCACCAGGAGCAGTCCGGGGTTCCGGTTGGGCCGGGTCTGCCACGCAGTCACTCCCGCCAGGACAAAGGCCAGCCCCACCGCGATGAACAGGGACAGCTCCAAGACGGAGAACGGCGGCCGGTCCGGATTTTCGCCCCAGCGGATCACTCCCTGGGCGTTGAGGACTCCCAGCGTCCGGGCGGGATCCTGCAGGGCAGCCGGCCGCCAGTCGATCGAGATCAGCACCAGGGCCAGGACGCCCACGGTGGCAGCCACTATAAGTATCAGTTGCTTGGGAGTCACGGTGCTTCCCTCCGCCAAGCTTAAGAATCCCACGTAGCCCGGCGGCGGGCCATAGTTCGGAGCCATAGTCCGAGGCAGCCAAGGTATCCGAGGCACGGGCGATCCTAGGCCGCCGTGAATTGCGCCCAGCCGGGCAAGGGATCCACAGGCAGGGGATCCACAGGCAATGACAGACCCAGACCCACTGAGCCCGCGGGACTGCCTGGTCGGTCCGTCAGGTCCGGCCAGTCGGGCAGCTCCCAATTTCGGCCTTCGCCCACACAGTCCGGCCAGTCGGGCGGTTCCCAGTCCTGTTGTTCGCTGCGGTAGGAGCGTCCCGTGGGTGAGGTCCAGCCGGGCGGGTTGTCGCGGGTGGCTCCAATCGGTTTCCATGCTGTGGCGTGTTTTAGCCGGTGGTGCCTCCGGCATGGCTGGCCGAGGTTGCTGATTCCGGTTCCGCCGCCGTCAGACCAGGCCAGGAGGTGATCCGCGTCGTTGTCCAGGGAGTGGTTGCTGCAGCCCGGGAATGGGCAGCGTCCGTCACGGCCGGTTCCCCGGTCAGGCCAAGCAACGAGAACACCGGAACGGTGACGAGGACCTGCGCCCCAGGTGACGGGACATCACCTGTCCGCCCGGAACCCGCAGGGGCACCGTCAGCCCCGTCAACCGCGTTTGCTGGCATGAGTAACCACGCCGCGGCAACATCGGCCCTCAGTTGGGTGAGCGTGCGGGGTTCGGCGGGGCCTTGGAGTGCGCGTGCGGCGGTGGTGGTCCGGTCCCAGATCCCGGCCGCGGTATCGGCGGGAAGGTAGGCGGACAGCCAGGCCATCCCGTCCCGGTCCGGGAAGTACTCCAGCCGCCGGTCCGCGGCGCTCCTGCGGTGGCGTGCTTCGAGGCTCACCGGGTGGTGCCGCTCCCGCCAGGTGCGTGCCTTTGCCCGGAACCGTGCGGGCGTCAGGTCCCCGGCCGGGCAGCCCCGCGCCGGGTTCGGGGTGTCCGGGTCCAGGAAATGCGCCTCCAGCGCCGCCACGGCCGAGGGTTCCAGCCCGGTGGTTTCATCACACAACACCCTGGCATGCTGCCACGACACGGTGCCGGCCTGCAGCGCGGCCAAAGTCAGTGGCAACACCGTGGTCAGGGTGCTGGCCTCGGACAGCAGGGCACCGGCGCTGCGTTCGCTGATGGTCAGTGCGCAGGCGACCTCGGCGGTCACGGACATTTCCCGTGCGGCGTTGTCCTGAGGGGACACAGCCGGCGGCGCCAAGGCCCCGGCGGCGATGGCGTATCCGGCGGCCAAGCGCACTTTCAGGGCGGCCGTTCGGGCCTCCATCCTGGCCGCCTCGGCCAGCCCGTCAAGAAACACGTCCGCCAGTTCCCGAAGCGGGCCAGCACCACCCTGACTCGGGTGGTGCGTTCGTTGGCGGATCGCAACAGCCAGCGCAGCGGCGGAGGCACTGATGTCCTCCAACGTCTCCACTGCTGCGCTGCTGTCCATACCCACAGCATGACAGCCACCCCTGACATTAAGGCCGACGCCCGGATTGTGCTGCGGCTCTGCATCGACTGACACCGTGCGCCGGGGCTTCAAGCCACGCCCTACCCCAGCAGCCGCCGTTCGTAGGCGAAGGCAACGAGCTGGAGCCTGGTGCGGAGTCCCAGCTTGTCCAGCACGCTGCGCAGGTGCGTTTTGATGGTGGCCTCGGAGACGAACAGGCTGTCAGCCATTTCAGCGTTTGCCAGACCCTTGGCCGCCAGCAGGAAGACATCGCGTTCACGCGCTGACAGCACCTCGAGGACGGAGAGGTCCGGTCCCGCGGAGGGCAAGGTGCGGGCTGCATGCTGAAAAAGCTCATGGACGGAGCCTGGCGCGATGACGGAGTAGCCGGAGTGGACAGTGCGGATGGCCGCCAGGAGGAATTCAGGTTCCGCGCTCTTGAGCAGGTATCCGCTGGCCCCGGCCTGGACGGCGTCCACCACCGCCTGGTCGCGGTTGAAGGTGGTCAGGGCGATGATCTTTGGCTTGATCCCGCCTTCGGAACCCGCCTGCTGCAGGATGCGCTGTGTGGCGGTGACCCCGTCGAGCACTGGCATCCGCAGGTCCATCAGCATGACGTCAGGGTTCCGTTCCATCGCGAGCGCCACTGCCTCTTCGCCGTCGCCCGCCTCCCCCGAAAGCTCCATGTCCGCCTGGCTCTCGATGAGCATCCGGATTCCGGCCCGGAAGAGGGGCTGGTCGTCCACGAGCGCCACCGAGATGCGCCCTGCGGCATCAGCCACGGACGGCCGCTTCCGGCCGGGCGTCTTCGAGTGGCGCCGCTTCCAGTTCCGCCCGTTCCGGTCCTGTGGCCTCCCGGTCATCCGCGCCGCCGGCACCAGCGGCGTGCAGCCCGTACGGGACGAATGCTGTCACCCGGAATTGCTCGCCATCCGGCCCGGCCGTTAACCAGCCCCCGGCCAAGTGCGCCCGCTCCCGCATACCGGGTATACCCCGCCCCACCCGCTCGGGGCCGTCAGCTTCACCTGCCGTCCCGGCGGCCGCCAACGCTGACGCCGCATGCAGCGCCAGCCCGGGACCGCTCCAGTCAAAATGAAGCCGAACAGCGGTGCCGCGGCCGCCGTGCTTCAGTGCGTTGGTGAGGCACTCCTGGACGATCCGGAACACGGCCAGCTCCTGGCCGGCGGTCAGCTCTACCGGAGAGCCCGATTCGCTGCGGTGGATCGCCAGGCTGCCCTGCCGCATCCTGGCGACCAGCGGGGCCACGTCACTGAGCCGGGGCTGGGGCGCAACCATGCCGTCGTCGCGGACGCCTTCGATGACGCGCTGCGCGTCCACGAGGGCACCGCGGGCTGAGCTGGCGATATTCTCCAGGGCGTTGAGCACGGCCTTGGGCTGGTCTGAACTCAGGTAGCGCGTGCCGTCGGCCTGGGCCGCGATGACTGCCAGGGAATGGGCCAGGACATCATGAAGATCCCGGGCAATGCGCGTCCGTTCCTGCTCCACGATGAGGTCGATTTCCGCTTCCTTCAGGCCCGCCTGGGCAATGTTCCGGGCGTGGAACAGGCTGCCGCGTTCCTGGTACAGCTTTAGAGCGAGGCCGACGGCGGCGCAGCCCGCGGCGATGAGTGTCAG
The DNA here is from genome assembly GCF_018613775.1 of Arthrobacter sp. ISL-69. Taxonomy (NCBI): domain Bacteria; kingdom Bacillati; phylum Actinomycetota; class Actinomycetes; order Micrococcales; family Micrococcaceae; genus Arthrobacter; species Arthrobacter sp. ISL-69. The sequence continues at coordinate 5,844 of NZ_JAGGPO010000002.1, forward strand.
GACGGAGACGAGCTGCCAGCCGTGGACCTGGAGGGCCACGCGGTCGCCGCCGTACAGGGGGTAGAACCAGCCCACGCCGTAGCTGTACCGCCAGGAGATCATCAGGAACGTCATGGCCACGATAAAGACCGCGTTGGCCGAAACGGCAATGATGACTGTCCGTTTGCCCGCGGTCCACAGGATGAATGCCAGGGCAATGAACGATCCGATGTAAATTGCCCAGTGGTTCGAATACATCGCCGGGATGACGTAGAGGAACTGGCCGATCAGCAGGAGCGCCGTCAGGGCGAGGGAGGCGAGAGGTTGCCACACCGACACGGCGATGGCCAACGTCATCAGCGCCAGCGGCACTGTTCCTGGCCAGACGTTGAGTCCGGGCCACGGCCCCATCCTTCCTGCTTCGCCAACGCACCACAGTGCGAAGAAAAGAACGGCCGCCACAGGGGCGCCCCAATGCCGCATTGATTTCAGAAGTGGTTCCATGCCTGTCACCCTATCCACGCGCCGCGGCGCACCGGTGTCAATGGCTGCCATTTCTGCCTGAGCTCAACCTCAAAGCCAGCAGATTCATCCTTCGGGCCAGTGACCCTGGAACTTGAGCCAAAATTGCGTCAACCTCGCGGAGTCCCTGATTCTTTCGTTCCACCCTTGAGTCATAACATCCAGGCGGGAACCCAGCACCCGTGAGAAGAAAGCATCACAGGCTGCAAGGAAGCAGGACTAGCCATGAAAAAGGCTCCAGCTGATAACGAGGTCACCGCGATCCACGGTGTCATCACCGATCAGAGTCCGGTGGATTTCCACGCCCTCGGGCTCGCCGGCTGCATAGACCGGCTCGCCGCCCCGCTCCGGGAGCAGGGGACCTCGGTCCGGTGGGAGACCCCGCACCACGGCATCGAGATACCGGCCGGCAGTGCCGCGCTGCTCTACCACGTTGCCCAGGAAGCCCTCAGCAACGCACTCAAATACGCGGGCGCCACCGAACTGACCGTCCGGCTCGCTGCAGTGCACCACGGCATCCGGCTGATAGTGGCCGACAACGGCGCCGGGTTTGACCGCAACGACCACACCGGCAACCGGCAGCAGGGCTTCGGACTGCTCCTGATGTCCATCGCGGTCCACGAAGCCGGCGGCACCGTAACCGTCGACGCAGCCCCCGGCAAGGGAACCTGCGTCACGGTCACGCTTCCGCTGGACTAACCACACGATTCTCTGGGGGGATCACCATGCATCTGAGCCCGGGCCGCTGCGCCCACGGAACCAACTACCGGCTCCAGTATCATTTTGCTCATGACCAGGCCTGCGGTGAAGGTCCCTGTCGCGGGCGTATCGCGCACCGCATTGGATACCGTATGGGACAGGATCTTCTTCCTGGTCGGTGGTGTCGCCGCCGTCTGGTTGACCTATCTTCTCGTTGAGCTCAGTTTCCAGTGGGGCTGGGGCCAGATCTGGTTCACGTTCATCTTCTGGGCGATGCTCGCCTACCTCGTGTTGCCCCGGCTCCACTCCATCCTGACCCGCGTGTACGTGCCCGATTACTTCATCGGACGCGCCCGCACCAGCGACGGCCTGCTCGGGGATCCCGTCAACGTTGCCCTGCTCGGTTCCGAAGGACAGCTCCACCGGGTCATGCGACTGGCGGGCTGGACCGTCGCCGATGACATGACCCTGGCCAGCAGTTGGAGGATCATCACGTCCACGGTCCTGCGCCGCAGCTACCTTGAGGCTCCGGTCAGCCCCCTCTTCCTGTTCGGCCGCCAGCAGGACTTCGCGTACCAGCAGGAAGTGGACGGAAGCCCCGGCAAACGGCACCACGTCCGCTTCTGGCACTGCCCGCCCGGCTGGCTGCTCCCCGGCGGCGTGGCCGTGGACTGGCTGGCCGCCGGTACTTACGACCGCAGCGTCGGCTTTTCGCTGTTCACGCTCCAGATCACGCACAAGATCGACGAACACACGGACGATGAACGCGACCATATCGTCAGGTCCGTTTCCGACGCCGACCCGTCGGCTGCCGTCCGGGTGATCCGGGACTTCTCCACCGGCTACCACACCCGCAACGGCGGCGGCGATGAAATCGCCACCGATGGCGACCTTCCCATCGTTGACCTGCGCGGAACACCGGTGCTCGGCGTGGCCGTTCCCCGGCTCCCGAGCGACAGCCGGAACAGGCGCCCCGCCCCCACCATCATCGGCGCCGCCCTCGTCGCCGGCCGCGCACTGGCGGCGGCCGCTCTCGCCATGTCCTTCGTGCTGTTCCCCGAAGAGCACCTGGAACCGCTCCTTCAGCCCGCTGGAGGCTCCGGCAATGGCTCCGGCTCAGGGCTGACCGCGGACCAGGCGCAGCTGGTGCTCTACGCCGGCCTGGCCGTCGTGGTGCTCTTTGCGCTCGCCGAACTGCTGCTGGCCTGGCTCGTTTTCCTGGGACGGAACTGGGCGCGCACGCTTACCATGGCCGTGAGCACCGTCGCGATCGGCCTGCAGGTCATCGATGTGGCCAACGGAGGTCCCGGCGTCACCCTGCAGACCAACCTCCCCGGCCTCACACTGGACATCCTGCTCATCCTCGCCCTGTCCAGCCAGCGGTCCCGCGTCTATGCCCGCCGGGACCGCAAGGAACCAAAGCGGATCTCGGCCCGGCCCGGAGGCCGCGCAGCGATCTGAGCGCTGAGGTTTGGCTTGGAAAATCAGACGGTGGACGGGTCCGTATTGGCGCCGCACAGGATCACGGCAACGCGTTCACCGTCCGCCGGGACGTAGGCCCCCGAGGTCAGGGCGGCAAAGGTTGACGCCGCGCCGTGCTCCACGACCATCCGGTAGTCGGCCCACAGCTGCGAGCGCGCGGCGACAATCTCGTCGTCGGACACCAGCACGCTCTTCACACCGGTCCTGACCGCGACGTCATAGCCGATCTGTCCGATCCGCCGTGCCCCGAGTGAGTCGGCGGCGACGCCGGCGACGGCAACATCCACCGGTTCTCCCGCCTTCAGCGCGGCGTGGAGAGTGGGAGCCGCGGCGGGCTCCACGCCCACCACATTGGCCAGGCCTTCGACGGCGGCCGCGATCCCGGCCATCAGTCCCCCGCCGCCCACCGCCACCAGCACGGTGTCCAGGCCGCCCAGCTGTTCCAGGAGTTCCGAACCGACGGTGCCGGCACCTGCGGCGATCTCCGGCTGGTCGTAGGCGTGGCAGTACACGGCGCCGGTTTCAGCCGCATACGCGATGGCGGCGTCGTAGGCAACGGCGTATTCAGCACCCCGCTGGATGACGGATGCTCCGGATTCCCGGAGCTTCTTCACCTTCATGGCGGGAGCGGTCTCGGGGACAAAAACTGCGGCCGGCACTCCGGCCCGGGCCGCGGCATAGGCGTTGGCGAGGCCCGCGTTGCCGCCGGAGGCCACCACGATGCCCACGTCCTCCTTCAGCTCCCCCCGCTCGCGGCAGGCAAGCACCCGGTTGAACGCACCCCGGGCCTTGAACGTTCCGGTGTGCTGCATGAACTCGCACTTCAGCCAGACGTTCCCCGGAAAGCTCCCACTGTCCGCTTCGATGACGGGCGTGCGGCGCACCAGCCCCGCAATCCTGGCAGCGGCTTCATCGACGTCAGTGCGTGTGATCATTTCATCCCCGGGTTGAAGTGTTGTGTGGTTCAGTGGCGCGTCCGCCGTAATCGTGGCCGATCCGCCGTGCGGCATCCTGCAGGAGCGGGACGACTGTTTTTTCGATCGCGTCCGCGGGCGCCCTGTGGGTCTGCAGGGACACGTTGACGGCGGCGACGACGTCGTGGCCGCGCCAGACCGGGACGGCGACTCCGCGGAGCCCTTCCTCCAGCTCCTGTGAAACCATGGACCATCCCTTGGCCCGGGCCTGTTCCACTTCGGCCTGCAGCTGGTCGAGGGTTCCGATCGAGCGCTCGGTGAACCGCTGCAGCTGGACGGAATCGAAGTACGTTCGCAGCTCGGCGTCGGACTGCGCACCCAGCAGCACCCGTCCCATGGACGTGGCCCAGGCCGGGAATCTGGTGCCCACGCTGATGGAGACACTCAGGAGCCGTGGTGACGGTACGCACGCGACATAGACAACGTCCGTGCCGTCGAGGATGCACAGCGACGTTGTCTCGTTGAGGTCCGCGGCAAGCGACTTGAGGTGCGGCTCCGCGATCCTGGGGAGCGCCAGGTTTGCCAGGAAGGACTGCCCGATGTCCAGCGACCTGGGCGTCAGTTCGAAGTAGGCGCCGTCGGCGCGAAGGTAGCCCAGATCCGCCAGCGTCAGGAGGAACCTCCGGGCGGAGGCCCTGGTCATGTCCGACTTCGCGGCGACCCGCGAGACGGTCAGGCGGGGTTCGTCCGGGGTGAAGGCCCGCAGCACGTCAAAGGTCTTCTCCACCGACTTCACGAAGTACGCGGGTTGCTCCGCCATGGAATCGATTGCCCTCCCTGAAGCTCATCGTCGGCCCCCGCGGGCGCTTGGCCGCAGGCTTATTCCGATCATATCCGGATAACCCGCCGCGGAATTTCCATGGTGGCACCTCTCAGTTGGGAGACGCAGTCGGGAGGCGTTGTGAGGCACCTCACTCTGCGGTACGCTATTCCATAGTCGCATATCGCACAGCTGTTCGTAATGCGCACAAATCAGATCGCATCCATGCACCGGAGCAACTGTCTTTCAGTGTGGAAGGACCATCAGAATGACCAATCTTGCAACCACGGCCGAGATCGCAGAGGCGCAGCGCAAGCTCAAGCGGGCCAAGAAGGCCGCGCTGGCAGCATTCCTCGGCGGTGCCCTTGAGTACTACGACTTCTTCATCTACGCCACGGCAGCATCGCTGATCTTTTCGAAGATCTTCTTCCCGTCGGGTGAGGCCACCGTGGCGCTGCTCGCCTCCTTTGCCACCTTCGGCGTGGCCTACGTAGCCCGCCCCTTTGGCGCAGTCTTCTTTGGCCACCTCGGCGACAAGATCGGCCGCAAGGCAACCCTGGTCCTCACCCTCGTTCTCATGGGTGCTGCCACGTTCCTGATCGGTGTCCTGCCGGACTTCAACACCGCCGGTTACTGGGCGCCCGCCCTGCTGGTGCTGCTCCGCCTCATGCAAGGCCTCTCGGCGGGCGCAGAAACCGCGGGAGCCTCGGCCCTGACCACGGAGGAAGCCCCCGCCGGCCGGCGGGGCTTCTTTGCCAGCTTCGCCATGAGCGGCATTTCCTTCGGCATCGTGCTGGCCTCCTTGGCCTTCCTGCCGGTGGCCGCCATGAACGAGGCTGACCGGCTCGCATGGGGCTGGCGCATCCCGTTCTGGCTCTCCGTCATCGTGCTCTTCGTGGCGTACATGGTCCGCCGTTCTCTGGAGGAACCAGAGGTCTTCGAGGAGAAGCACGATCACGGCGAACTGGTGAAGCTGCCCTTCGCCAAGATGTTCAAAACGCACCCGGCCCACTTCTTCCAGGTGGCCCTGATGTCCTTCGAGACCGTCACCAACACTTTTATGCAGTCCTTCGGCCTGGCCTACGCCGTCTCAGTCGGCGTCCCTGCCTCCACCATGCTCTGGGTCAGCATCCTCGGCAACGTCATCGCCATCGCCACCCAGCCCCTCATGGCAGCGCTGTCGGATAAGTTCGGCCGGCGTCCGGTCTTTATCGCCGGAGTCCTCGGATCCGGCGCCATGATCTTCGTGTACTTCTCGGTCATCTCCACCGGCAACATTCCGATGATCTTCCTCGCCAGCACCCTGATCACCGCCGGCACTTACGCCATGTCCAACGCGATCTACCCTGCGTGGTTCTCCGAGCTGTTCAACGTGAAGGTACGCTACTCGGGCATGGCCATCGGACTGCAGGTCGGCATCCTGTGCGCCGGTTTCACGCCGTTGCTGGGAACCGCGCTTGTGGGTGCCGCCAAGGCCAACTGGGGTCCGGCGGCGTGGATCGTTGCGGCGTCGTCACTGCTGGCGGTCGCCGGTGCACTGTGGGCCCGCGAAACCCACAAGACGCCGCTGCGCGAACTGGGCAACCCGGTCCGCTAAGTAACCGGTCCCCTAAGTCCCAGGTCCCCCAAGTCACCGCCGCCGGAGCCGGGCCAGCAGCGTGGCGGCGAGCAGCGCCGTCGTAATTTCCAGGGCAATGACGGCCAGCAGCCCGCCAGCGGCCGAACCGGCCGCGGATCCGGCAGCTGCCGCCGGAAGCGCGGCCGCCCCGTGGCTGTGGCCGGATGCCCCGCTGCCGGAACCGGCCGCTCCCAGCAGCAGGACGGCGTGCAGCACCGTCATCGCCAGCCCGCATGCCATCACCTGCCGCAGGGAACCCACCCGGCCGTCGCGCCAGATATGCACGGCACACGGCAGGCAGACTCCCACCATCGCGAGCATCAGCAGTTTCAGCCAGGGCCCGTGGTGGTTGCCCGCGACGAGCCAGAGATGCACCAGGCAGGAGGCGGCAGTCGCCGCGGCAACCATGCGCGGATGGAAGACGGGCCGCGGCCGGAGGACAGGTTTTGGCCGGAGGGGCCCGGGGATGGGGCCGGCAGCGCCCCATCCCCGCAGGGCTGTCATGGCGCGGGCCTAGCCGTGGCAGTGGCCGCCGGCGGCCGGCGGCGAACCCGCCGGCACATCCAGCACGGGGCTGCGGTCGAAAAAGCCTTCCGGGCGCAGCTTGAAGCCCACCGTGTCCACGGGCATGATCGGCCAGTCCTCGATCCGGGGGAAGTGGGTCAGCCCGAAGGTGTGCCACACCACGATGTCCTGGCCGTCAATCTCCCGGTCCTGGGCAATGTACGCCGGCAGGCCGGCACCGCCGGAATGCTGGTTCACGAAATCCCCCGTGGGGTAACGCTGGTCCTCCGCAAACCGCGTGACCCACAAGTCCTTGGTTGCGAACGCCGCCCGGCGGGCGATGGAGGACTCCGGATCGGCAAGCAGCGTGGGCTGGTTCTGGGCATGCAGTTTGTAGCCCACGGGTTCGCCCAGCCTGTTGCGCGATTCCGGGTTGGAAATGATCCAGGTTCGGCCAGTGCGGGCGTCGGCCTCGCGGACGCCGTCTGACTCTCGGGCCAGGACAGTCCGCTTCCGCGAGAACGCGTTGCCGCGTTCGTTTCCTTCGCCCATGGGCTGCCTGACCACGTCCTCCTCCTCAACCCGGTTGGTGAAGCCGTCGACGGCCATGTCCAGCCGCGCGCTGAAGAGGTGCTGGTGGAACGGTGCGCCCAACCCCGGGGCCAGCTGGGAAATGTTGTCCGAGCCGCTTTCGGGGAAGGCACTGGTGAACACGACGCCGGTGGCTTTGGCCTCGAATTCAATGGTGCCGTCGAGGTAGAGGTACCAGTAGAAGCCGTAGTCGTAGTTGCCGATGGTGGTGAAGAAGGAGATCACCAGCCGGCGGTTGCGGCGGGTGTAGGTGATGCCGGACCAGAGGTCGCTGTGCTTGGCCAGGATGCCCCAGTCCTCTTCGTGCATGCAGATGCCGTTGCGGATTTCGCGCGGGTTGCCAAACGCGTCGCTGATCACCGGGCTGAGGTAGGTGATCTCACCGAGGCAGTCGCAGCCCAGTTCGAGCGAGTTGGCGTACTGGCCCACAAGGTATTCGCCCGTGTCGAAGTAGTTCTGCCAGGACCGGATCGGGGACGGGTCGCCGTAGGGAACCACCATCTCGGCAATGGAGGCCCGGTTGATGATGGGGCGCTTCCGCTCGCCGTCCTGGAAGGCGAGGTTGTGCAGCACCACGCCCTCGCGGACGTCGAAGCCGACGTCGACGCTCCACTTTTCCCACTCAACGTGGTTGCCGCCGGTGACCGTGAAGCTGGGTCCTTCGGGCTGGGTGATGCTGATGGGCTTCTGGGTGGTGCGCAACGGGCCGGTGAGTTCCGGATCGGTGTAGTTGCCGTGCTCCGCCGGAACCGGGACGGCCCCCAGGTCCAGGACCTGCGTGACTTCCTTGCTGACGACGTCGACGTACGCCACGAGGCCGTCCACCGGATGCGCCCAGGCGCTGTCCTTGGGAAACTCCTGCACAAAGGCCAGTCCGCGGAGGATGCGGCGGCCCTTCTCCTCGGGGTATTCGTAGACGCCGGCGGACAGCGGCGCAACGCGGACCTTGCCGACGTCCAGCCCGCGGTCCGCGAGGGCCTTGAGCCAGCGTTCGTCGGACGCCAGGAGTTCCTCGACGACTTCAAATTCATCTTCCAGGACGGGCAGTTCGCCCGTTACTGCGGTGTCGAGTTCGACGGCGGAGGTCACCGCGCCGCCCGTGGCGGAGACAGTTACGTCCAGAGGGCGTCCGCCGGACACATCGTGGATGAACACCCGGAAGCGCCGGTCCTCCGCATCCGGCGCCGCGTCCCGGGTCGGGTCCAGCAGGCCGAGGTAGGCGATCCGCTTCTCCGGGCCAAGCAGTCCCCCGGCGCGAAGAATGCCCTGGACCTCGGTGATTTCAGCGCCCGTTGCAAGGCGGTACGGCGTAAGCGTGTCAGTTATGGAGGGTGTCATGACGGCCTTTTGTCCGGGACCTTGGCAGGTCGGATTTTTATTTTCTATAGTTGTAGAGAATAAACCGTCCGTAAGATGGACCACAAGGGTTCGACACAAAAAAGTTCCGGGGGAGCGCCAGCGTGCCAAAGATTGTTGACCATGACGAGCGTCGGCTGGAACTGGTGGATGCAACCTGGCGGATCATCGCCAGGCTGGGCATTGAGGGCGCCACCATGCGGGAGATCGCCCTGGAGGCCGGCTTCGCCAACGGTGCCCTGAAGCCATACTTTCCCACCAAGGACACCCTGCTGACATTCGCGTTCGGGCACGTCTTCAACCGGACCAACGAGCGGATCAGGGAAGTGACCGCGGGCAAGGCCGGGATTCCGGCACTGAAGGCGTTTTGCGTTGAGGTGCTGCCGCTGGATTCCGAGCGCGTCAATGAAGCGCGGATCGTCGTTCCGTTCTGGCAAAAGGCCATCAACGATCCCGGGAAGGCCGCCATCCACCGCGAGTCCATGGAGCAGTGGCACGCCTCCATCCTGGGATACCTGGCCGAGGCCAGAGAGCACGGAACCGTCAGCGCCGCCGTCGACGACTCAGCCGTCGCCGGCCACCTGCTGAACATGCTGCTCGGCGCGCAGATTGCCGCCGCCCTCGCCCCCGAAGGCCGGGCGGATCCGGGCCTGGCTGACCAGCTGGACGCCTTCCTGACGCTGCTTGCGGCCGGCGGATAATCTTTTTTCGACAACTGTCGAAAAAAGAATGACATGGCGGAAGTTCGGCGCTAACCTGAAATGACTGTGTCGTAGGACACAGCCTTGGGGGACAACATACAGATGGCCGACCGGCGTCAGGAACATCCATGTCTGCAACTACCGCCCGCCCCGCGGGCCAGGACCTCACCTCCAGCGTGGCCACGTCGTTTGACCACTGGCGACACCTCGTGGCGGAGTCCTTTGTGCCACTGGCGGCGGAGACCGACCACCCGGACACATTCCGCGGCCGGATGCGGTCCCGCGTGCTGGACCGCATGGGCGTCGTGGAGGTCTCGGCCACGTCCCACAGCGTCCACCGCACACCGGCCCTGCTGGCGCAGTCCGACCAGCGCTATTTCAAGCTCAATCTCCAGCTGGAAGGCACCGGCCTCCTCATCCAGGACAACCGCGAGGCTGTGCTGCGCCCCGGCGACCTCGCCATCTACGACACGAACCGGCCGTACACGCTCGCCTTCGAAGAGCAGGCACGGATGATGGTGGTGATGTTCCCCCACGACGCACTGACGCTCCCGCCGGACTACGTGGGCCAGCTTTCCGCGGTCTGCCTGGCCGGCGGCAGTGGCGTGACCGGCATCGTTGGCCCGTTCATTGCCCAGCTCGCGGCCAACCCCGAGCTGCTCAGCGGCCCCAGCGGGTCCCGACTTGCCGCCAACGCCCTTGATCTTGTCTCAACGATGCTTCACTCGGAACTGGACATGGCGGCGGACAGCATGAAGCCCCAGGTGCTGCTGGCCACGTCGGTCCGCGAATACATCGAGGCCAACCTGGCCGATCCGCAGCTGTCACCGGCCAGCATCGCGGCGGCACACTTCATCTCCACGCGGCATCTGCACAATGTCTTCCATGAGTCCGGCGCCACCGTGGCCAGCTGGATCCGGAGCCAGCGGCTCGACCGCATCCGGCGCGACCTGAGGGACCCGCTGCACACCGGGACGTCCGTCGGTGCCGTCGCCGCCCGCTGGGGATTCCTGGACGCGGCGCATTTCAGCCGCTCCTTCCGGGACGCTTTCGGCGAATCCCCCAGCGACTGGCGGCGCGGCGCCTAGACCAGGCCCTGCGCCAGGGCGCCAGAGCGCCTAGATCGGGCCCTGCGCGAGCATGGCGTCGGCAACCTTGACGAAGCCGCCGATGTTGGCGCCCAGCACGTAGTTGCCGGGCTCGCCGTATTCGTCGGCGGTCTGGGCGCAGAGGTCGTGGATGCCCACCATGATGTCCGCGAGGCGCTGCTCGGTGTGCTCGAAGGACCAGGAGTCGCGGCTCGCGTTCTGCTGCATCTCGAGGGCTGATGTGGCCACGCCGCCCGCATTGGCGGCCTTGCCCGGCGCGAACAGCACACCGGCTTCCTGGAACACCGCCACGGCTTTCCGGGTGGACGGCATGTTGGCGCCTTCACCGACGGCGAGCAGCCCGTTGCGGACCAGCCGGGCGGCAGCGTCGCCGTCGAGCTCGTTCTGGGTGGCGCACGGCAGCGCCACCGTGGCGTCAACGTCCCACACCGAGCCGCCGTCGACATAGGAGACTCCGGGGCGGCGGACCTCATAGTCCTTGAGGCGTCCGCGTTCCACTTCCTTGATCCGGCGAAGCAGGCCGACGTCGATTCCCGCCTCGTCCACGATGTAGCCGGAGGAATCGGAGCAGGCCACTACGGTGGCGCCAAGCGCCTGGGCCTTCGCGATGGCATTGATGGCCACGTTGCCGGAGCCGGAGACCACCACGCGCTGACCGTCGAAGGACGAGCCCCTGGTCTTCAGCATCTCCCCGGTGAAGATCACCGTGCCGAAGCCGGTAGCTTCGGGCCGCACCAGCGAGCCGCCCCAGGAGATGCCCTTGCCGGTCAGGACGCCGGATTCGTAGCGGTTGGTGATGCGCTTGTACTGGCCAAAGAGGTAGCCGATTTCGCGGCCGCCCACGCCGATGTCGCCCGCCGGCACGTCGGGTTGATCTGCACCCGGCCGGAGTCGTCCGTCCACGGCACCCGGAAGATGATCTGGCGTTCGGGCTCGCACAGCCGCTCCAGCACCGCGCCTTCAAGGAATTCGGGGTGGCGGTCGTGGACCGGGCCGAGGCTATCGAACACCTCGGTCACGGCCTGGTGGAACTCGGCTTCTCCGGGGTTCCTGGCCAGGACGGTGTCCCTGATGACCTCGAGCCGTGCATCCATGATGATTCCTCAAGTCGAACCGGGCGCGGAAAGTCTCCGGCATACGCCGCGCCGGCACCCTTTTATTGAAACTTCAACATATCCATTTGTGACTGCGCGGGCCACGCATGCCCAATCAGCCTTCCGCTAACCTCCGTATTGTGACATTTAATTTCCATGAAACGAAAGTTACGGCCGCGGTTCCGGCTCCGGCGAGGGATTTCTGATGGCCCACATTTGCCTGCTTCTCTCCGGAGCCGCGCTGCTGCTCAACGGCCTTGCGGCGCTGGATCTCCTCCCCCGCCGGGACGCTGCCGTATTCAGCCTGGTCATCGGCGGCACCCAGTTGGTCCTCGGCGTCACGTACCTTGGGATTACTGGCGACGGCGGCCTGCATTTGCTCCTCGGAGCATCCGGGATGTTCCTGTTTGGACTGACCTACGTGTACGTCGGCCTGGATTTCCTGCTGGGGCTCGGGTCCAGGGGGCTCGGCTGGTTCTGCGGGATGGTGGGCCTGTGCGGCCTCCTGCTTGCCGCAGCCTGGTCCGGGGAGGACCCGCTGCTGGCCGTCCTTTGGCTGTGCTGGACCTACCTGTGGCTGCTGTTCTACCTTCAGCTTGCGCTGGGCATGGAGCGCCTCACACCGCTCATCGGCTGGTCCCTTGTCCTCACCAGCCAGGCCTCTGCCACGGTGCCGGCATTTATGGGACTGACCGGCCGGTGGCCCGGCGAACCGGAGATTGCCGCGGGAGCGGCCGTGTCGCTGCTGGCGCTGTTGCTGCTTGCCGGCGGCCTCGCCTGGCGCGGGCGGCACCAAACCGCCGCCCGCCCCGCCGTCGCCGCCGTCGCCGTCGCCGTCGAAAGTCCGTTACCCGGCGAACTCAAGGTCTAGGTTCCGGGCCCGCTTCTCCACCCGGATCTCGACCAGCACTCCGGCCAGGAAAATCACGGGGACGGCCACCAGCAGGCCAACGGCCGTTTCGGCGCTTCCGCCGATGAGGGACGTGAAGTTGCTGACCACCAGGTAGAGCACCCACGCCAGCAGCACGGACGCGAGCACCGGGGCGATGAAGGTCTGCCACTGCCGTCCGGTCACGCGTTCCCGGCGGAAGTAGCCGACGACGGCGAGGGAGGACAGCATGTACAGCACCAGCAGTGCCGCGACGGCAAGGCCGCTGAACCAGGAGAAGAGCGTCAGCACCGGGTCCAGTCCCAGCAGCGCAAACGGCGACACGAGCAGTGCGGCGACCACCGTTTGGATCCAGGCCGCAGTGGCAGGCGCACGGTGCTTGTTGGTCCTGGCGATGACGGCGGGCATGGAGCCACGCAGCGCCAGCGAGTGGAGGTAGCGGTTGATGCCGTTGTGGAACGCGATGATGCCGGCCAGCAGGGACGTCACCAGCAGGACGCCGGCGGTCACTCCGGCCCACGGTCCGAACATCTCAACGATCGGGCCGATCACGAACGAGGTCGCGTCGCCGGATTCGAGGGCTGCCCCTGCTGCGCCGACGACTTGGGACGGACCGTAGAAGCTGACCAGCATCCAGGTGATGAAGGAGAAGAAGACGGCGATGATGCCCACGGAGAGATAGGTGGCCCGCGCAACGGTCCGGTGCGGGTCCTTGGCCTCGGCGGAGTAGATGGCCGTCGATTCGAAGCCGAACATGGAGGCCACCGCGAACATGATGGCAACCCCGGGAGCTCCGCTGGCGATGGCTTCCGGCGCGAACGAGGCTGCGAAGTCCAGCCCCTCCGGGCCGCCGCCTTTGAACAGGACAGAGAAACCGAACATCAGGAGAATGGCCACTTCCAGGCCCACCAGTACGGCAAGGACGCGGGCGCCCAGCTCGATGTTCATGGATCCCAGGACCTGGACGCCGGCCATCGTGACCAGCGCGAGCAGCCACCACGGAACCGCAATCCCGGCGGAGGCCAGCAGGCCGGAGAAGGCCGCTCCGTACAATCCGTACATTGCCGCCTGCACCGTGCTGTAGGCCAGCAGGGCTAACCAGGCAGCGCCGGCACCGATCTTGCGTCCGAACGCTGCGGTGACGTAGGCGTAGAAGGCGCCGTTGGTCTGTACCTTGCGGCTCATGGCCACAAAGCCGACGGCGAAGATCACAATGACGATGCCGACGACAAGGTAGGCGCCCGGGGCGCCGGCACCGTTGCCGAGTGCGGCCGCGAGCGGTGCTGCTCCGACGATTCCGGTCAGCGGTGCCTGCGCGGACAGGACAAAGAACAGGATGCCCAGGACGCCGATGCTGCCTGCGCGCAGTGCAGTGGAGTGTTCCTGGCGGGACCCGGGTTCTGCGGTCCGGGATTCGGGATTCGAAATACTCATTGGATCCTTCTTAACGGTCATGAGTGCTGGGGAATGTGCTGGGGTGTTCCGGGGAGAGAGCTTGGGAAGGGTGCCGGGCCCGGCCGGGGTTCGCCGTGAATTCCAGCATGGCACTTGCCGCCGGCTGGCGGTTTGTCTTGCAGCGATCAGTTGTTGTTCCTAAGCGCAATGGCAGCGTCCAAGGCGGCCCCCATGCCGCTCTCGATTGCCCCGTCAATAAACCCGCACCAGCCGTTGGCGATATCGGAACCGGCAAACAGGACCAGGCCATGCGCCGCCTGCATGGCGGGGAGATGGGTCGACAGGAAGCCGGTGCGGTGCATGGGCCACGTCTCACCGGACAGCGGATCCGCGACCCAGTTGTGGCTGGCCACGTCCACCACCTCGGCGCCGGGCACCAGGCGCTCCAGCTGCGCCTGGACGGCCGCCGGGTCCTCAACGTCAATCTTCGACGCGTCAGGACCGAACCCGACGGCGATCGTGTCGCCGTCGAGCGCGTACTCAAACTGGAAAAAATTGAGGGGCCAGTCGGCGCCGCCCAGCGCTACGAAGGGCGCATGTTCGCCCCGAAGCCTGAGCCAGACCTTGGCACCCTTGGACACCTGGCCAAGACTCGCGCCTTCGGCCTTGGCCGGCGGCAGGGGCGGCTCAAAGTCAATGGTCTTGAGGGCGTGGAGCGGAACCGTCACAATCGCGGTCCTGGCCCGGACCGTCAGCCCGTCAGTGCTGCGGATGCCCACGGTTGCCGTGTCATCCGTGATGGCTTCAACCGTGAAACCATGCTCGATGCTGGCCCCCGAGTCCGCCAGCATCGCGTCCGCCAGGGCGGCCGTGCCGCCAACGATCTTGTACGTGGCGCACGCTTCGAAGCTCACCGCCCAGTCGCCGTTGGTCAGGGCAACCCAGCGGAGGGCCTGGGTCAGGGCCGCGTCGTCCAGCGGACCGTTGAAGTTCAGGGCCCAGAAGGATTCGAGGATGTCCCGTGGTCCGCCGGCGGGGAACTGCTCGCGGATCCTCTCCTGGACGGACACGTCGTCGATCGCCTTGAAGTCGTCGTTGGCCAGGGGCCGGTAGGGCTCCGGGAAATACTTGCGGGAGTCCTGGACCAGCAGCGCGTTGGTCTGGCCGATGAGCCCGAGCAACTCCTCCGGCCCGCCCTCGTGACGTCGGCCGTCCGCCCACCAGAATGCACGCTCCGGCTCGGGGCTGGGCGTGGTGTCCAGGCCGTAGCGCGTAAGCTCCGCCCAGACATACGGCTGGGTCCAGTGCACCCACGTACCGCCGATTTCCAGGTCCCGTCCCAGCCGGTGGTCCAGCCAGGTCCGGCCCCCGATCCGGTCCCGCGCCTCCACGATGTGGACGGACAGGCCCTGCCTGCTGAGTTCGCGGGCTACCGTGAGACCTGCGAAGCCCGCACCCACCACGACGACGTCGTACAGTTCGTTTTCCACGCCGGCCCCTAGGAGTACACAAAGAATTCGACCGTGGGAGCGAGGACCGCCCACCTGGTGCGGGCACCCCTGTTGAAGGATGCGGCACCGCCGGCGGTGAGATCGTAAGTTTCCCCGCCTTCCACCTCGATGCGCAGGTGCCCTTCGACGATGGAAATCGTCTCATCGGCTTCGATCAGCAAGTCGAAGGGCTCCGGCGCCTCCCCTGGCGTCACGTGCCAGTAGCCGCTGGCCAGGCCGGGACGGTCGCCCTCCCCCAGGCGGCGGACCCACTGGACCTGGCCAAGTTCGAAGGGTTCATTTTTGGACGGATCGAGGACGGACGAAGTCGTGAAAGCAGGGGATTCTGACACGTTGGCTCCAGGGCTGACGGCGCGCTCCGGCGGTTCGGCCGGGCGGGGTGTGGGTTGGGATGGGGTGGGGCTGCGGGCGGGCTGAAAAGTGAGCCGCATCACCAATCACATCAATCTAAGCACTTGCATAGTTTAAGTCAATAACGCCGCCCGGGCTGCTGGGCACTGGCTAGACTCGGTTCATGAAGTCATCCGCTGCCACCGCCCCGCCGTCAAAGTACGGAACGGGCAAGGAGGCCTTGCTCCGCGCCGCCGTCTCCGTCGTGGCACGCAAGGGACTGCGGGGGCTGACCTACCGCTCGGTGGCGGAAGCAGCCGGCGTCAACAACACGCTCGTTGCCCACCACTTCGGAACCCGCGACGCACTGATCGCCGCGGCCCTGGGCTGGGCCACTGAGCAGTCCATCAGTGCTTCCAGGCTGCGCGAGGCGGCCGCGCTGGGCCACTCGTTTACCGAGACGCTGCTGGACGAACTGCTGGCTGAACCCGAACTGCAGGTGTTCCAGTACGAGATGATCCTGGAGGCGCGGCGCCGGCCCGAGCTTTCCGAAGCGGTTACCGCACTCTACGAAAGCTATGTCGATGCCCTGGCCGCCGGACTCGGCGCCGCCGGCCTGACAACCAACGTGCGTGTGGTGGCCCGCACGCTCTTCGCCGCCCTCGACGGCCTGGTCCTCCAGTACCTGGCAGGCGTCGATCGGTCAGCCATTGCGGCGTCCCTTGACGAGGTCCACGACGTGCTCCTGCTCCGGATCGGCCCCGGGACGCGACCGTAAGGTGTGCCCGGACGAGCAGGCGAGGTGCGCTCCGGACGCGCAGGCGTTCGCTCCCGCACAACAGCTCTTCGCGGATATCCAAGACGCCCTTGAGTGCGGCCGGGCAGACTCGAGGCATAGCCTCAGGCCACGCCGGCCGGTGCGCATCGCCTACTCGAAGTGGAGTACCCCTTGGAAACCTACGACGCCCTCCTGGCCTCGATCACCCCGGCCACCGGCGAAACCCGGACCATCCTTGACCCCGCCACCGGCACTGCTGTCGGCGAGGCCCCCGTCCACACCGTTGAGGACCTCGAGGCCGCCATCAAGGCTGCCGGCGCCGCGCAGCCGGCGTGGGCTGCCCTGGGCCACGAAGCCCGGTCCGCCGCGCTGCTCAAGGCGGCCGACGCCGTCGAACGCTCCGCCGAAGAGCTCGCCCGGCTGCTCTCCCGTGAGCAGGGCAAGCCCCTGAACGGCCCCAACGCACGTTTCGAAGTCGGCGCCTGCGCCGCCTGGCTGCGTGCCGCCGCCACCACGCCGCTCGACCCGGAAGTCGTGGTGGACGACGGCGAAACCTACGCCGAACTGCACTACAAGCCCATCGGAATCGTCGGAGCAATCGGCCCCTGGAACTGGCCCATGATGATCACCATCTGGCAGATCGCTCCTGCCCTCCGGATGGGTAACGCCGTCGTGGTCAAGCCCTCCAAGATGACCCCGCTTTCCGTCCTGGCCCTCGCCAAGGTCCTCAACGAGGAACTCCCCGAAGGCCTCCTGACCGTCGTCTCCGGGGACCGGGAGGTGGGCGCCCGGCTGGCCGAACACCCGGCCATCGGCAAGGTCATGTTCACCGGCTCCACCGACGCCGGCCGGTCGATCATCAGGTCCTCCGCGGACACCGTCAAACGCCTCACCTTGGAGCTCGGCGGCAACGATGCAGGCATCGTCCTGCCCGACGCGGACCCGAAAGCCATTGCCGAAGGCCTGTTCTGGGGCGCCTTCATCAACACCGGCCAGACCTGCGCGGCTCTGAAGCGCCTCTACGTCCACGACGACATCTACGACGCCGTGTGCGAGGAACTCACTGCCGTGGCGAAGGCGATGCCGATGGGTGTGGGCCTCGACGAGAACAACGTCCTGGGCCCGCTGCAGAACAGGGCACAGTACGACATCGTGGCCGGGCTCGTTGAAGCCGCCCGGGACTCCGGCGCCCGGATCCTCATCGGCGGCAACCCGGACCCGGACCAGCCCGGCCACTTCTACCCCGCCACTCTCGTGGCCGACATCGACAACAACAACCCGCTGGTGGCCGAGGAACAGTTCGGCCCCGCCCTGCCGATCATCCGCTACAGCACGGTTGATGAGGCGGTCGCCATGGCCAACGCGCTCGACGTCGGACTCGGCGCCTCCGTCTGGTCCCCGGACCTCGCCGCAGCCCGCAAGGTCGCTGCCCGGATCGAGGCCGGCACCGTCTGGATCAACAAGCACGGCGCCGTGGACCCCCGCGTCCCCTTCGGCGGGGCCAAGCAGTCCGGCTACGGCCTGGAATTCGGCGTCGAAGGCCTGAAGGCCGTCGGTGTTCCGCAGGTGATCAACGGCTAGGCCGCACCGCGCGGAGCTGACCGGCGGCGTCCCGGCCGTCACGCACAAAATCCGAGGCCTGTCCGCTGAATCGCACCTTGTAGGTACGGAATCGCGGACAAGCCTCGGATTCGTGCTCAGCCCAGCCTGCTCAGCCTGGGCAGCCCCGGTTCAGCCCTGCTGGACCAGAGGCTGCTGCAGCCAGGGCCGGGTGGGTGTCTGGCCCAGCTGGTCGTTGAACTCCTGGGCGTCCCGGTAGTAGTCCAGCAGGCTCAGGTGGGACGCGGCGGCGGGGTCCAGGATGACCACGGCGCGGCGGTGCATCTGCAGTACCGAGGCGGGGCAGTGTGCGCTGACCGGTCCTTCCACCATGGCCTGGACGGCACCAGCCTTGTTCTCGCCCATGGCCACGAGTACCGCCAGCTTGGCTTCACGGATGGTCCCCAATCCCTGGGTCAGGCACAGCCGCGGGACGTCACCCTCCGGGAAGAACCGCGCGTTGTCCGCTCGGGTGGCTCCGGCCAGGGTCTTCACCCTGGTGCGCGAAACCAGGGACGAGGTGGGCTCATTGAACCCGATGTGGCCGTTGGCGCCGATGCCGAGGATCTGGATGTCCACTCCGCCGGCCGCCGTGATGGCTGCGTCGTAGCGTTCGGCCTCGGCCACGAGGTCCGGGGCATCCCCGTGCGGGGTGATGAGCTGCTCCAGCGGCAGGTCCACGTGATCGGCAAACTCCCGCCGGATGGTGGAGTAATAGCTCTGTTCATGCTCCGGCGGCAGCCCCGCATATTCGTCCAGGGTGAAGGCCGTGACCTGGCTGAAGCTGAGCTGCTCCTCGCGGTGCCGCCGGATGAGTTCCTGGTACGTGGATTTCGGCGAACCTCCCGTGGCCAGTCCCAGTACGGCCGGTCCCTGTCGGACCCGGGCATCAATGATGTCGGCAGCCCTGCCCCCTACGTGTTCGGCGGACTCACACAGAATAATCTGCACGCGCATTCCTTTCCTGAGTTAGTGGTGTGCCGGCCCGGTAGGCCTGCAACAGTTCAAGGTCTTCGGTGGTGACCAGCACGTCGGCGCGGAACCCCGCGGCCAGCACGCCGACCTGGTCGGAGCCTGGCTGGTTGGAATCCGGCTGGTCCAGGCCCATAAGCCGGGCCGGGGTCGCCGAGGCCGCGGTGACGGCGTCAGCCAGGGGTATCCCCCAGTCCACGCAGCGGCGGACGTTCTCCAGCAACAGGCTGGTTGCCCCGGCGATCGCTCCGGGATGGGCATCGTGCCCGTCGGGAACCAGCCGCGCCACGCGGTCCTGGACCAGCACGTCCAGGCTGCCGAGCGTGTAGTGGCCGTCGGACATCCCTGCCGCGGCCATGGCGTCCGTGATCAGGGCAATCGAGTCCGGGCCCACCAGGTCGAAGACCATGCGGACGATCTCCGGGTCAACGTGCACGCCGTCGGCAATCAGCTCCAGGACCATCCGGTCCGGTGACTGCCGGGCCGCCTGCAGCAGGACGGGGATCGGGCCGGGCGTGCGGTGTCCCAGCGCGGGCATCCTGTTGAACAGGTGCGTGGCCGACCACGGTCCGTCCTCGGCACCCATGCCACTCGCACCGCCGGACCATCCGCCGAGGGCTTCCCGCGTCCCGGCCGCCGTGGCGTCGGTGTGGCCGAGCGACGGGACCACGCGGTAGTCCCGGCACAGGGCGACGAGTTCCGCGAAGTGCGCGGTTTCCGGTGCCAGCGTGATGGACCGGACCGTGCCCTGTCCCGCCTCGAGCCACTCCTTCAGGAGTTCCGGGCTGCCATCGATGATGGCCGCCGGGTCCTGCGCCCCGCACATGCTCCTGGTGATGAACGGTCCTTCCAGGTGCAGGCCGGCCAGCGTGCCGTCCTGCACCAGCTCCCGCAGCACCGCGATCTGCTCCAGCAGCACATCCGACGGCGCCGATACGAGCGAGGCGAGTACCGACGTCGTCCCCTGCGCGGCATGGTAGCCCGCGGCCCGGCGGGCGCCCTCAGCATCCGCGGAGAAGGTGTGCCCGACGGCGCCGTGGCAGTGCACGTCCACCAGCCCGGGCAGGATGAGCGGAACCCGGGTTGTTTCAACGTCGACGCCGGCGGGCAGTTCCGCCGACGGGCCGCACCAAAGGATGCGGCCCCCGGCGATCACCACGGTGCCGTCGTCGATCACTCCGTCGCCGGTCCGGCCCGTGACGAGGCGCCCCCGCAGCCCCAGCCCGCCTCCGGCTCCGGCCGGCAGGCCGTCAGCTCGCATCGGCTTTGACCATCGAACCGTTCTCGTCAGTCTCGTCTTCACGTCCCATGGTCCGCAGGTTCCAGCGCCGGATCACGAAGCGGAACACCACGTAGTACACCGCCGCGTAGCCCAGCCCGATGGGGATCAGCCACAGCGGGTTTTGGGCGATGCCGAAGTTGAGGACGTAGTCGATGGCACCCGCGGAGAAACCGAACCCGTGGTGGATGCCCAGGAAGTTGACCAGCATCATCGACGTGCCGGTCAGGACGGCGTGCACGACGTAGAGCGGCCAGGCCACGAACATGAACGAGAATTCCAGCGGTTCGGTGATGCCGGTGAGGAAGGCGGTGAGGCCGGTGGAGAGCATCACGCCGCCGACGATCTTCTTCTGGGATGGCTTGGCTTCGTGCCAGATGGCCAGGGCGGCCGCGGGCAGGGCGAACATCATGATGGGGAAGAACCCGGTCATGAACACACCCGCTGAGGGGTCGCCGGCGAAGAACCGGTTCAGGTCGCCGTGGGCGCCGTTGTAGTCGCCGATGATGAACCAGACGATGGAGTTCAGGATGTGGTGCAGGCCCAGCGGGATGAGCAGGCGGTTGAGCGTGCCGTAGACCCCGCTGCCCACCACGGTGTTGTCCGCGACGGCATTGCCCACCGCGGTCAGGCCGGTGTTGAAGAAGGGGTAGATGAGGGCCATGACCACGCCGATCACGATCGCAGCGAAGGAGGTCAGGATGGGCACCAGCCGGCGGCCGGCGAAGAAGCCAAGCCAGTCCGGCAGCGTGGTCCGGTGGAATTGCTGCCACAGCCACGCCGTCGTTAGGCCCATCACGATGCCTGCGAGCACACCGTAGTTGATGACGGGATCCTTGCCGCCTTCCGGGGCGGCGCCGAGCACCAGGGGTGCCATGACCTTGAAAACGTTGGTCAGGACCAGGAAGCCGACGACGGCGGCCAGCGCCGTGGACCCGTCGCCCTTCTTGGCGAAGCCAAAGGAAATGCCGACGGCGAACAGCAGCGGAAGGTTCTCAAACAGGGCGCCGCCGGCCGCGCCGATCACCTGGGCAACGGTGGTCAGACCTTCGAACCTGCCCAGCAGGTCGTCCTGGCCGAGCCGCAGGAGGAGCGCTGCTGCGGGAAGGGCGGCGATGGGGAGCATGAGGCTGCGCCCAAAACGCTGCATGTTCTGCAGCGCTTTGCCGCTGCCCTTGGCCTTTCCGGGGGCCGGCGCGGCCAACGGGCCTGCCCCGACGGATGCGGACGGGTTTTCCGTGGACATGTTGTTCCTCGTTTCGAAAGGGGGGTGCTTGTGCGGGGATGCGGGATTCAGTATTGTTTTGCTAACTGGTTATAACCAGTGACAATCATCACTGTGAAGTGCACCGGGCTCAGTTGTCAACCTCAGGCAGGAAAAAAGACCTCCGGAGCCGGCAGGCCTTCACCGCGAAACACCAACAGGAGTGGACATGTCCAAAGCAGAAATCATCCTCGCCGCCCTGGGCGGCGCCGATAACGTCGAAGAGATCGAAGGGTGCATCACCCGCCTGCGCACCGAAGTGCTGGATGCCTCGCGCGTTGACGAGGCCGCCCTGAAGGCCGCGGGTGCCCACGGCGTCATGGTGGCCGGCACGGTGGTCCAGGTGGTTGTGGGCCCCGAAGCCGAGAGCCTGGCCGAAGACATCCAGGACCTGATGTGAGCGCGCCGAACGTAAGCACGCCTGACGTGAAACCTGCAGCACCCGCGGCGGCCATCAGCGTGGCCTCTCCCCTGCCCGGCCGGCTCATCCCGTTGAGCGAAGTGCCGGACCCCGTGTTCGCCAAAGGGCTGGTCGGCGGCGGCGCCGCCGTCATCCCGGACGACGACGCGGGCGTGCTGACCGCCGTCGCACCCTTGGACGGCAAGGTCATCAAGGTCATGCCGCACGCCTACATCGTCCAGCACGCCTCCGGGCCCGCGGTGCTGGTCCACGTGGGAATCGATACGGTCGGCCTGAAGGGCGAGGGCTTCAGCGTGCTGGCGCAGAAGGGCGACCAGGTCCGCGCCGGCGATCCCATGATCAGCGTTGACGTCACACTGGTCCGCTCGAAAAACCTCAGCATGTGCAGCCCCGTGGTGATCCTGGACAGCGCACCGGACGCCATCGAATCACCGGAAAGTGGAGCGCGGGTGGAAGCCGGCGGGCATCTGTTCGACCTGCCCGGACAATAGACCCATGGATACGGCAGGGGAACTGAAACACGTCTGGGTGCGAAGGCAGCTCCAGGACCTGGTGGCTTCGACGCTGCGGCCCGGGGACGCGCTGCTGGGCGAACGCCAGCTGGAGGAGCAGTTCGGGGTCTCCCGCATTACGGTGCGCCGGGCGATCTCGGACCTCGTCCAGGACGGAGCGCTGGTGCGGATCAAGGGCAAGGGGACCTTTGTCTCGCACGGACTGGTGCGTTCCACCCTGCACCTGGCCTCCTTCAATGAGGACATGCGGCAGGCTGGCTTTGAGCCCAGCACCCGGGTCATCACTGCCGCCACGGCGGAGCCGCCCGCCGCGGCGGCCGAGCACCTGGGGCTCGCCGCGGGGCAGGCCGCCTACCAGGTCCGCAGGCTGCGCCTGGCGAACGGGGCTCCCGTCAGCGTGGACGAATCCTGGCTGCCGCCCCGGCTCCTGCCTGACCTCCTCTCGGAGGACCTGACGGGATCCCTCTACCGTGTCCTCTCCACCTCCGGGCATCCGGTGCAGCACGTGGAACAGACCGTGGAGGCCGCTGCCGCACCGGAGGAAACCGCCGCCCTGCTGGACATCGAACCGGGCGCGCCCGTGCTGCTCTTCCGGCGCCGGTCGTTTACCGGAGAGGCCGATCCGGGCACGCCCATCGAATACTCCATCTCGACGTACCGCTCGGACCGGTACCAGGTGTCGATGCGGCTGGCGCTTGGCTGAGACAGGACTGTTCGCGCCTCACCCCAACTAAGTAGCAGCAGGTGTCGTTTTGGGCCCTCAAAACGACACCTGCTGCTACTCACTTGGGCGGATGGGTGAAAGGCGTGAAACCATACGGATCGTGACCCAGAAAATTGCGTACCAGGGTGAGCCCGGCGCCAACTCCAATATTGCGTGCCAGCAGATGTTCCCCGATCTGGAAAGCGTCCCCTGCGCCAGCTTCGAGGACGTCTTTGAACTGGTGTCCGGCGGCGAGGCCGACCTGGCCATGATTCCGATCGAGAACTCGATTGCCGGCCGGGTGGCGGACATCCACATCCTGCTCCCCCAGTCGCACCTGCAGATCGTGGGAGAGTTCTTCCTGCCCATCCACTTCGACCTGCTGGGCATCCCCGGCAGCACCATCGAGGCGGCCACGGAGGTCCACAGCCACATCCACGCGCTGGGCCAGTGCCGGCGCCTGATCCGTGAAGCCGGGCTGCGCCCCGTCATCGCCGGAGACACTGCCGGGTCCGCCCGCGAAGTGCGGGAATGGAACGATCCCGCCAAGCTCTCCCTCGCTCCCCCGCTCGCGGCCCAGATCTACGGCCTCGAAGTACTGGCGTCGCGGGTGGAGGACGATCCGTCGAACACCACACGCTTCGTGGTCCTGGCGCGGGAAAAGGAACTGCCGACCCGGGATGAGTTGCCCGGGCCGGCAGTGACCAGTTTCGTTTTCCGCGTCCGGAACGTCCCCTCCGCCCTCTACAAGGCGCTTGGCGGGTTCGCCACCAACGGCGTAAACATGACCCGGCTGGAGAGCTACATGGTGGGCGACGAGTTTGCCGCCACCATGTTCATGGCCGATGTCGAAGGCCACCCCGAGGACCTGCCGCTGAAGCTTGCCCTCGAGGAACTGGACTTCTTCACCGCCGAGGTCCGGATCCTGGGTGTATATGCAGCCGCGGAGTACCGGACAGCTCAGGCCGTCAGCGGCTGACAGCCGTCTGACGCCCGTGCAGGATCGGCGCGAAGAACGCGGCCAGCTCCGCCGTCGCCGTCAAGGGCAGGACGTTCGCCACGTACTGGTCCGGGCGGACCACCACCATCACGCCGCCGCGGTCGATGCCGCGCAATTCGAAGATATCGGCCGCCGGATCGCTGCCGTAGACATTTTCCAGGTAGGTGAGTTTGAACGGGCCCACCTCCGGCTTGAACACGGCCGGCACTGCGTTGATGTCGATGCTGGTGTGGTCCTGCTGGTAGATGACCTTCACGTCGAACCAGGCGTCAGCGTCAGCCCCCGGCGGTGTGGCGGCGAGCGGCGAGTCCGGCGCGCTGGCGAGCCAGCCGGCCAGGTCGGCGGCCGGTGACGCCGTACCCTCCTCTCCCATGACGGGGGTTGCCGTGTCCGCGAAAACGTAGATGCGCCAGCGGCCGTCAGCCTTGGCCTGATGGCCGAGGTGCAGCGGGTTCGTGTCGCAGACCCGCACGACGGGCGCGGACTTGAAGCGCTTGCCGATGGTGAACCCGGTGGCAAGCCCCTGGTGGGCCGGGCTGCCGACGAGCATCGACGCGGCGTACTGGGTCATGAAGCCGGCCGGGAATTCGGCGGTGCTCACGTAGAAGTCCTCGAGCTCCGAGGGGGAGGCGAACTCCTCGGGCTTCTTCGCCATCAGCGTGGACCATTCCTTGTCAAAGTCGATGAGGTTCTTCGCGATGACCTGGCGCTCGGCCGAATAGGTGGACAGGAGGCTCTCCGGGCTGCGTCCTTCGAGGACGTGGCCGAGTTTCCAGCCGATATTAAAGCCGTCCTGCATGGACACGTTCATGCCTTGGCCGGCCTTGGCGCTGTGCGTGTGGCAGGCGTCGCCGGTGATGAATACACGCGGTGTGCGGGTGCCCATGTCTTCCGGGCGGACGTCGTCGAACCTGTCGGTAAGGCGGTGGCCCACCTCATAAACGCTGTGCCAGGCCACATTGCGCACGTCCACGGTGTAGGGGTGGACGATCGCATTGGCCTTGGCGATGATCTGCTCGATGGTGGTTTTGCGGACCGCGCCGTGATCGTCCGCGGGCACTTCACCGAGGTCCACATACATGCGGAAGAGGTGCCCGCCTTCCCGCGGGATCAGCAGGATACTGCCGCCGTCGTGGGACTGGATGGCGCACTTGAGGCGGATGTCCGGGAAATCGGTGTTGGCGAGCACGTCCATAACGCCCCAGGCGTGATTGGCCTGGTCGCCGGCCAGGGTGCAGCCGATCGACTCCCGGACCTTGCTGCGGGCACCATCGGCGCCCACCACGTACTTGGCCCGGACAACACGTTCCCGGCCTTCATCGGGGCCGCTGGTGTGGACGAGCGTTACGGTAACCGGGTACTCCCCCTCGCCGACTTCGAGGCTGCGGAACTCATAGCCATAGTCCGGCGACATGCGCGTGGGGGCGTTGGCCATAACCTCGGCGAAATAGTCCAGGACGCGGGCCTGGTTGACGATAAGGTGCGGGAATTCGCTGATCCCGTGCGCGTCGTCGAGGGTGCGCGCGGCGCGGACAATGTTCGCAGGGTTCCGGGGGTCCGGCTTCCAGAACGCCATTTCGGTGATCCGGTAGGCCTCGGCGATGATCCGCTCGGCGAAGCCGAAGGCCTGGAAGGTTTCGACGCTGCGGGCCTGGATGCCGTCTGCCTGGCCGATGGCAAGCCTGCCGTCGCGGCGCTCCACGATGCGGGTGGTGATGCCCGGGAACTGGGACAGCTGGGCAGCGGTGAGCATGCCTGCAGGGCCGGTGCCCACAATGAGCACGTCCACTTCGTCGGGAAGCTGGGTGGGCCGGTCAATGCCGACGCCGGCGCCCGGCTGGACTCGCGGGTCACCTGATACGTAACCGTGGTGGTGGAAATGCACGGGATTCCTCACTTCGTTGTGTGGCTGACTAGGGCCGTCTATGTGTTCGATATCGGAACTAATCGTTCGATAATAGAAATTTGGTTTCTGATTCAAAACTGTACGCAGGTATGACCTGCGTTACAAGCGCCTCTCAAAACTCCCGAAAAATCAGGGGTTGACGTCCGGAAGCTCCTAGGTAATAGTTATCGTATACGATTTCGTACTCGATGAGGAGTAATACTTGGAACAGGTCACCGACCACATCCTGGCCGCGGCCCGCAAGGTCATCGCGGTGCACATCAACTACCCCAGCCGGGCAGCCCAGCGCGGCCGCACCCCGGAACAGCCCTCGTACTTCCTGAAGCCATCGTCTTCCCTGGCGTTCGGCTCGGCAGAGGCCCCTTCAACGGTGGAGCGCCCCGCCGGCTGCGAACTCCTCGGCTACGAGGGCGAGATCGCCCTGATCATCGGCAAGCCCGCCCGACGCATAAGCGTGGAGGACGCGTGGAGCCACGTCGAGTGGGTCACGGCCAGCAATGACCTCGGCGTCTACGACCTCCGCTACGCAGACAAAGGCTCCAATCTCCGTTCCAAGGGCGGCGACGGCTTCACCCCCGTGGGCCCGGGACTCATCGCCGCGGACGCCGTGGACCCCGCAAAACTCCGGATCCGCACCTGGCACAACGGCGAGATGGTCCAGGACGACACCACCGAAGACCTACTGTTCCCGTTCGCCCGGCTAGTCGCAGACCTGTCCCAGCTGCTCACGCTCGAAGAGGGCGACATCATCCTCACCGGCACCCCGGCCGGCGCCTCCGTCGCCAAGCCGGGCGACGTCGTCGAAGTCGAAGTCAGCACAGCCGGCTTCAGCACCGGCCGGTTGGTCACCAGGGTGGCGGAAGGCACGACGCCGTTCGCGGACTTCGGTGCCCGGCCCAGGACCGATGACCTCCAGCGGGAGGAAGCGTACGGTTCGCGGGAAGCCGCCGGTTTGGCGCCCGCCGGGACCCCGGCGTCGCTCCTGACTCCGGAACTGAAAGCCAAACTGGAAAGTGTCTGCACGGCAACCCTGTCCTCCCAGCTGCGTAAGCGCGGCCTGAACAACGTCAGCATCGACGGCCTCACCTCCACCCGCCCGGAGAAGCGGATCGTGGGCCTGGCCCGGACCCTGCGCTACGTGCCCAACCGCGAGGACCTCTTCAAGACCCACGGCGGCGGCTTCAACGCCCAGAAGAAAGCCATCGATTCCGTCAACGAAGGCGAGATCCTGGTGATGGAGGCCCGCGGCGAAAAGGGCACCGGCACCATCGGCGACATTCTGGCCCTCCGCGCCCAGGTCCGGGGAGCGGCGGCAATCATCACCGACGGCGGCGTCCGCGACTTCTCCGCCGTGGCCGCCATGGACATGCCCACCTACTACTCCAACCCGCACCCGGCCGTTTTGGGCCGCCGGCACATCCCGTGGGACACGGACATCACCATCGCCTGCGGCGGCACCACCGTGCAGCCGGGCGACATCATCGTGGCGGACTCCGACGGCATCCTGGTGATCCCGCCGGCCCTGGCCGAAGAGCTCGCGGACGATTCCATCGCCCAGGAACGCGAGGAAGTCTTCATCGCCGAGATGGTGGCACAGGGTCACAGCGTGGACGGACTCTACCCGCTGAACACGGAATGGCGCGCCAAGTATGAGGAATGGGAAGGCCCGGAACATGACTGAGACGGCTATGGAAACAGCCACCGAAAGTGGAACCACAGCCGGCAAGTCGGCCGGCAGCAAATCCGAGCAGGCCTATGCCGCGGTCAAGGCCCGGATCGTGGACGGGACCTACTCGCCCGGTTACCGGCTTGTGCTCGCCAAGATCGCCGAGGACCTGGGCGTCAGCGTCGTTCCGGTCCGCGAAGCCATCCGCCGGCTCGAAGCCGAGGGACTGGTCAAGTTCGAACGGAATGTAGGCGCTACGGTGTCCGGGATCGACCCCACCGAGTACCTCTACACGATGCAGACCCTCAGCATCGTCGAAGGCGCCGCCACGGCATTGTCCGCACCCCTGATCGGCGAGGCCGACATTGCCCGGGCGCGTGCCTTGAACGAGCAGATGCGGGAATGCCTGCAGCACTTCGACCCCGTCCGCTTCACCGCGCTGAACCAGGACTTCCACAGCGTCCTGTTCGAGCACTGCCCCAACCCGCACATCCTTGACCTCGTCCACCGCGGCTGGAACCGGCTCGCCTCGCTGCGGTCATCCACTTTCCGTTTTGTGCCGGGCCGCGCCCATGACTCGGTGGATGAACACGAGGCACTCCTGAAGCTGATCGAATCCGGCGCCGGCGCGGACACCATCGAAAAAGCCGCGCGGCTCCACCGCTCCGCCACCTTGGACGCCTACCTGAGCCAGGCCAAAAACATCTGATCCTCCCCCGGACCCAACAGCAGTAAAGGAAGAAAACAATGACGTTCACTGCCGAAGACACTAAAACCCATTACGTTCCGCAGGATCTCCCCACCCACATCCAGCACTACATCAACGGCGAGTTCGTTGACTCCGTGGGCGGCGAGACCTTCGACGTCCTGGACCCGGTCTCCAACACCAATTACGCCACCGCCGCGGCCGGCCAGAAAGAAGACATCGACCTCGCCGTCGCCGCCGCCCGCGACGCCTTCACCAACGGCCCCTGGCCGAGAATGAAGCCGCGCGAACGCGCCCGCATCCTGAACAGGATCGCGGACGCCGTCGAAGCCCAGGAGGAACGCCTCGCTGAGCTCGAGACCTTCGATACCGGCCTGCCCATCACCCAGGCCAAGGGCCAGGCACTGCGCGCGGCGGAGAACTTCCGCTTCTTCGCGGACCTGATCGTGGCCCAGTTCGACGACGCCATGAAGGTCCCGGGCTCGCAGATCAACTACGTGAACCGCAAGCCGATCGGCGTCGCCGGCCTCATCACCCCCTGGAACACGCCGTTCATGCTGGAGTCCTGGAAGCTGGCCCCGGCTCTGGCCACCGGCAACACCGTGGTCCTCAAGCCCGCCGAGTTCACCCCGCTCTCCGCTTCGCTCTGGGCGCAGATCTTCAAGGACGCCGGCCTGCCCGACGGCGTCTTCAACCTGGTCAACGGCCTCGGCGAGGAGGCAGGCGACGCCCTGGTCAAGCACCCGGATGTCCCGCTGATTTCCTTCACCGGCGAGACCACCACCGGGCAGACGATCTTCCGCAACGCGGCCACCAACCTCAAGGGCCTGTCCATGGAGCTCGGCGGCAAGTCGCCGTGCGTGGTGTTCGCCGACGCCGACCTCGACGCCGCGATCGACTCCGCGCTGTTCGGCGTGTTCTCGCTCAACGGCGAACGCTGCACGGCAGGCTCCCGCATCCTCGTGGAACGCGCCATCTATGACGAGTTCTGCGAGAAGTACGCAGCCCGCGCGAAGAACATCGTGGTCGGCGATCCGCACGATCCCAAGACCCAGGTGGGCGCCCTGGTCCACCCGGAGCACTACGAAAAGGTGGCCTCCTACGTGGAGATCGGCAAGTCCGAAGGCCGGCTGCTGGCCGGCGGCGGCCGCCCGGAACACCTCCCCGAAGGCAACTACATCGCCCCCACCGTGTTCGCCGACGTCGCCCCGGACGCCCGGATCTTCCAGGAGGAGATCTTCGGCCCGGTCGTCGCCATCACCCCGTTCGAGAACGACGACGAAGCCCTGGCCCTCGCGAACAACACCAAGTACGGCCTGGCGGCCTACATCTGGACCCAGAACCTCACCCGGGCCCACAACTTCTCGCAGAACGTCGAGGCCGGCATGGTCTGGCTCAACAGCCACAACGTCCGCGACCTCCGCACCCCGTTCGGCGGCGTCAAGGCCTCCGGCCTGGGCCACGAGGGCGGCTACCGCTCCATCGATTTCTACACCGACCAGCAGGCCGTGCACATCACCCTCGGCACCGTCCACACCCCGAAATTCGGCGCCTGAGCGATTCCGCCCAGCGCCAACCAGACCCGCTTTCAAAGAAGAGAGAATCCGATGACAAACTTCGTCCCCACCCCCTCTGTCCCGGCCCCGGATATCGTCCGCTGCGCGTACCTGGAACTCGTGGTCACGGACCTCGCCAAGTCCCGCGCGTTCTACGTGGACCTGCTGGGCCTGCACGTCACCGAAGAAGACGAGAACAACATCTACCTGCGCTCCTTCGAGGAGTTCATCCACCACAACCTGGTCCTGCGCAAGGGCCCGGTGGCCGCTGCCGCGGCCTTCGCCTACCGCGTGAAGTCCCCGGCCGAAGTGGACGCCGCCGAGGCCTACTACAAGCAACTGGGCTGCCGCACCGAACGCCGCAAGGACGGCTTCACCAAGGGCGTCGGCGACTCCGTCCGCGTCGAGGACCCGCTGGGCTTCCCCTACGAGTTCTTCTACGACGTGGAGCACGTGGAACGCCTCACCCAGCGCTACGACCTCTACTCCGCCGGCGAGCTGGTCCGCCTGGATCACTTCAACCAGGTCACCCCGGACGTCCCCCGCGGCCGCAAGTACTTGGAGGACCTCGGCTTCCGCGTCTCCGAGGACATCAAGGACTCCGACGGCGTCACGTACGCCGCGTGGATGCATCGCAAGCAGACGGTGCACGACACCGCCCTGACCGGCGGCAACGGCCCGCGCCTGCACCACATCGCGTTCTCCACCCACGAGAAGCACAACATCATCCAGATCTGCGACAAGATGGGCGCGCTGCGCATCTCGGACCGGATCGAACGGGGCCCCGGCCGGCACGGCGTGTCCAACGCCTTCTACCTCTACATCCTGGACCCGGACGGCCACCGCGTGGAGATTTACACCCAGGACTACTACACCGGCGACCCGGACAACCCCACCGTGACCTGGGACGTGCACGACAACCAGCGCCGCGACTGGTGGGGCAACCCCGTGGTCCCGTCCTGGTACACCGAGGCTTCCCTGGTCCTGGACCTCGACGGCAACCCGCAGCCCGTCATCGTCCGTGAGGAAAAGAGCGAAATGGCCGTCACCGTCGGCGCCGACGGCTTCTCCTACACGCGCAAGGACGGGTCCCCCGACGACGATCGGACGGGCTTCAAGCTCGGGGCCCAGGTCTAAACCATGATGGACGCAAAGACGATCGAAGCCATTGCCGACGAACTGCTCGAAGCCGGCCGGAACCGCAAGCCGGTGCCGCGCCTGACGGCCCGCTACCCGGACATGACGGTGGAGGACTCCTACGCCGTGCAGCAGTTGTGGCGCCGCCGCAACGAGGAAGCTGGCCGGACCCTGGTGGGGCGCAAGATCGGTCTCACGTCCAAGGCAATGCAGGCAGCCACGGGCATCACGGAGCCGGACTACGGCGCCATCTTCGATGACATGGTCCTCGAAACCGGCTGCTCGGTGGAGTGGGACAAGTACACCCATCCGCGGGTCGAGGTCGAGCTCGCGTTTGTCCTGAAGCACGCGCTCAAGGGTCCGGGCTGCACGATTTTCGATGTCCTCAACGCCACCGACTATGTGGTTCCGGCCCTCGAGATCCTGGACTCCAGGATCGAAATGGAGGGCCGGACCATCGTGGACACCATCGCGGACAACGCCGCGATGGGCGCCATGGTGGTGGGCGGCCGCCCGGTAAAGCCCGACGCCGTCGACCTCCGCTGGGTCTCCGCAATCCTCTACAAGAACCAGACCGTGGAGGAAACCGGTGTCGCCGCCGGGGTCCTGGACCACCCTGCCAACGGCGTGCACTGGCTCGCCAACAAGATCGCGGCGCACGGGGACGGCATGAAGGCTGGGGACATCATCCTGGCCGGATCGTTCACCCGCCCGCTGTGGGTGTACAAGGGCGACACCGTCCACGCCGACTACGGACCCCTGGGGGTTGTGACATGCCGTTTCGAGTAGAACCGGACGCCACGTTCCGGCACGCCCTGGCCGCCGCCAACCGTCCCCTCATGGGCATGTGGGTGTGCTCCGGCAGCCCGCTGGTGGCGGAGCTCTGCGCGGGGGCCGGCCTGGACTGGCTGCTGATCGACGCCGAGCACAGCCCCAACGGGCTCGAATCCGTCCTCGCCCAGCTGCAGGCAGTCCGCGGCTACCCGGTCCACACCCTGGTCCGGCCGCCGGTGAACGACACCGTGGTGATCAAGCAGTACCTGGACCTGGGCGTCCAGAACCTGCTGGTGCCCATGGTGAACTCCGCCGCCGAAGCGGAGGCCGCCGTTGCCGCCACCCGTTACCCGCCGCACGGCGTCCGCGGGGTGGGCTCAGCCCTCGCCAGGGCCTCACGCTGGAACCGCATCCCGGACTACCTCGCCCGCGCCGGCGACACCATCAGCCTCACCGTTCAGATCGAATCCGAAGCCGCCGTCGCCGCCGTGGAAAACATCCTCGCGGTCGACGGCGTGGACGGCATCTTCCTGGGGCCCTCCGACCTCGCCGCCTCCATGGGCGTGCTGGGACAGCAGGATCACCCCGAGGTGCGTGCCGCCGTCGAACACTGCCTCGCCGCGGCCACAGCGGCCGTCAAACCGGCCGGTGTGAACGCTTTCAACCCCGCCACCGCCCGCAGCTATCTGGCGGCCGGCGCCGCGTTTGTGCTGGTGGGCGCCGACGTCGCCATCCTGGCCCGCGGCTCCGAGGCACTCGCCGCCGAATACATCCCGCCGGCCGCGGCCGTTGAGCCTGCCGGCGAGACCCCCGCCAGCTACTGACCCACTTCCAAGGACTTCTTTGATGACACTTTCCGCGATCTCCCCTGCCATTTCCCCGGAGCGGGAGGCTTCACTCCTCGCTTCCGTCCCCACCAGCCTGCTGATCGGCGGCCAGTGGCGGGACGCGTCCGACGGCGGCACGTTCGACGTGCACGACCCCGCCACCGGGGAGGTGCTCGCCACCCTGGCGTCCGCCACCAGCGAGGATGCGGTGGCCGCGCTCGATGCAGCAGACAAGGTCCAGGCGTCCTGGGCGCGGACCGCGCCCCGGGTGCGGGCCGAAATCCTGCGCCGCGCCTTTGACCTGGTCACCGAACGGGCCGAGGACTTCGCGCTGCTGATGACCCTGGAAATGGGCAAGCCCCTGGCCGAAGCCCGCGGCGAAGTCACCTACGGCGCCGAATTCCTGCGCTGGTTCGCCGAAGAAGCAGTCCGCGACTACGGCCGCTACCTCACCACCCCCGAGGGCAAAAACAAGATCCTCGTCCAGCACAAGCCGGTGGGCCCGTGCCTGCTGATCACCCCGTGGAACTTCCCGCTGGCTATGGCAACCCGCAAGGTCGCCCCGGCCGTCGCCGCAGGCTGCACCATGGTCCTCAAGCCGGCCAAACTCACACCCCTGACCGCGCAGTACTTCGCGCAAACCTTGCTCGACGCCGGACTGCCCGCCGGCGTCCTGAACGTGGTGGCCTCCGCCAGCGCCTCCGGCATCTCCGGCCCGCTGCTCGCCGACCCGCGGCTGCGCAAGGTCTCCTTCACCGGCTCCACCCCGGTGGGCAAACGACTCATCGCCGATGCTGCGCAGAACGTCCTGCGCACCTCCATGGAGCTCGGCGGCAACGCCCCGTTCATCGTGTTCGAGGATGCGGACCTGGACAAGGCCGTGGAGGGAGCCATGGCCGCCAAGATGCGGAACATGGGCGAGGCCTGCACCGCGGCCAACCGCTTCCTGGTCCAGGAATCTGTCGCCGCCGAATTTACCCGGAAGTTCGCCGCCGCCATGGGCGCCCTGGCCACAGGCCGCGGGACGGAACCGGCCACCCAAGTCGGCCCGCTCATCGATGCCGGAGCCCGCGACGACGTGCACGCCCTGGTGACCGCCGCCGTCGACGCCGGAGCCACCGCAATCACGGGCGGCGCACCCGTGGACGGACCCGGCTACTTCTACCCGCCCACGGTGCTGGCCAACGTCCCGAATGACGCCGCGATCCTCCGCCAGGAGATCTTCGGCCCGGTGGCCCCGGTGACCACGTTCACCACCGAGGAAGACGCCATCCGGCTGGCCAACGCCAGCGAGTACGGTCTGGCCT
Organism: Arthrobacter sp. ISL-69; assembly: GCF_018613775.1. Taxonomy (NCBI): domain Bacteria; kingdom Bacillati; phylum Actinomycetota; class Actinomycetes; order Micrococcales; family Micrococcaceae; genus Arthrobacter; species Arthrobacter sp. ISL-69. The sequence continues at coordinate 39,765 of NZ_JAGGPO010000002.1, forward strand.
CCTACGTCTACAGCCGGGACTTCAACCGGCTCCTGCGCGTGGCCGAGCAGATCGAGTTCGGCATGGTGGGCTTCAACGCCGGCGTCATCTCCAACGCCGCGGCACCGTTCGGCGGCGTCAAACAGTCCGGCCTGGGCCGCGAAGGCGGCTCCGAAGGCATCGCCGAATACACCACCACGCAGTACATCGGCATCGCCGACCCCTACGCGGACTGAAGGGCCGCCCGCCCGCCGGTGGTTGATCTCGATAGGCTCGATCACCGGCGTGCCCCCGGCGTGTGGGCACTAGGACTCTGGTCGGCTGTCTGCCGCCCGGCGTATTCTTGACGCACTGGCACGCGTGATAGCTGGATACAAATGGCGCCGAAGAAGCGATTGGGTTCTCGTCTGGCCGCAGCCTTGGGAAGGCTGGTCGGATTTGTTGCCGTGAGCGCCATCTGTGGGGTCCTGGCTGCCAGCCTTGTGGCCCCCAGCGTGGCGGCCGCCGGCGTAACGGTCAGCAATTCGATTACGTTCTTCAACAGCCTGCCCGGCGACCTCACGGTTGATCCTCCGTCGCAGTCCACCAAAATGGTGACCGCAGACGGTCAGCCCATCGCCACGTTCTACGCCGAGAACCGGGTGCGGGTCACCCTCGACCAGATGTCGCCGTTTATCAAGGACGCGATCATCGCGATCGAGGACAGCCGCTTCTACGAGCATGGCGGCCTTGACCCGCAGGGGATCCTCCGGGCACTGACGTTCAATTTCACCCAGGGCGGCCGCCAGGGTGCGTCCACGCTCACCCAGCAGTACGTCACCAACGTGATCAATGAGTCGCATCTTTCCGCGGATCAAAGCGATCAGATCGTCCTCAGCGGACAGAAGACCGTGGGCGACAAGCTGCGGGAAATGAAGCTAGCCGTCGAGCTGGAAAAGAAGTTCACCAAGGACCAGATCCTCGAAGGCTACCTGAATATCGTGTTCTTCAACCGGGACGCCTACGGCATCGAGGCCGCCGCGCGGCACTTCTTCAGCGCCTCCGCCAAGGACCTCACGCTACCGCAGGCGGCGCTGCTGGCCGGGCTCGTGAACAGCCCCAGCTTCTACGATCCCGCCGTGCACCCGGAGAACTCTCTGCAACGCCGCAACCAGGTCCTGGGCAATATGCTGGAGCAGGGGAAAATCACCCAGGCAGAGCACGATGCCGCCGTCGCCACCGGCGTGGACCTGAAGATCACACCGGGCCGGCAGGGCTGCGCCGCCGCCGTGATTGCACCGTACTTCTGCGACTACGTGTCCCACCTGATCCTCAACAACCCCGCCTACGGAGCGGACCTCAACGACCGCGAGAGGCTGCTGTACCGCGGTGGCCTGACCATCGTCACCACGCTGGACAGCAGGCTGCAGGCCGCCGCCCAGGCCCAGGTGGACGCCACCGCAGGCGCGAATCCGGACAAATGGGGCGCCGCCCTGGTTACTATCCAGCCCGGGTCCGGCAGGATCCTTGCCATGGCGCAGAACACCGTGTTCCTGCCGGCGGAAGGGAAATTCGACACCCAACTGAATTTCAACGTCGATTCCAGGGACGCCAACGGCAATGACCTCAACGGGGCGGGCGGGTTCCAGCCCGGATCCACCATGAAGCCGTTCACCTTCGCGGAATGGCTAAACCAGGGCAAGCCCCTGAACGCGATGATCGATGCGTCCCGGCGGACCTATCCGCTCAACTTTCCATGGCGGTCCAGCTGCGGGAAGGTGCTGGGTGCCTACAGCACGGCCGAGAAGAACGCCGGGCTGGGTGCGGCAGACGATCTCCAGAACAACGACCCCGGGTATTACCGGCCCATGCCCATCAACTACGGCCTCTACAACTCCATCAATACGGCAACCTTTGCGACCGCCACGCAGCTGGACTTCTGCGGCATCCAGAAGATGGTGGACGCGGTGGGGATCCACAGCGGGCTGGACGGCGCCCAGGTGAACATGCATCAGCTCGGCAACCTGCTGGGCGCCATCGGTGTGGCTCCCCTGCACCTGGCGAACGCCTTCGCCACGTTCGCCAATGACGGCCGGTATTGCAGCCCGATCGCGGTCGCGGACGTCAGTGACCCGACGGGGCGGCATTTGCCGGCCGAAGCCACGCAGTGCCGGGCCGCCGTCAAGCCCGAGGTGGCCCGCGGCGTCAACGCGGTGCTGCAGGACGTTCTGAAGATGGGATCCGGCGTCTACATCAACCCGAAGGTCCAGAGCCGGGTGCCGGTGGCGGCCAAGACGGGAACGTCCAACAACAACGGCGCCACCTGGGTGTCGGGCTACACTTCCGGCCTGGCCACGGTGTCCTTCTTCGGGGACACGCTGGAGGGCCAACAACGGGCCGGCCAGAACGTCACCATCAACGGCACCTTCTACAAGAACATCGACGGCTACATGCTCGCCGGGCCGCAGTGGGCCAACTACATGCTGCAGGTGGCCGGGCTGTACCCGGCCGAGGCCTTCCCGCCGCCTCCTGCGTCGATGAGCACCCCGCAACGGCCGACGCCGACGCCCTCCCGGTAGGCTCGTCCTCCCACTCGCTCCCCCATCGGGCGCAGCAACCCTCGTTAGTGGCTAGGGCAGACCCATCGCAGTCCGGACCTCGTCAAGGATGTGGTGCATGGCCGTCTCGGCGGTACGGGCATCGCCCGCAGCAACCGCCGCCGCCACGGCCTCGTGCGCCTCCAGTGCTTCAGGACGCGGCTTGAAGGGCATCAATCCCTGTTGGGTCCGGCTGGACAGGACTTCGGCCACCATGCCGTCCAAGGCCTTGAACATTTCGTTTCCGCTGCTGTGCAGGAGCAGGCTGTGAAAAGCGATGTCCGCTTTGAGGAACTCTTCCAGCTCGCCGGCTTCGCCAAGCCGCCTCAGTTCGGCAGCCAGCGCCGTGAGCTGGCGGCGCTCCGTCGCGCCCGCACGGCGGGCAGCACCCGCCGCAGCGATGGGTTCGACGGCGATCCGGAGTTCCGTGAGGCTGCTGTACTGCTCGGCCCGGCGGCTGGATGCGAGCCGCCACCGCACCAGCTTGGGATCGAACACGTTCCAGAGTTCGGGGTCCTGCACCACGATGCCCACCCGCCGGCGGGAGTACACCAGGTTCATCGATTCCAGGACACGCATGGTGTCCCGGGCGAGGGTGCGGGAAATGTTGTAGTGCTGCTGCAGATCATCGAGCGTCAGCCGCCGGCCCGGGGCCAGCTCACCGGAAACGATGGCCTCTCCAAGGGCGTCCAGTACCCGCAGGTGCAAGGCCGGAACTACCGGTTCACCATCGGTTGACCCCGCGTGGTTCTCTGTCGCCGTCGACATCCTTGAGCCTCCCCCTGCGCCGTCGTGCCTGGCTTCCAGTTTAGGCCACATGAAGGTAAAGGTATGACCTGTGTTACAAAAGATACTACTAATGGCTTCAAATGGTGCTATCTTATTTTTCTATCCAGCGTGAGTTGCTGGCTTGAGCTTCATTCCGAAGCCAACGACGTCTTCTACGGAGGTAGAACAATGAAGTTTCCTGCCATGCACTTGGTAGTCATGGGTGTCGCCGGAGCCGGCAAGTCCACCATCGCCGGGGCCCTTTCCCTGGATCTGGGATGGGACATGGCCGAGGCGGACCAGTTCCACCCGGAGTCCAACATCGCCAAGATGAACGCCGGCACGCCGCTCCAGGACGAGGACCGCTGGCCCTGGCTGCAGTCCATCCGCGACTGGATGACCGCCCAGGCCGCGGAAGGCAAAAGCACCGTCCTGACCTGCTCCGCCCTCAAGCACAGCTACCGCCAGCTGCTGTCGCAGGCGGATGGAACGGTGGTTTTCATCCACCTCGACGGCGATCCCGCCCTGCTCGGCGAGCGCATGCGCGGACGCGAGGGCCATTTCATGCCGGTCACGCTCCTGCCCAGCCAGCTTGCCACCCTGGAGCCGTTGACGCCCGAGGAGATCGCCGCCGGAAGCCTGCGGCTGGACATCACTCGCACGCCTGAGGACTTGGTTCAGGCCATCAAGGCCGCCCTTCACCTGCCGGCGGGCCACGCCCCCTGCACCTCCTGATCTCCCGTTTCCCCTAAGCCCCACAGCCCCAACATCTGCTTCAAAGGAGAACCATGACCATCGAAGGATGGACTCAAACCCTCGGCGCAGGCCCCCTGCTGCTGATCGCAGGCGCCGCCATTTTGGTGCTGCTGTTCCTCATCATCAAGCTGCGCATGCACGCGCTGCTCGCCCTGATCCTCATCAGCCTGGCAACCGCCTTCGCCACCGGCATCCCGGCGGACAAGGTGGTTCCGGTGCTGGTTAGCGGATTCGGCAGCACGCTGGGCACCGTAGCGCTGCTGGTCGGCCTGGGCGCCATGCTCGGCCGCATCGTGGAGACCAGTGGCGGCGCCAAAGCGCTGGCCGACTACCTCATCAGCCTCTTCGGTGAGAAGCGCGCACCGTTCGCCCTGGGCCTCGCCTCGCTGATCTTCGGCTTCCCCATCTTCTTCGACGCCGGCCTGGTGGTCATGCTGCCCGTGGTCTTCGCAGTGGCCCACCGTCTCGGCGGCGGCGTGCTGCGCTACGGCTTGCCCGCTGCAGGCGCCTTCTCCGTGATGCACATCTTCCTGCCCCCGCACCCGGGCCCTGTCTCTGCAGCGACCTTCTTCGACGCCAACATCGGGCTGGTCCTGATCGCCGGCCTCATCACCGCCATCCCCACGTGGTACGTCACCGCCTACCTCTTCGGCCTGTGGACCGGCAAGAAGCTGGTGCTCCCTGTTCCGGAACTGCTGGGCCACGCTGATCCCGCCGCCGAGGAGAACCCGCCTCGCTTCCGCACCGTCGTGGGCGTCCTGCTCCTTCCGCTGGTCCTCATCTTCCTCAACACCGGCCTCAGCACCATGGCTTCCGCCGGAGTCCTTCCGGCCTCCGCCAAGTCCGAGGCCTGGTTCCAGATCCTGCGCACCCTCGGTGAAACGCCGGTGGCCCTCCTGATCGCCGTACTCGTGGCCATGTTCGTCCTGGGCAGGCTCCGCGGCTCCCACGGCGCCACGCTGGAGAAGCTGCTCGAATCCTCCCTCGGCCCGGTTTGCTCCGTCATCCTGATCACCGGCGCCGGCGGCATGTTCGGCGGCGTGTTGCGCACATCCGGCATCGGCACCGCCCTGGCCGGCGTACTGGGCGACATCGGCATTCCCCTACTCCTTGCCGGCTTCCTGATCTCGGCCATCCTGCGCATCGCCCAAGGTTCCGCCACGGTGGCGCTCACCACCACCGCCGGGCTGATCGCTCCCGCTGTGGCCCTCGCGGGCATGAACGGCATGCAGGTGGCCGCCCTGGTCATCGCCGTGGCCGCCGGTTCCGTGGTGGTCTCCCACGTCAACGACTCCGGCTTCTGGCTGGTGGGCCGCTTCTTCGGCATGGACGTCAAGACCACGCTGAAGACCTGGACCGTAATGGAGACACTCATCGGCGTCATGGGCTTCGCGATCGCGGCGGCCATCTTTGGAGTGGCCGGCCTGGCCGGTTAGCCAGCCAGTCCATCCAGCCGGATCCACCCGGGCAAAGCAACAGAGAACGACGGCGGGACGTCCCGCCGTCGTTCTCGTTTTTTAGCGTCGGCTCATCCCCCGCCCGTTCAGCCGGTCAACCGCCGGTCCGGGTGTGGTGAGCAGCCCGTCATCTTGCCGAAACGTGGATCACCAGCCTCCCCCGATCACTCCCGCCAAGAGGCGTCGTTAACATGCCCGAAACAACGCGGTCACATGATCTTCACGCAGTCTCCGTTCCTGTAACTTACCGGCAACCTAGCGCCCCATTGCCGGAAACACGGAGCGTGAACTATTGACCGGGGGCGTGGCCCGGAATCACTCGAGGTCCCGTACAGAAGACTTGATGAGAAGGGACACGCAGGTGGAAATCACTGCGGAAAACGTCTGGGTGCTGGTGTCAACGGCGCTCGTACTGTTCATGACGCCTGGCCTCGGCCTCTTTTACGGCGGCATGACCCGCGCCAAGGCTGCCCTCAACATGATCATGATGAGCTTCATCTCCGTCGGCATCGTCGGCGTCATCTGGGTCCTGTGGGGTTACTCCATGACCGGCGGCGAAGGCGTGCTGGGTATCTTCGGCAATCCGTTCGCCAGCTTCGGACTCAGCAACCTCATCGGGTCTCCGGACCTCATCAAGGCAGCCTACTCCGGAACTTTCGCCATGGTCACGGTCGCCCTCATCAGCGGCGCCATCGCGGATCGCGCCAAGTTCAGCTCCTGGGCGCTCTTCGTGCCCATCTGGGTCACCTTGGTGTACTGCCCGCTCGCCTACATGGTCTGGGGCGGCGGCCTGCTGGGCGCTGACGGAGCCATCACCGCCGTGTTCGGGCACGTCATCGACTTCGCGGGCGGCACCGTGGTGGAGATCAGCTCCGGCGTTGCTGCACTGGTCCTGGCCGTCATTGTGGGCAAGCGCCAGGGCTTCGGCAAGGACCCCAACCACCGGCCGCACAACATCCCCTTCATCATGCTGGGCGCCGCCATCCTCTGGTTCGGCTGGTTCGGCTTCAACGGCGGCGCCGCCACCACAGCGGAGCAGGCCGGCCTGATCTGGATTAACACACTCGTGACCCCCGCCGCGGCGATGCTCAGCTGGCTGGTCACCGAGAAGATCCGCCACGGCCACCCCACCTCCCTCGGAGCAGCCTCGGGCGTGGTTGCCGGCCTGGTGGCCATCACGCCCTCCTGCGCCAACATCAGCCCGGTGGCGGCCATCTGCCTAGGCCTCGTGGCGGGCGCCCTCTGCGCGATCTTCGTGGACCTGAAGTACCGCTTCGGCTTTGACGACTCCCTCGACGTTGTGGGCGTCCACCTCGGCGGCGGCCTCATCGGCACGCTGGCGCTTGGCTTCCTTGCACTGCCGGTGGACGGCCAGGGCGGAGGCCTCTTCTATGGCGGAGGCTTCCAGCAGCTCGTGGCGCAGACCGTTGCCGTGCTGATAACCGTTCTGCTCTCCGGTCTGGTGACCGCCGCCCTGGGCCTGGCCATTCACAAAACCCTCGGTTTCCGGGTCAGCGAGGAAGCCGAAACCGCGGGGGTGGACCTCTCCGAACACGCCGAGACGGCCTATGCATTCGGTGAGCTGTCGCGCAGCCGGTTCAACCCGTTCCACCACCACGCAACCGCGCCGGCAGGCACGTACGAGGAAGCCGCGGCACGGCAGGGCACGGATGCAGTGCGGGAGAAGGAAGAAAGCTTCGCCTAGGGCTTCGCAGAGGGCGTAGGGCCGAGGTTGAGGGGCCGGCGGCCGTTTGGGAAGGCCCCCCGGACGTGCCGGGAGTCGTGCCGTCGGCCCTACTTACATTCTAGGAAGCGGGGCTCCGCCGGACCATAGGCCGTAATGCCCTAACCGCCGGACCGGAATAAATAGGTCACACGATTGGGTCTTTTTGATCGGGCCCAACAGGCCTACCGTGGTCACAGGGAGCCGCCCGCCCGGGCAGCCGAGACACGGAGGATCCTTTCTCATGACAACGCACGTCGCAGACTGCAGCGTTTCCAACTGTTCCTTCAACGACCACTCGAATTGCAACGCCGCCGCCATCACGGTGGGCGGGACCCAGGACCATGCATCCTGCGCCACCTTCATCGACACCGGCACCCACGGCGGCCTGCCCAAGGTCCTGGCCGACGTCGGGGCCTGCCAGCGCTCGGAATGCGTCCACAACGACCATCTGATGTGCAAGGCGACCGAAGTCCACGTGGGACCCGGCGCGGACAACGCGGACTGCCTCACCTACTCGCACGCGTAGCGGGGACCACTAACTGATAGCAGAGGACGACGGCGGGACTTCCCGCCGTCGTTCCCTTGCGTTCCGGCCCGGGGCCATCAGTCGTTGCGGGGCTTTTCCGGCTCCTGGGTTTCCGGCTCAGTCGCCTCAGCGTCCGGTGTCTCCAGCCAGTCCACCACGCTGCTGCCGCCGTGCGCCCGGTTGAGTGTCTCCTGCAGGGCGTCGGCCTCCTGGGCCGCCAGGTCCAGTTCGGACACCGCCGTCATGACTCCGCGGGCACTTTCATTGTGCGGTCGGGAGTAATGCGTCCCTGCCGCCGCTGCCCGGTGCCATTGGGCCAGTTCCCGGATTGTCTGGGCGATGGAGCCCTGCGTTTCCTGGAGGCTGCGGAGGATCTCGTGGCTGTCCGAGGGTGCGTCCAGGTTCCTGGCTGCGCGGGCGAGGTAGCGGGCCGCTTCCTGCATCTGTTGCGCCGCGCGCCGTGGTCCGTTCGTGTCTGACACCGTAATGCTCCTTCGCGTGGGCCGTCATCCGATGGACCCTATTGTCCTCCTTGACAGCCCCGCGGCTTCGGGCGCTAGATGATCAGTAGTGGGGCGTCCACCAATTCACAACAGGAACCACAGCAAAAAGGAGCGGACATGAGCGAGAACCCACAGGCGTCGGAGCGTGTCCACAGTGAGGCTCCGGCCGAGGGCGACGAGAACGCTGATCCGAGGGATATCAGGGTGCATTCGCAGGACCCAGCCGAAGGCGCCGACATCCCGGACGTGGCGGCCGCCGGCGGCTGAACGGTTGTGGACATCGTCGAATTCCTGTCCGAGCGCATCAGGGAGGACGAGGCCGCGGCCCGCAAAATCCTGACCGACCGCACGGTCTCCGAGTCAGGCAGGTGGTATGAACACCGCCTGTTGCTGGAGTGCGAGGCGAAGAAGAGGGTCATCCGCATTGTCGAATCGGCCCGCCAGACGGCGCTGGCCACCATGGTCAGCGACCCGTTCGAGGAGGAGTCCCGCTGGATTCCGGAAGCCATCGAATGGACCACGCGTTCACTGAAGGCGCTAGCATTGCCCTATGCCGATCATCCGGATTTCGAGGAGGACTGGCTGTAGGCCCCTGCGTGGCTAGCCCGCGGGCCGCAGTGACGTGATCATCCGCCTGATGTCGCGGTACTCGGCGGTCTCCGTGTAGATCTTGGCTTTCTCCAGATACGGCAGGGAGGCGTCCCCCGGGGTTTCGTTGTTGGCCGGATTGTAGAACGCCCCGAACATGGCGGCGGTCGGGGGCCAGGTGAAGAAGTGGAAGATGGCGCATGCCGAGTCCCCCGAGGGCGGCGGGCCTGACGTGATGCCGTAGGCCGCAGCCGGGGTATCTGCCGGCCCGGGATCCGTCGCGGTCCCACGCGCCTCAAACACAAACCGGGGCGTGGCACCCTTCAGGGTGAGCGCCGTCAGGTCCTGCGAGTCCAGGACGGCGTATGGGTACTGGTCCACGCAGGTGGATCCTGTTGCCATATTGGTCCGGAGCGTGGCCAACGGTTTCCCCGCCGGGTTGGTGATCTCGGCAAAGGCGCCACCGCCCTCTGCCAGCTCGCCCGCCGGGTCCTCCACGCTCCACACGGCCGGAAGGTCGAAGATCAGCTGTCGATCCGCCGTCGTATAGGTGGTCCAGGCAGTTGAAGGCGTGGAAGCTCCGGTAGCTTCGGGGCCCTTCGTTTCGCCGGGGGCGCTAGATCCCGGCGGTGCGGTTGCCGTCACGGAGGCCGGCAGGTCGCTCGCATTCTGCGACGCCGGCCCTGGAGGCCCGGACTGCTGGCCGCAGCCGACCAGCACGCAGGCAAGAAGAAGGCCGGCAGGGGACATAAAACGGGAAAATACTCGCGAGCGCATGCCATCCTCCTAAGCCAAACGCCGGTCCTTCCATTGTGGCGCCGTACCTGATCTGCGGGACCGCTCCTGATGTGATCGGCACCGAACTGTGGCCGGTCATAACGATTTATTACACGCGGTGAAATATCCTCCGCCGGAGTGGCGTTGGCCCGGACATGACAACAATTGGAATCATCGGCGCAGGACACATTGGAAGCCAGATTGCCCGCAAGGCGGTGCAGCTCGGCTATGACGTGGTCATCAGCAACTCGCGGGGACCGGAAACACTGACCGGCCTCGTGGCGGAACTGGGACCCCGGGCCCGGGCCGCAACTCCGCCGGAAGCGGCCGCTGCCGGCGATTTCGCCGTCGTGACCGTGCCGCTCAGGAGCATCGGGGACCTTCCGGTGCCGCCGCTGGAGGGCAAGATCGTGATTGACACGAACAACTACTACTGGGAGCGGGACGGTCGGTTCCCGGAGCTCGACAGCGGCCAGGCCACTACGTCCGGTTTGCTGCAGAAGCACCTTCCCACGTCCAAGGTGGCCAAGGGCTTCAACCACATCATGGCAAGGGAGATCGGCACTGACGGTGCACCCGCAGGCACGGCAAACCGCCGCGCACTTGCCACGGCCAGCGACTATCCCGAAGCGGCTGAACTGGTGACCAGGTTCTACGACGAGTTCGGCTTCGACACGGTCAACATCGGCCCGCTGTCCGAAAGCTGGCGAGTGGAACGCGACCGCCCGGCGTACGTCGTGCGCCAGAATGCGGCCGAGCTTACCGAGAACCTCGCCCGGGCTCCCCGCACCGTCTGACGCCTGGATCTGTCGTTTTAGGCCCGCGTTCTCACGTGCTGCCGTCCCGGATCCGCCGCCACCAGGAGCGCTTTGTTTCAGGCTCCGGTGGCGGCGTGGCTGCGGCGGCAGCCGCCCGGCGTTCATGCCATCGTTCCACTTCGGCGTCTATGTCACGGGTCTTGGTAACAACGGGCGGACCGCCCTGTAGCTGGCGGCGGGCATCGATCACCCGCCTGTTGAAGTCCTGCAGGATGTCGCGGACCTGCTTCTCCGAGTACTGGGCGTCCAGCCTGCCATCCAGCTCGGCGTCCTCGGTGCGCAGGAGGACGGCTTTCGGTCCCATGCCCGTGATGTTCTCGCGCTGGATCAGTCCCTTGACCCACCAGTCCGGATCGTAGCCCTCGCCCAGCCCGGGGATGGGTTTGCCGGCGTATTTCAGGTTGTCGAACTTCCCCTGCGCCATGGCGTCCCGGATCAGGTATTCGGCCCTTCTGGCGTCATCCACCTTCCGGCGCTTTTCCCGTTCCTTTTCCTCGGCAGCGGTGAGCTCAGCTTCCTCCTGGGCTGTCATGCCGGTGGCGCGGACGGCGCGTAGTTCGGCGGCACGTTCCACCCGGCGCCTGAACGCGCCACCCGCTCCTTCACTGGGCATGTTCCCACCGTCCCCGGACCGATCCTGGATAACCTGTCTTCCAGTATTCAGAGGCCCCGGGCAAGTTTCAATAACGCGGCAATAGGAGGCATGCTGCGCGTTTCCCGCACGGCCGGGGAGACGCCAGGGCCTGGGTCTTAACTAACGCGCCGGTCCTAAAATTGTTCTATTGGGGCAGTCTGGAAAGGGTGTGAGACCGATGGCAGAGCATTACGCTTCCGGTGTCTGGCATGTAAGGCAAGGGAACGACGACCAATTCGTGCAAAAGTGGACGGAATTTCTTCAGTGGTCGCGGGAGAACTACCCGTCGATGGTGGTGGCCAAGCTCCTGCATGACAAGGGTGTCCCCGGACGCTACATGTCGTACTCGGAGTGGACTGACGAACCGTCCAGGGACGCATGGAAGCAGAATCCCGAGTTCAGGACCCGCATCGGTGCGTGCGTTGCGCTGTGCGAGGACATGCACGGGGCTGACTACGACGTCGCGGCAAGCGTCAGCGCGCAGCACCACGCGGTGCAGTAGGCCGGCGAGAGCGGTCGACGGCGGGACGTCCCGCCGTCGTTCGTTTTCGTCTGCCTAGACTGGGGGCACTACGCATCCCTTACCGTTGTGCAGGCTGCCGGCCCCGCAACGGACGACGAAAGGTGAGCAGTGGCCTCGTTGAACATGGAACGGACCGGAACCGGAAAACCGCTGGTACTGGTCCACGGGCTGGGGTCCAGCATCCGCAACTGGGATCCGGTAGTGCCGGCCTTGGGCGCCGAGCGCGAGGTGATCGCGGTCGATCTTCCGGGCTTCGGGGCCAGCGCCCCGATGGAAGGGGAGGTCACCTTCGGAACGCTGACCGACGCGCTGCAGGACTTCCTTCGCGAAACCGGCCTGGGGAATGCCGACGTCGTGGGCAGTTCCATGGGCGCCCTGGTCGTGATTGAACTGGCCCGCCGCGGGCACGCGGGCACTGTGGTGGCGCTCGATCCCGGCGGGTTCTGGAATGACCGCCAGTTGGCTGTCTTCAATACGAGCATCACCGCGTCCATTGCGCTGGTTCGGCGTCTCCAGCCGGTACTGCCGTTCCTCACCAGGCACGCCGCAGGACGGACGGCGCTCCTGTCCCAGTTCTCGGTCAAGCCCTGGAAGCTGGATCCGGAGCAGGTGATGACCGAACTTCGCGGCTTCAGGACGTCGCCAAGCGTGGACGAAGCGCGCAAGTCGCTGGCGCACGGGCCAAGGCAGCGTGGCGCCCCGAGCGGCTCACTCAAGGGCCGGCTGGCCATCGGCTGGGGCCGGCAGGACAAAGTCACCCCGGCCAGTCAGGCTGCGGTTGCCGCGGAACTGTACCCGGACGCGACGCTGCACTGGTTCGAGGACTGCGGCCATTTCCCGCACTGGGACCAGCCCGAAGCCACCGTGAAGTTCATCCTCGAGCAGACAGCCTAGGACCTAACGGGAGAGCTTGGCGGCGTCCGGTTTGAGGTCGCCGATGTGTCCGGGCGCGTTGGCGGCGAGCACCCGTTCCACGAACGCGCCGTATTCCTCCATGTAGTGGCGCAGGAAGTCCGCGGTGCCCTCGTCGGTGACCGTTCCGTCGGCGGCGAAGACGGCGGGGTTGAACTTAACGTAGGCCTCGGGGGCGTTGAGCTGCGGTGCGTCGAGGAAGCTGAGGACGGCGCGCATGGAGGACTGCATCACGGCTGTGCCGATGCTGCCCGGCGAGGCGCCGATGATGCCGGTGGGCTTGCGGGCGAAGGAGTTGGTGCCCCAGGGGCGTGATCCCCAGTCGATGGCATTCTTGAGCGCCCCGGGGATGGAGCGGTTGTATTCCGGCGACACGAACAGGATGCCGTCCGAACCCTCGATGGCTTCCTTCAGTGCGCGGCCTGCCGGCGGAAAATCGGCGTCGTAGTCATAGCTGTACAGCGGGAGGTCCTTGATGGGAATCTCGGTGAACTCGAGGTCCCCGGGAGCCAGCTTGATCAGGGCGTTGGCGAGGGTGCGGTTGATGGAGCCGCGGGCCAGGCTTCCGACGAAGTAGCCGATCTTGAACGTTGCCATGAAGCAGATCCCTTCCTTGGGCCGGTCTGGGCCGGCGGGCCGACTGGTGGGCGCTGCCCGCCTCAGGCGCAGCCCACCAGACAGTCCAGCACAGAACGCGGGTGTCGGCCAGAGGTTAGGGGGCGGGGTCGCCGCTACAGAGCCCGTCCGTTGCCAGCTCAGTGTCCAAACGACTCCATAGGCGAAACTGGCGGGCAGCACTGCAGGAGCCGAAGGCAGCCTGTAATTTCCAGAGCGCCAGCAGAATACGGAACCAGGACGGTATCGCCGCGGATCAACGCAGACGGGCTGCCGTTGTCTGTCGCGAGCGCGCCCTGCCCGTCGACAACCACAAGGATGCTGAATCCTTGGTCGAGAGCCACCCGGGACAAGGGGCAATCACAAAGTCTCCTTAGTAAGCGCCGCGATGAACCCGCCCACGAAGGAATCCCCCAGCCCGATGGTTGTTGGGCTGGCCGGATCCAGAGCGAGGGCTGGAATACACCGGACCGTGCCGTTGAAGCGCTGCTCGATGGACTTGCTGAATGCCGCCCCGGCTGCACTGACTGCCAGCTGGCTGACCGCATGGTGATCCCCAGCGGTGAAATCATCGCCATGGCAGAACCGGCTGCTTGCCATGTTGATGCCACCTGCGAGGCTCCGTTCATAGTCGGCAGCCTCGGGTCCCATGGCGAGGGACCAGTACTTGCTGTGGATCACGACGATTCTTGCCGGTATGACGGCCTGAATGTCCCGAAGTGCCCGTTCCATGGCGGCCACATCCAGCAGATCCGTCGTGCGGTGAAGGTGGGAGTGCATCTCGTCTTCGTTCATGCTGTAGACATCCACCACCTCGGCCATGATGTCGCGGACACGTTCGCCGAACTCCGGGATGTGGAAGCCCGCGTCCTCATATACCACCCGTGCGCCCGGGGAGAGCCTCGGGATCAACCGGCGCAGTTCCTGCAGCCGCTGGTTCAGCGCCTCGGCGTCATTCATGACGTTGAGCCCGGAGACAAGGAAAACATCGGCGCCGTCCAGCAGGCCGCCCAGCTGGTCGCTGAGCAACATATCGGTATTTGGGGGGTCGTTCGTGTAGATAACCCGGTTGGGGTGCGGCGCCTGCAGGACCACATCGCCCACCCGCACAGCGTCGCCCTGGCTGAACTGGACGATCAGGTGCGGGTCGGTCGAGTCTCCTGGCGCGCTGCAGACATAGGTGCAGCCCTCCGGCAGCAGCCGGCGCACGTCATCGTCGATGCTGACCAGGTGCACTGTGCTGCCAAGGCCCAGCTTGGCCATGGCGAGGGCTGCCCTGACCGGGGTGCCGCCCAGGGTGACGCGTTTTTCGAATCGGGCCGCGAACGCCTCGACGACGTCGGAGGAGGCAATGAACCGCTCTCCCCCGACGCCGTCGCGCAGGAATGCGAGCAGGGTGACCGTCAGGTCGCGCTCGGTTTGGACAGGAACCGTCCGGGATAGTTCCTCCGGCACTATCCCGTAGGACAGCACCAGTTCATCCATAACGGATGAGTCCCACATGATTTCATAGTCGACCGTTCCGCCGAGCCCCAGCACCACATTCTGCGTCATGGCGGTGCTCAGTACAGCTTTGCTTTGCCTGCGGCGTCGAACAGGGCAATCTTGTGCGCCGCGACTACCTTCATGGCCGCGATCGACGGCGGCTGGATGGTGTTGGGCTCGCGCACACCGGCGTCGGCCAGGATTTCGCGCATCTTCTGGTGGTAGGCCACCTTGATGTCGCTGGAGATGTTGATCTTGTTGACGCCGAGCTTCACGGATTCGCCAATCTCGCTGTCAGGGTTATTGGAGCCGCCGTGCAGGACCAGGGGGACGTTGACTGCGTCCTTGATCTCGCGCAGCAGGTCCAGCTTCAGTTCCGGTTTCATGTGCGCCGGGTAGATGCCATGGCAGGTGCCGATGGCGATGGCCAGGCTATCGACGCCGGTCTCCGCGACAAAGCGGACTGCGTCCGCCGGTTCGGTGTAGATGATCGTCGCCGTCCCGTCCTCGGCCTCATCATCGGTCTTGCCGATGGTGCCGAGCTCGCCCTCTACCGACAGGCCGACGGCGTGGGCGGTTTCCACGATCCTCTTCGTGATCGTCACGTTGTCGTCGAACGGGAGTGTGGAGCCGTCGATCATGACCGAGGTGAAGCCCGCCTGGATGGCCGTCAGGACCTGCTCGTGGGTGGCTCCGTGGTCGAGGTGGATCGTGACAGGCACGGTAGAGCGGTGTGCCCGGGAAATGATGGCGGGGAGCATGTCCACGCCGATGTGGCTGAGCTCGTCGGGGTGGATTGCGATGATCACCGGCGCCTCCAGCTCTTCGCTGATCTCGAACACCCCGTTCATCATGGCGAAGTCGCTGATGTTGAAGGCCGGGACCGCAAAGTTATTGGCGTTTGCCACGTCGAGCATTACTTTTCCATTTACCAACATTGTTTAATCTTCTTTCTTGGTTGACCCACGATGGGCGGCTTAGTTGACAGCGTTCTTACTTGACGGCACCGGAGGTCATGCCGCCGATGAAGTAGCGCTGGAAAAACAGGAAGAGGATGAGGATGGGGATGCAACCGAGGATGCTCATGGCCATCATTTCGTTCCACTCGTAGGAGTTCTGGCCCATGAGGAGCTGGATGCCGATCGGAACGGTCCGCATGTCGGGGGTCTTGGTGAGGGTGAGGGCGAACAGGTACTCGTTCCAGGCGATCATGAACGTGTAGATCCCCACCGAGACGATTCCGGGCACTGACACGGGAACCAGGACCCGCCAAAGCGCCACCATGTGACCGGCGCCGTCGATCTTGACCGCCTCATCAAGTTCCCGGGGGAGGGTATTGAAGTAGCCCGTCAGCATGATGATCGCGTATGGAAGCGTAAACACCATGTAGGTCAGGATCAGGCCTTGGTAGGTGTTGAAGAGCTTCAGGAAAACCATGAGGCCGAAGTACGGAACCAGGAGCGTGATCGGCGGAACCGCCTGGACGCTGATGATGACGACGTTCAGGGTGCTCTTGAAGCGGAACTCGAAACGGCTCAGTGCGTAGGCCGCCATCAGTGCGACGACGAGGGTCAACGCCGTGACGGTCAACGAGACTACGTAGCTGTTCGTGAAGAACCGGACCTTGGCGGGGTCTCCCAGAATTGCTCCGTACGCCCCGAAGGAGAAGTTCTCCGTGATGATGCGGGGCGGGAATTCGAAGATCTCGGTATTGGATTTGAAGGAACTGAGCAACATCCAGAGCACGGGGAACCCGGCAAATACGGCTCCGACGCAGAGCGCCAGGAAGACGCCGGCCTTGCTGGCCTGTTCGCGGCGCTGTCTTGTGGTCATCATGTCAATCACGCGCCTTTTGGTAGCGAACGTAGAAGAAGGCCAGCACCATCGAGAAAGCCAGGATGATCACCGCGCTTGCCGCCGCCATGGAGAAGTTGTATTCGCTGAACGCAAGTTTGTAGGTGAACGTGCTGAGCATTTCCGTGGAGTTGATGGGCCCGCCTCCAGTGGTCATCCAGATCAGGGCGAACTGCTGGCTGGTCCAGATCAGGTCGAGCAGCGCCATGCTGATGATGATGGGGCGCAGCTGCGGGAGGGTGATGTTCATGAACTGCTGCACGGGGTTTGCCCCGTCCACCCGGGCGGCCTCGTGGAGGTCTTTCGGGATGCCCTGCAGTCCGGCCAGGAGGCTCACCATGAAGAAGGGGTAGCCGGCCCAGATGTTGATGAAGGTGACGGCGAGCAGCGCCGTGTCCCGGGAGGCCAGCCATTCGATTGAGGTGCTGGAAAGCCCTAGCTCCATCACCAGGAAATTAACGATTCCGTTGGGACTCAGCAGGAGCCGCCAGAGGATGGCGATGATCGCCACGGTGAACAGCCACGGCATCACGTAAATGACCCGGAAGATCGCCTTAGTAAAGGACTTCAGGAACCGGGTGTTCAGGAGCATCGCGAAAATCAGGCCCAGCACCAGGTGCGCGGCAACGCTGACCGTCGTGAAGAACACGGTATTCAGGATCGCCGTGTGGAAGACTTCGCTGCCCAGCACTTCGGCGTAATTGCTGAAGCCGACGAATTGGGGGTTCTTCTTCGTGATGACGTTGTCCATCATCGAATACCAGATGACCATCACGATCGGGATGAGCATCAGGACGACGATCAGGAGGATTGTCGGGGACAGGAACCCGTAGGGAACCAGGTTGATCTTGCGTTTGCGCTTGGCTGGGGTTGCGGCCGTACGCTGGGGGCCAGCAGCCGTCGTGGTCTGCTTTTCGGTGGTGAAAACCATGTCTACAGCTTCCTGGGGTCGGGCTGCGCCAGAGGGTCAGTCTGGCGCAGTCCGGTGCCCGGTAGGTTGGGCTAGAACTTCTGCTTCCAGGTGTCCTGGGTTTTCTTGAGCATGTCGTCGACTGACTGGTCTCCGGAGAGCGTCCTCTGGAATTGCTCGGCGAAGCCCCGCATGAGCTGTTCGGCGACCGGGAGGCCGACAAATTCGTTCGCGGGGTAGCCGCTCTTATAGACGTCGAAGGCCGTCTTGAACAGCTCGTCCTTGCCGGTGAAGTCCGGCGTCGCGTCCTTGTTGCCGGGGAAGGCATTGGCCGTTGTGGCCAGCGCGCCGTTGGTCTTCTCGCTCATGAGGAACTGGATGAGCTTCCAGGCCTCTGCCTTGTGCTCGCTGTTTTCCGCGACGCCGATGCCCCAGGAGGCGTACGGAATGCCGCGCTTGCCGCTGAAGCCGTCGGTGGAGGGAACCGCCGAGATGCTGAACTTCAGGTTCGGGTTCTTTTCCCGGATGGCCGTGATGTGGGCAAGGGAGTCGATCATCATGCCCACGCGGCCGTTGGTGAATTCCTCCACCTTGTCCTGTTCCTTCATGGTGAAGGCGCCGGGGGCGATCGCGCCGGCATCCCAGAGGCCCTTGACGTAGTTGACGGTGTCGGTGATCTCCGGCGTCGTCAGATCCGGCTTGCCGTCCTTGAGCATGCTCTGCCCGGACGCCCAAGCCCAGGACATGACGTCGTTCTGGACCCCGTTGGGGGCTTCAAGGGACAGCGGCATGACCCAGCCCTTGGTGTTGCCGCCCAGAGCGCTGACGGACTTGGCCGCGGCGCTGAACTCGGTCCGGTTGGTGGGCGCCTTGGTGACGCCGGCCTTGGCCAGCAGGTCATCGTTGCTGAACATCGGGTAGACGAAGTTCAGCACGGGAAGCATGTAGGAGGTGTCCTCGACCTTGACCTGGCTGGTCAGCTGGTTCTGGTCATAGCCGGCGTCGGACATCAGCTTGCCTAGGTCGGCGATCGCGCCCTGCTTGGCGAAGTCGCTGATCCAGGCACCGTCGAGACCGACGACGTCGGACATGGTGCCGGCGGCCGCTCCGGCCACCACCTGCTCCTTTGTAGAGGCATAGGGCCCGCTGAGGAGATTGACCTTGATACCCGGGTTTTCAGATTCGAACTGGTCCATCAGTTTGCGGAGGGATCCGGCAGGAAGCTCCGGCTCCCACCACTGCGCAAACTCGAGGGTGACCTCGCCGCCTGCCGATGAACCCCCGCTGCTGCTTCCGGTGCTTCCCCCTGCACACCCGGCGACCAAAGTGATGGCCGCAGCTGCTGCTATTGCGGCAACGGCGCCGCGTTTGACTCGAGCATCCTTGCTCATAACTCTCCTATCGAAAGAGTGCCTGTTTACGCAGAATGTTGCATTTTTCTGCAAACTTGTGCGTATACCTGCACAGTAATCCACGTCACACGGAAGCGTCAATAACGTGTCAGAGAGCGCTTCAATTGATAGTTAGGGCATTTCTGGTGTGCGTCACTCCCAATCCTGCCGACTTCAGCCAAAAAACGCGACGCAGATAATGGCAGAAAAACGCACTTCGTGCTACATCTGGTATATGCAGAAATCTGTCGGGGACCTGGAACAAAGCCGGCCGCGCCTGCCAGCAGGACGGAAATCCGAGCTGGCCGCGTTTGTCGGCGCTGAGGGGGAAGTGACCGTCGCGGTCCTTGCGGACCGTTTCAAGGTCTCGTCCGACACCATCCGGAGGGACCTGGACCAGCTCGACGCCGATGGTGTGCTGATCCGAACCCACGGCGGCGCGGTAAGCCTCAACGCGCACCCGCGCGCTGACACGGGCGTGGATGTGAGGTCGAGGCTGCAGACCACGGCGAAGGAAAAGATCGGTGCCTTGGCAGCAGGGCTTGTCCGCGACGACTCAGTAGTCATCCTGAATGCGGGGACGACTGCCCTCTCCGCAGCGCGGAACCTGCACGACCAGCGCGGGCTCACCATCGTGACCAATAATCTGCGGATTCCGGCGGAACTCTCACCCAAGGTCTGTCGCGATCTGTGGGTCGTGGGCGGCGCGGTGCGCCTCAGCGCCCAAGCCACCTTGGGGCCTTTGGCGTTCCGGGCTCCCGGGCAGGTCAACGAGATCAGCATCCGCTGCGACCTCGCGATCGTCGGTGTGGGCGCGGTGTCCGTCGACGCCGGCTACTCCACGAGCAACCTGGACGAGGCCGTGATGATGGCGGACATGATGCACCGGGCCACAAAAGTGGCGGTGCTGGCAGACTCCTCCAAGTTCGGGCGCAGCCTCTTCGCGGAGATCGCCGCCCTCGGCGCTGCCGACTACTTCATTACCGACGCCCCGCCCCCGGCCGATCTCGCGGCCGCGTTGGCAGACAACGACGTCCAGGTTTTGTTCCCCGACCAGAACACCGACTAAGGCAAGGGGACGACGGCGGGACCTCCCGCCGTCGTCCCTTGCCGTGCCCCGCATGCCTCAGGCCGCCCCGGAAGTCAGCGCCGACGCGAAGTCGGTGATGTCCGCCGCTGCGGCGCTGTTGTCGAAGTCCACGTGGCGGGCCTCCTTCCACTGGCAGGAGTTGGCCTGGGCTCCCGCCCAGAACGTCTCCCAGTTGGAGAGCTTCCACTCGTCCCTCGGGTAGCCGCGCGCAATCAGGCGCTGGCGGAGTGCTTCTCCGGCCAGCCGGACATGCACCACCACCAGCTCCGCCTCCGGCCACTGGTGCTGGACGCGGACCTTAGACAGGTAGTCGTCGTCAGGGAAGAACTTGCCGAACGGAGCGTCCAGGACCACGGAGTTGCCGGCCATCAGGTTGTCCCGGGTGAGGTCCAGGATGGACGCGTACTCCAGGGGCATGATGGTGCTCTGGTAGAACTCGTTGTTGTCCCGCTCATTGGGGTCCGAGTTGTTGAGTTTGAGCAGCAACTCGGTGAACCGGATGGTGGCGGTGTCCTTGTCGATGTACGCCGCCCCGAACCGCTGGGCGATGAGCCGGCTGACGCTGGATTTTCCGGAGCCGGCCGGGCCGATCACAAAGAACACTTTGGGGATGGTGGTAGTCAACTGCCTGTTCTTCCTTGAACCTTTGAACCTGAACTGTGTGAAGCCTGGACCGGTGGCTACGCCACGGTAGCCGTGCGGCGGTCCTTGACGAAGATGCCGTAGGAGAGTGCACCGACGATCAGCAGCACGCCGCCGATCAGGAACACCAGCGTATAGTTGCCGCCGGTCTCGTTGAGGATGAAGCCGGTGACGATCGGTGCCACGGCGGCGCCGAGGAACCCGCCGAAGTTCTGGATGGCGCCCAGGGATGCCACCTGGTTGGATTCCGCAATGTCCGAGGCCAGCGTCCACAGCACGCCGATGGGAACCTGCGCCGCGAAGTAACCGACGGACAGCAGCGCGATGGCCAACGCAGTGTTCTCGACGTAGGCCACGGGAAGCACCGCGGCAGCGGCGAGGAGTGCGCCGCCCACGATCGGGATCTTGCGGGCGGTAATCGTGGGGACACCGCGTTTGATCAGCTTGCCGGAGAGAATACCTCCGGCCAGCACACCGATGACGCCGCACAGGAACGGCAGTCCTGCGAGCCAGCCGATCTGGCTCAGGCTGAAGCCACGCGCGGTCTGGAGGTAGCTGGGCAGCCAGGTGAGGTACACCCACACGGTGTAGAAGATGCCGAACGCGCCGAGGACCATGAACCAGGTGTTCTTCTGCTTGAGGAGTTCGCCCCAGCCGGTCTGCTTTTCCTTCGGCTTCTGCTGTTCCTCAAACTCCGCGCCCTTGATGATGAACTGCTCCTTCATCGTCGGGTCGCGATAGATCCGGAGCCAGACCAGGGCAATGACGATGCCCAAGGCGCCGATGACGACGAACATCCCGCGCCAGCTCATGGTGAGCATCAGGAACGTCAGCAGCGGCGGAGCAATCGCGTTGGCGATCTGTGATCCGGTGTTAACGATTGATACAGGGAGTGCACGCTCGGTCTTGTTGAACCACTTGTCGGCCACCTTGAGCCCGGACGTGAAAAACGGGGATTCTGAGATGCCCAGCGCAACTCGTGCGGCGTAGAGGAAACCGAAGGAGTTGGCCAGGGCAGACAGCATGGACACGATGGACCACAGGCCCGCCGCCCAGGCGAACATGCGCTTGGGCCCGAACCGGTCCACCAGGTAGCCGGCGGGAAGGTTCGCTATGGCATAGGGCCAGGAGAACGCCGAAAGCAACAGGCCCATTTGCAGCGTGTTGAGGCCGAACTCCTTCGCGATGGTGGTGTTCGCGATGCTGAGGTTATTGCGGTCCAGGTAGTTGATGATGCCGCCGATGACGAGCAGCGCGATCAGGTACCACCTGATCCGGACGCTCTTCAACGGCTTCTCCTCGGACGTATGGATTTCTGCTGAAGCTTGGCTCATGCAGCTCACTCCTTCGTGTTCTGGCGACAGTGGCTGTCGGTCTGGGGGTGTCCGGCGTTAGCGCCGGGCGTCGTCGATTGCAGCGAGGAACGTCCGTGCCGCCTGGGTCACGAGCCCGTAATCGCCGTTTTCCTGGGCTGCTTTGGTGACAAAGCTGCCGACGCCGACGGCGGTCACGCCCGCGGCGAACCACGCGCTGACGTTCCCCGGGGTCACTCCCCCGGACGGCATGATGGGTGCCTGCGGCAAGGGCGCCAGGATGGTTTTTACGTAGGCCGGTCCGCCGAGTTCGGCGGGGAACAGCTTGACGATGTCCGCGCCGGCCTCGAGCGTGTTGAGCACCTCGGTGGGGGTGAACGCGCCGCTGGCGGTGACCGCCTGGTACCGGTTGGCGGTGGCGATCATGTTGGGGTTCAATTGCGGGCTGACGAGCAGCCGCGCCCCTGCTGACACCGAAGCGTAGGCTGCTTCAGCGTCGAGCACGGTGCCGGCTCCCACCACAATTCCCTGGTCACCGTACTTGTCGGCGAGGCGCTCGATAACGCCGAGCGCACCGGGAACGGTCAACGGGACTTCGACGGCGCGGATGCCGCCTTCGATGGCGGCTTCGGCAACGCGGTAGGCCTCGTCGGCCGAATCCAGCCGGGCGATGAGCAGGGCTCCGGTTCGGACGATGGTCTCTAGGGTCTCAAATTTGTTTAACATCAATTAAGAGATTACCCCAAATATTCACAAATTGGAACAGTCTGTGAAAAGTTGTTAAGATGGTTGTGACGACGTCCCAAAGGAGCCCTGCGTGAGTCCAGCACCACGACCTCTTATCCCCGAGCAGCGCCACCAGGAGATTCTCCGGCTGCTCCGGCGCGAAGGTGTCCTGAGCATCCGGAGCCTCACGGACTACATGAACGTCTCCCACATGACCGTCCGCCGGGACATCACCGCCCTGGAGGACCTCGGCCAGGTGGTCTCCGTCCAGGGCGGTGTGAGGCTCGCTGACTGGACCGGCCAGGAACCGCCGCGGGAACGCGAATTCAGGGCGCAGCTGGAACTCCCCCGCAAACAGGCGATTGCTGAACTCGCGGCGGAGTTCGTCGAGGACGACATGGTGGTGTTCCTGGATGCCGGCACCACCTGCCAGTCCGTGGTGCCGTACCTCGGCGGACGCAAGAACATCACTGTGGTGACCAACGACTTCTACGTAGTCACCAGCCTGTTCGCGTACCCCAACATCGAGACGATCCACACCGGCGGGGTGGTGGATCCGTCCAGCGCCTCCAGCAGCGGGCGCATCGCCGCGGACGCCATCAAGTCCATCAACATCGACCTGTTCTTCCTCAGCACCGGCACCTGGAACATGTCCCGCGGCGTCACAACGCCCTCCATGGACAAGGTGGAGGTCAAGCTCGCCGCACTGGAGGCGTCGTCGTCGTGTTTCCTCCTGGCGGACAGCACCAAGTTCGGCACGGTGTCCAAGTTCAATGTGGCACCACTCGAAAAGCTGGACGCCGTGGTCACCGACGACCAGCTGCCCCAGGAAATGCAGGAAAACATCCGGGACCTGGGCGTCAGCGTGCATGTGGCTTCGCTGAGCAAGGCGGCGACGGCCTAGGTGGCGCAGAAGTCCGCGGCGAGGGCAGCACGACGAGCGAAAAGCACGGACGACGGCGGGAAGCTCCCGCCGTCGTCCGCTTCTGATTTGCCTGATGAGGCGAACTAGCCGATTGGCTCTGCCATCTGCTCCACGACGTACTGGGCGTCCACCGAGGCGCCGGTAACCGGGTCCGTCATTTCCACCTTCCAGCTGCGGGCGAACTGATTCACGCCATGGGTCATGGCCACGGTGCCGGAAATGAGGACGGTGCCGGGTTCGTTGAGGCCGCGCTCTGTGAGGACCTCCAGCCAGTAGTCAGGGCTGAGCAATGCTGCCAGCGAGCTGTCCTGGATGAGCGTGTCCGGGGTGTCGCCCGTCCCCACCCAGCCCTTCAAGGTGATCTGGTCCAGATGGTCGCGTACGTCGTCGAGTCGCCAGGCCTTGCGGCCCAGAACGTCAGGGCTCGCGTTCTTGCTCCAGGCCACCCCGTGGACCTCAAGGTCGCGGTCCGTGTGGTCGCAGGCGACGGTAAGGAGCACGCCGTCGTCGGTGATCACCAGCGCCCACTCGGCTTCCCCGGAGGTCCGCCCATGCTGCACACTCACTTCCGATACCTGCTGTGCCAGGTACGGCGAGACCGGGTACAGCGCCGGAGTGGTGGCAGGACCGGGAACTCCCAGCTCAGCCAGTTCGGCAATGTGCGCCTGCACTTCCTCCTGCTCCCGTCCTGCATAGCCGGCGTTCAGGAGGTGCTTGACCTGGACTTTCCGGGTGCTGCCGTCGGGAAGTTCGAAGCTCAGAGTCGTCATGTTCTGTCCATCCTTTGCGTGTGCTGCTGGAGAAATTTACAAATTGGAAACCGGAAACGGTCGCCAATGTACATCCAGTATGCGTAATATATACATTTAACGCCAGCGTGACAGGCGTCACCTGTAAAAATCTCGTGGAGGACAAACACCATGGCCAACGTCCCAGTTCCGGCTTCCGGCGCAGCGCCGCGTCCGGACAAGCCGATTCATCCCAAGGGCCTGTACAAGGCCTTCGCCGCCAGCCTCACCGGCACCGCCCTCGAGTGGTACGACTTCGCCGTCTACTCGGCCGCGGCCGCCGTCGTATTTCCCATCGTCTTCTTCCCGTCAACCGATCCCCTGACCGGCGCCATCCTGGCCTTCTCCACCTATGCGGTGGGATACGTGTCCCGCCCGGTCGGCGGCATCATCTTCGGCCGGCTGGGCGACCGGATCGGCCGTAAGAAGGTCCTGGTCACAACGCTGATGATCATCGGCGTCGCCACCGTCCTGATCGGTGTGCTGCCGGGCTACGACAGCATCGGCATCACCGCCCCGATCATCCTGGTGCTGCTGCGCTTCGCCCAGGGCGTGGGCGTGGGCGGCGAATGGGGCGGCGCTGTGCTGCTCTCCAGCGAATACGGCGATCCGCACCGCCGGGGCTTCTGGGCATCAGCAGCCCAGGTGGGGCCGCCCGCGGGCAACCTCATGGCCAACGGCGCCCTGGCCGTTCTCACACTGATGCTGACTGAAGAGCAGTTCATCAGCTTCGGCTGGCGCATCGCCTTCCTGGTTTCGGCCCTGCTGGTCGGTTTCGGGCTCTGGATCAGGCTCAGACTGGAAGACACCCCCATCTTCAAGGCGATCGCGGCGCACGGGGAACAGCCCAGCGCCCCCGTCTACGAGGTCTTCCGCAGAGAGCTCCGCCCGCTGATCGCCGCCACCCTGTGCCGCGTGGGCCCGGATGTGCTCTACGCCCTGTTCACCGTTTTCACCCTTACCTACGGCATCCAGTCCCTCGGCTACGAACGCAACCAGGTACTCACCGCCGTCCTTATCGGCTCCGCGTTCCAGCTCTTCATGATCCCGCTGGCCGGCGCCGTGTCCGACCGCTTCAACCGCCGGCTGGTCTACGGCACCGCGGCAGTGGTGGGCGCTGTGTGGACGTTCATCTTCTTCGGCATCCTGGGCGGGGACAACCAACCGATGCTGATCGTGGGCATCGTCATCGGCCTCATGGCGCACTCGTTCATGTACGGCCCGCAGGCCGCCTTCATCGTGGAGCAGTTCTCCCCGCGGCTGCGCTCTACGGGCAGCTCACTCGCCTACACCTTCGCCGGTGTGATCGGCGGCGCCATCGCACCCCTGATGTTCACGCTGCTGCTGGCCCAGTTCGGAACCTGGATCCCGGTGGCCATCTACGTGGCCGTGGCGGCTGCTGTCACGGCAGTGGGGCTGGCGCTAGGCCGGGATTCCAACACCGTCGAAGACGAGGACTACCGCCTGCTGCTCGAAGGATCCGCGGAAGCGCGCCAGCAGGCGGCCACCGGCCAGTCCACTTAACGATTCCAACCAACAGCACGGTGTTTAGGTGCGGAGCAGGATGTCCCGGGTGACAGCCAGGTGATGGTCAATGGCCGCCTGCGCCTTCACCGCGTCGCCGGACACCAGGGCATCGAGGATGGCCTGGTGTTCGGCGCACACCTGCCCGCGCCTCCCGCCGGTGCGGAACAGGGCGGAGACGCCCACCAGGATCTGCCGGACATGCAGTTTGCTGTACGTGCGGGAGATGAGCTCATTGCCCGCCGCGTCGATCAGCTGCTGGTGGAAGAGGGTGTCCAGCCGGATGAATTCCTGCGCAGCCTCCGGGTTCATCTGCTCGGGAAGCTGGGCCTGCTGGTCCAAGGTGTCCTGCATCGTCTGCGCCGGAACGCTGCGGTGTTCGATCACCAGGCGGGCGGCATGGCTTTCCAGCACACCCCTGAGTTCCATGAGCTCCGACATTTCACGGCCTGTCACCGGCGGAACATAGGCTCCGCGCTGCGGAATCAGTTCCACCAGGCCGTCGGAGACGAGCAGCAGGAGCGCTTCCCGGACCGGAGTGCGCGAAACGCCGATCTCGGCGGCCAGCTCCTGCTCGTTCAGGAACTTCCCCTGCACCTCCGGGTCAATCAGGATATGTTCCCGCAGGTACGCGTACGCCTTCTCGCGGCCGGACGCCGCTGTCCCCGAACTTTTTCGCATACATTATGTATACAACAGACTGGAGTAATTTCATGCGTTTAGCAGTGGCCCAAATCATCACCGGAGCCGATCTGGCCGCCAACCTGGAGCTGATTCGAGAATACGCGATGCGGGCCAAAGCCGCCGGAGCTGACCTGGTGGTGTTCCCGGAAGCGGCGATGCGCGCCTTCGGCAACAGCCTGGCGGACATCGCCGAGCCGCTGGACGGGCCATGGGCCACCGCCGTCCGCAGCATTGCCCGCGAGCTGGACATCACCGTCGTGGCGGGCATGTTCACCCCGGGCGATGGCGGCCGCGTGCGGAACACCCTGCTGGTCACCGGCCCGGGCATCGAGACCTCCTACGACAAGATCCATCTCTTTGATGCGTTTGGTTTCGCCGAGTCCGATTCCGTGGACGCCGGCACGTCACCGGTGACCTTCAACCTCAACGGCACGGTGATCGGCCTCGCGACCTGTTACGACGTGCGCTTCCCCGCGCTGTTCACGGCAAACGCCCGGGCCGGCGCCCAGGTCAACATCGTCTGCGCATCCTGGGGCGCCGGTGAAGGAAAGGCGGAGCAGTGGGATCTGCTGGTCCGCGCCCGCGCCGTGGACAGCACCGCGTTCGTGGTGGCCTGCGGGCAGGGCGACCCCGCCAGCATCGGCCTGCGGTCCGCCGGCGCCGTGGACAGCGCCCCCACCGGGATCGGCCACAGTGCCGTGGTGTCCCCGCTCGGCTCCCCGCTGGTTGTTTTGGGCGCAGAGCCTGAACTGGCCGTGGTCGACATCGACCCTGCCGTCATCACGGACGTCCGCGGCAAACTGCCGGTACTCGCGAACGCACGGACTTTCTAGTCCGGACTTTCAGCGCCTGGCGCACCTACTGGAGCGGACGACGGCGGGACCTCCCGCCGTCGTCCGCCTTCTTAAGCCGGGATTGGACCGGGGTCCGGCCACCGTCTAGCGTGAGTCCTATGTCGGCCACCGATTCTTCAGCGAAGTCCAACAGCAACACTTTGCTGGTCCTCGCAAAAATCTCATCCATCCTGGACGCCTTTTCGCTGTCCCGGCCGGTACTCTCACTGTCCGACATCCGTGAATTCACGGGAATGCCCAACTCCACAGTCCAGCGCCTGGTCACCAACCTGACGTCCCAGGGCTTCCTGGACAGGGAGGAAGATGCCTACCGCATCGGGATGCGCATGGCATTCTGGGCTGCCCCGGCCACCCGGGGCATGGAAGTGCTGGACGTGCTCAGCCCCGTGCTAAAGACTCTTCGGGACACCACAGGCGAGACCACGTGCTTCTTCAAGGCAGAGCAGCATTACCGCGTGTGCGTGGCCATTGCAGAAACACGGCATGCTCTTCGCCGTGAGATGCATCTGGGCAAGCTCCTCCCGCTCCACGCCGGTTCCGCGGGCCGCGTCCTCCTGGCCTGGGATGAGGACCTCATGGACGCTGTTCTTCGCGATCCTTTGGAATCGATCACCGAATCCACGATTACCAGTTCCGAGGATCTGGAAACTGCTGTGAAGACAACCCGGAGGGACGGGTTTGCCATCACGGTTGGCGAGCGGGAAGACGGCGCCTCCGGTCTTTCCGCACCGGTTTTCGACTCGGCTGCCGGTTTGGTCGGGGCACTGACCATCAGCGGGCCCACCCTGCGGATGCCGCTGGAGACCTGCGAGGCATGGGTCGAACCGCTTCTTGCAACAGCCGAGCATATGACCAGACTGATCGGCGGCCGGTTTCCTGGCGAGGCGTGACACCGCCAGGAAACCGCTTTCTTCACGGATCGTCCGGCACGGAACCGGGAACCGCCCCTGCAGGGATTAGCGGGACATTGCCCGCGGGTTGACTGCGTGCGGCGGCACACGACCCTCAGCGATGGCCACTGCGTTCAGCGCGCTCAGCCGGGCCATTTCGCTCCGCACGGGCACCGTGGCGCTGCCCACGTGCGGCAGCAGAACCGTATTGGGCAACTCGGCAAGGCCGGGCGCCAGCCGCGGTTCGTCCTCGAAGACGTCCAGCCCGGCACCGGCGATGACGCCATCCCGCAGCGCCTCCACGAGTGCTGCCTCGTGCACGATCGGCCCGCGGGCCGTATTGATCAGGATTGCGTCGGGCTTCATGCGGCGCAGCACGTCCGCGTCCACCAGGTGACGCGTCTGGTCTTTCAGCGGCACGTGCACGGACAGGAAATCGCTCTGTTCCACGAGTTCCTCCCAAGGCACCTGGCGGACCTTGCCAGCGAACTCGCCGAGTTCCTCATCGCTGACGGGACGGTCGCCCGGCGGCCGCGGCGAGAAGACCACCTCCATGCCGAAGCCCAGGGCACGCCGTGCCGTGGCGCGGGCGATCCTGCCGAACCCGGTGACCCGCCCGGCCTCGCCCAGCAGTTGAAGCCCGGGATCAGGGATCGCCGTGGTCACCAGGAAACTGTTGGCCATCTTCAGTTGCCTCCGATGCCGGAGGGCGCGGCGGCGTTGTCCGCCCGGATGACCCATTCGAAGGCCGGCGCTTTGGAACGGGCACCCTGGGCAGCTTTGGAGCGGTTGGGTTCGCCCAATTCCGCGAGCAACTTCTCGGAGAGACCCACCATTCCGGCGAACCTTTCCGTGGTCAGCCAGCCGGGACGGGTTGCGAACAGGATGTCCTCGCTGGACGTGTTTCCGCTGGCCCCCGGAGCAAACGGGCAGCCGCCCAGTCCACCCAGGGCGCCGTCCACCATGGCGGCGCCGGCCTGGATGGCGGCGAGGGTGTTGGCCACACCGAGCCCCCAGGTGTCGTGGCCGTGATAGACGATGCGCCGCGCCGGAGATTCGTTGCGAACGCGTCGGATCAGCCCGGAGACCTGCGCGGGGACGGCCTGGCCAAGGGTGTCGCAGAGCACGATGTCCGTGGTTCCCTCAGCGCGCGGGTCGTTGGCGATGGACAGCACCCGTTCCTCCGGCACCGTACCCTCGAAGGGGCACGTGAACGACGTCGCAATACAAAGTTGTATCTGTCCGCCGACGGCGCGGGTGTACTCCACCGCCTGCGGCAGTGCAGCCAGGCTTTCGTCCGTGGTGCGGCCGATATTCGCTTTGTTGTGTGAGTCCGAGGCGGAGAGGCAGTACTGGAAGTTCCGTGCCCCGGCGGCCGCGGCCTTGGCCACGTGGCCGGGGGTGGCCACCCAGATCCAGCACTTTTCGAGTTCCTCCGGCGTGAGGGCCTGGACGACTTCGAGCGTGTTGGCCATGGTGGGGACGAGGTCCGCGCGGGCCATGGAGCCCAGCTCGATCGACGGAACGCCCAGGCGCAGCAGCTCCCGGACCGTTTCGACCTTCCGCTCCGTGGAGAGGAGTTTCCCGGTGAGCTGGAGTCCGTCACGAAGCGTCACGTCCCGGAGGATGGCACTGCCCAGTTCAGCTGCAGGAGCAAAGTCGCTGTGGTTTGAAGGTTGTGTCATGGCTGAAGTGCCTCCTCGCGGCCGGAGGCCGCCGTGATCTCGGCGGGGTCCATGTTGAGGAGCCCGCCGAGGATTTCGTTGGTGTTTTCGCCCAGGTCCGGTCCGAGGTTCCGGATGGGCAGCGACTGGTCACCGATCACGGGGACGATGCCGGGAAAGCCCACCCCGGGCAGGATCTCGTCCCCGGTGGAGACATCGAATTTCTGGATCATGTTGCGGGCGGTGTACTGACTGTCGTTGCTGATGTCCGCCGCTGTGTAGATGGGGCCGGCGGGGACACCGGCGGCGTCCAGGGCTGCCAAGGCGTCGGCGGCGTCTAACTGCCCCGTCCACGCACCGATGGCCTGGTCGAGTTCTTCACGCCGGGCCCAGCGGCCGGCGTTGCCCTGCAGGGCCGGATCGGCGGCCAGGTCCGCGCGCCCGATGGTCTCCATGTACCGCTGGTAGATCGAGTCCCCGTTGCCGGCCACCACGATGCTGGCGCCGTCCTTGCAGATGTACGCGTTGGAAGGGGCGATCCCATCCATCCGGCCGCCCACACGCTGCCGGTCCACGCCGTAAGCCTGGTAGTCCGGAATGAGGGATTCCATCATGGAGAACATCGCCTCGTTCAGCGCGACGTCGATGATCCGCTCGGTGAGCGGTACAGCGCCGGCGGCGTCCCGGCGCCGCGCCTCCCTTTGGTACAGGCTCATCATCGAGCCGAAGGCGGCGTACAGTCCGGCGATTGAGTCCCCGATCGACACTCCGACACGGACTGGTGGGCGGTCGGGGTCACCCACAAGGTTGCGGAACCCTCCGTACGCTTCGGCGACGGCGGCGAAGCCGGGCCGCTCGGACAGCGGACCCGTCTGCCCGAAGGCCGAGATGCGGGTGATAATGAGGTCCGGGTTGGCTTCGTTGAGCACGTCCGGGCTGAGGCCCCACCGTTCGAGCGTGCCCGGCCGGAAGTTTTCCAGCAGGATGTCCGATTTGGCGACGAGTGCGAGCACGGCCTTTTTGCCGGCCTCGGTGCGCAGGTCCAGCACCACCGACTTCTTGTTACGGTTGATGGTCCGGTACAGCATGGACGTATCGCCCTTGTGCAGGCGCCAGTTGCGCAACTCATCGCCGGTTCCCGGCCGCTCCACCTTGATGACCTCTGCACCGAAATCGGCAAGCATCCGCCCTGCCGTAGGCGCGGCGATATAGTTTCCAAGTTCAAGGACGCGGACGCCCTCAAGCGGCGCAATGCGTGTCTGTGTCATCGGGTTTCCTTTTTTCGTAGCGTACTTCTTGTGGGGCGGCGTTCAGTTAGAACAGGAGGCTCATGGGCAGGATAAGCAGGATCGCGACGACGGACGCCACCGAAACCCCGACAGTCACCGATTTCAGCGCGCCCCTCACGCTCTGGCCCAGCAGGGACTGCAGGAGCCAGAAGGTGTTACTGGTGACGTGGACCATGAACAGTGAACCGGCGCCGGCTGCCAGGGCGAGGAGGACAGGGTCCAGGCCGATGGCCGGGGCGATCGGTGCCAGCAGTCCGGCTGCCGTGATGGCGGACAGGGTGACCGAGCCGACGGCGATGTGCAGCACAGCGGCAATGGCCCAGACAACGAGGAGCGGGGCCACGGTGCTCGCCGAGAAAAAGCCGCCCAGAATGTCGCCGAGGCCGGCGGCCGCGACGGTGGCAGCGAGGGATCCGCCGACACCGGTGAGGATCAGGATCTGTCCGCTTTCCTTGAAGCCCACCGTAATGGCCTCTTCCACGCGTTTCTGGCCGACTGCTGAACGGGCCACGAGGCAGGTGCCGATCAGCCCGATGAGGAGCGCAATGACCGGCTCGCCCAGGAGCTTCATCCACTCGGCGTCAATTTTGAGAATCTCAAGGATGGCACCGGTGCCGATGAGCAGCAGTGAGGTCATGAGCGGGGCGAAGAGCAGGAGCAGGGGGAATTGCTTGGTTTCGCGTTCGACTACTGCCACGGTTCCGCTTCCTGTCTTCAGGCCGGTCCCGTTGGCGGCCTTGCCACCCGCCGGCTGGAGGCCGGCTGCTGGGGCCGGCTTCGCGCCGCCGTCGTACGCTTCCTCCTCACCCTCCTTGTCTTCCTCCTCGACGAAGGTGTGGTCTTCATCCTTGGCTTCATTCCAGAAGCCGCGGCGGAAGAGGAACGTCATGATGGCGATGGAAATGATGATGGTCGGAATGACCAGGAGCAGGCCGAACAGGAGCATTTTTCCGAGGGGCACGTTGAGCAGGCCCGCCAGGGCTAGCGAAGCCACGCCGGGAACCGTGAAGACAATGCCGCATTCAAGGGCAATGGCCATGGCCGTCGCCATCCGTGCGGTGCCGAGTTTGCCGATTCTCGGCGCGAGCTTGCGGGCCAAGGGGGCTGAAATGACAAGCAGGACGTCCAGGAAGATGGACTGGAGCAGGGTCCCGATGGCGAGGCCCATGGTGTAGGGCAGGCGCTTCGGACCGAATGTGTTCAGCAGGTTTTCCACGAGGCGCCGGATGGCGCCGGTCTGGTTCAGGATGGAGCCCATCAGGACGCCGAAGGCGATGAGGAGTCCGACGTCCACCATGATCTCGCCAAATCCGGAGGTGATTGTCTTGACGGTTTTTTCCACGCCCAGACCGGCGGCCAGCCCGAGATACACCGAGCCGATCACGAGGGCGATTACAGGGTTGACCTTGAAGCGAACAATCAGCACCACCGCGGCGAGGACCGCCACGGCGGTGTTGATCAAGACAGCGATGTCTGACATAAGGGGATCCGATCGTTGGGCCTTCGACCTTGAAGGCTTGGAACAGGGTCGAGAGAGAGTGATGAGCGACACAGCGCTACACTCATATTATGGGATTAAACCCACAATGCAAGACTAGCTCGGAATGATGGCGCATATTGCGGTCTCCCTGGGGCCGTTCGCGCACAAATCCGCGGCGCTGGCCCGGGTCCTGGAAGACCGCTCGCCGCCCGACGTTTCGGGAAACCTTTGACAGGCTCTGTGACAGGTGCCATAGTCTTTATATGGACCTGTTGGACAGCTGGACAGCTGCACAAGATCGAGTGGTACGCGTTGGCGCGGCTGAGGCGGTCTTCGCATCCCTCCGCAGCGCCATCGAAGGCGGCAAGATCCCGGTCGGCACGCGCCTCGATTCGGAGGCATCGCTCGCCAAGCAGTACGGCGTCAGCCGCACGATGGTCAGGGAGGCACTGCGTTCCTGCACCGCCTTGGGGCTGACGGCCACCCATACAGGGAAGGGTACCTTCGTCATCGCTGACAAGGTGGCCCAGGACCTCAAACTCGGCAAGTACTCGGCCAGCGCCCTTGTGGAAGCACGCCCCCACGTGGAAGTGCCTGCCGCTGGCCTTGCTGCGGAACGCCGTAGCAGCGAAGACCTGGAGGCACTCCGGGAAATCCTGCGGGAAATGTCCGTGGAGGACGATCTCCAGCAGTGGGTGCTGTTGAACACCGAGTTCCACGTGACCATCGCGCGGTGCAGCGGCAACGGCGTGTTCGAATCGTTCCTGTCGGATATCTGCGACGCCATGGCCAACCAGTCGAACACGCTCAACCTCGTGGCTGACCGGCGCAAGGAATCGGGTGAGGAGCACGCCCGCATTTTCGCTGCCATCGAGAGCGGATCAGCCGAGGAAGCATCCCAGGCCATGAGAATGCATTTGCATGGGGTCGAATGCGCCCTGGGCACCATCATCCCCGGAAGCGAGCACTCCAGGGCCGGCCATACGCGCTAGATCCTAAGCCCGACCTCCACGTTTCCTAACCTGCCCCAACCGCTGTAAGCCCCGCGCGGGCTCCTTGCCGTGGAACCGCCATGACCGCAGGCCCGGCAGCGGCATCACCCGGGCTGTCCCGGCCCTTGGATTCTTACCCGCCCCACATTTTTGCGTCCAAAATTACCGCCACGCCCCGTCAACGAAGCCCTGTGAGGACCCCATGACCACCATTGCCGAAACCGCCCCGGACACCCGCTCCGAACACGATCTCCTCGGGGACCGGGACATCCCCGCCGCCGCGTACTGGGGCGTGCACACCCTCCGCGCCGTGGAGAACTTCCCCATCACCGGCCAGCCGCTGTCCACGAACATGTACCTGGTCCGCGGCCTCGCCGCCGTGAAACTCGCCGCCGCCCGCACCAACCGCGAACTCGGCCTCCTGGACCCCGAACGCGCCGACGCCATCGAACAGGCCTGCACCGACATCATCAACGGACACCTCGCCGAGCAGTTCGTCGTGGACGTCATCC
>NZ_JAGGPO010000029.1:0-5797 GCF_018613775.1 Arthrobacter sp. ISL-69
GGATCAGCACTGTAGATCCGGTTGTCGGAACCCACCGCGGACACCAGGCCTTCCGAGCCGACCACGGCGGGCTCGGTGGCTTCCTCGTCGAAAGCATTGACGGTCGACGGAGACAGGGCCCAGACCTTGCCCTTGGCTGCGTCGGTGACGGAAATGACCTCGGAACCGAAGCTCACATCAGCCGAACCCGGCAGTTTCTTGTCCCCGCCGAGCTGCATGTTGGCCGGGGAAACCTGGTTCAGCGTGGAGCCTGTCTCATCGTCGACGAAGACGTCACCGGAGTTCTGCAGGATGTCAAAGGTAGTGCTGGCGGGGGTCACCGCACCGTCAAGCACGCGCGACGGATAATTCAGCCGGCCCACGGCATTCCTGGCCTTGCTGACCACCCACACGCCGCCGTCGTTCAATTCCACCTCA
The DNA here is from genome assembly GCF_018613775.1 of Arthrobacter sp. ISL-69. Classification (NCBI taxonomy): domain Bacteria; kingdom Bacillati; phylum Actinomycetota; class Actinomycetes; order Micrococcales; family Micrococcaceae; genus Arthrobacter; species Arthrobacter sp. ISL-69. The sequence goes on from NZ_JAGGPO010000029.1 coordinate 418, forward strand.
GTGGTCTTGAACCCGGGATAAATCACCGCGCCGGCCACCAGCGCAGCACCGGCCACCGCAAAAACGGTGGCCGAAACCAACTTCCTGCGGCGCTCCCTGAGACCCAGCTTGCCGAACAGAGTTGTCACAAGTTTTCAATTCCCTCAAAATCGCAGCCGCCCCCAGGGCAGCGTTTCCAAAGACCCGGTACCGGGCTCTCTGTTTCCCGCGACAGCCTACCCAACCAGCCGTCGGACCGCGATGGGGAGCTCTCCCCCACCGCCTGACCTGCGGTTCCTTCCGTCATAGGGATCAGCATTGCGGAATCCCGTGGGAGTACGGCTGACCGAGCTGTGAGTGTCCCGCGACCATGTAGTACCCGACGTTCCGGTTGGATCCGGGTTCAACCCGGTAGAACGGCTGATCCGGGGTGTTGGTCCACTGGTCGTTCATCATCACATAGCAGTGGACCACAATCCGCTCGCCGCTGTTGACGTAGAACCACGGCGGCGTATCGCCGTTGTTGACCCCCTGGCAGTCGAAGTAGGGTTTCGGCCGGTAGCTGGCCTTGCCGTATTCGAACGTGCAGGTGCGGACCAGATCCGTGCCCTTGACGACAGTCGTTATCCACTCTCCTTGCGCACCGGATTTGGCGGACGCCGAAACAACGCCGCTCTCTGTTCCCAGGGAGTTGACGGTTTTCACGTCGATTCGATGGGACTCCCCGAATCCGCCGGTGTTGATGACCCTGCTGCCGGCTGCGGCAACGTTTTCCCAGCCGCCGTTGTCGATCCTGATCCTGGTCAGAGCAACGTCGTTGGTTGTGGTTGACGGGGAGGACCAGTTCAGGGTGAGCGACTTCTGGTTCATCGAGCCGTCCTGCCCCGACGCCGACGGTGTACCGGGCGAACCGTAGGGGGTGGCCGAAGCTCCGGCACTGGCGTTGGAGCTCGGAGCCACGGTGGAGTGTGCGATCACAGTGATGGTGGTCGCCGTGCCGTTGGTGAAGCCGCCGACCTTCTGCCCGGGCTTGATGGGACCGCTCTGGCCGGTGCTGGCGTTGTAGCTGTAGCTGACCTCGCCGTAGGCCGAACCGTTGCGTTCGGCGGCGGTCAGTTCCCTGAAGTTGATGGTCACCTGACGCCCGGCTCCCCCGGTGTCCGCAGCGGCTGCAGTGACCCCGGAAACCTGGCCAAGCTTGCCGGTGGCGCGCCTGGGCGCGGACGGCAGACTGACAGCACCCTTTCCTGCTTTGTTTTCGGCCTGGACTGTGAACGTGTATTCGGCCTCGGAATTGTTTGCCGTGAAGTTGGCGGTGCGCACAGTACCGGCGATGGCCTGGGTCTGCGGGGCTCCGCCGCCTCCGCTCATCGTGACGTAGTAGTTCCTGATCGCATCCCCGTTGGTGTCCGGTTCCGTCCAGTTCACCCGCAGCTGGTTCGTGGTTCCCACCGCGGAGGCCACGGCGGAGGTCGGGGCTGCCGGTGCGGCCGGCACTCCGGCCGGGTTGTCTTCTGAGGAGTAAATGCCCCACTCCGACGGGCCAAGCTCGTTGACGGCCTGGGCGCGCACTTTGTAGCGGACGCCGTTGGTCAGGCCCGGCCAGGTGTAGGTCAGGCCGGTCACACCGTTCTTCACGGCGACTCCGCTGGCCGGCGACGGCGAGATCTCGAGGTTGTAGCTCTTGACTGCCGAGCCCTCGGTCTTGGCCGGCGGCCAGTTAATCACCATGTTCTTATCGCCTGCCTTCACGGCGGGCGCTTCCGGCGGGGACGGCTTCTCATCCGGCCGGATCTCATTCGAGGGCGGTGAGGTCTCGGACTCACTGACTTCATTGGTGGCGGTGACGGTGAAGACGTACTTGACGTTGTTCGTCAGGCCATTGAGCGTGCAGGTAGTGGTGGGGCAGTCCTGGCTAAACCCATTGGAGCGCACCGTGTATTTGGAGATCGGTGCGCCATTGTCCGCGGGCGGAGCCCACTTGAGCACGGCCGTCCGGCTGCGCACGTCCGTTGCGGCGGGGGCAGATGGTGCGTCCGGCTTGTCCCGGACCGTGATGCGGACCCGGCCGTTCGCTTGGCGGGACGGGTCGTCCGTTTTGTCCGAGACCGTGTACCGGAGCACCATAACGCCCTTGGATCCGTCCGCCGGCGTAACCGTGATGGAATCCCCGCTGATTACCGGCTGCCCGGCGGCGGAGCCCGTTTCCACTGCGACAGAGACAATTTTCAGCGGGGCATCACTGAAGGGGTTGAAGTCGTTGGCGAGGACGTTGATGGTCTCGGTCCGGCCGGCGTTGGCCTTTTCGATGACGTCCTCGTTGGCGGTCGGGAGCGGCCGGTTGGAGGCGACGACGGTAGCCGTCACCGAGGCCTTGACCGGTCCGGAGCGGCCGTCGGTGACCTTCAGCGGGATGGTTCCCTCGCGGCCCGCAGCCATGGCGGACTCGGAGCTGACCTTGAGAGTCTGCCCTTCAATCGTTGCCGTGAAGCCTTCCGGCAAGGCTCCGTCGAATTCGAACTTGAGCTTCTCCTGGTCCCCGGAATCCACATCCTTGGCCAGGTTGCCCAGCTCCAGGCCAGCAGTTTCGCCCTTCGGCACCTCAAGGTCGGTTCCGCTGAAAGTCGGCTCGTGGTTGGCGTTCGGGTCCGGAATCACCCGGGTGATGACGGTCAGCGTGGATTTCAGGCCCTGCGGATCGTCCGGGCCGGAGCCGTCCGTCACTTCGAAAGTGACGGAGCCGGGGCCAACGTAGTCCTTGAGCGCGGCGTAGCGCAGGGCGTTGCCGTTGCCGGCGATGACGTTTTGGGCGTCCGCTCCCTGCACCCGGACTTTGTCCGTCTGGGTGATCCGGGGTGTGTGGCCGTCCCTGACCCGGACGTACTCGTTCAGGTTCAGGGTGATTTCCTTGCCGGCCATCACTTCAACGACGTCGGCGCGGGCCAGGGTGGGGTGCTGTTCGCCCTGGCCGGGCACCCAGATGACTGCCGTGGCGCTCTGGCCGTCGACGTCGGTGACGGTGTACGGGACCAGCTGGTCCGCCGGTGCAAGGCCGACCACAACGTTGCCGTCGCCGCCGACGCGCGCGTTCGGATTGCCGTCCGGCAGGCTGATCTTGAGTTCGGAGGCCACGCCGTCGGGGTCGGAATCGTTCTTCAGGACCGGGACGTCGACTGCGGATTTCCCGAGCGTTTCTGCGGGGGTGATGACATCGTCCTGGGCGGCCGGCGCCTTGAGGGCAGCATCGGGGCTGACCCGGACCCTGATCACCGCAGTGCCCTGGGCTTTCTTGTCGTCCTGGATCTTGTAGCTGACGCTCTCGTTGCCGGCAGCACCCGGCGCGGTGAACAGCACTTTGCCTCCGTCGGCTGACTCGACGCGGAGTTCGGGACGGGCTTCGAAGGCGTTGGAGACCAGCCCGATCGGGTCCCCGTCAGGGTCCGAGTCGTTGCTGAGGGCGGCCACGGCGATCTTGCGCCCGGGGCGGACGTCCACGGCGTCGTCCACGGCGATGGGTTTCTGGTTGTTGGCTTCCGGCGGGGCGATGCCCACAATCACCGTGCCGGTATTTTCGGCGCCGATCCGGTCCCGGACCCGGTAGGTGAAGGTGTCGGTGCCGGCAGCAGTTCCGGTGGCGGTGAATTCAAGGTAGCCGTCCTTGACCACGGCCGTTCCCATGGCGGGGGCCTTGTCCACCCCGATCAGCTGCACGGAGTCGCCGTCGGCATCAGTGCCGTCGAGCGGAACGGGGATCCGAACCACCATGCCGGAGACTACGCGAGCGGTCAGGTTCTTCGGTTCGGGACGGGTGTTCCGTTCGTCATCGCGGGCGCGGACGCGGATGGTGACCTGTTGCGAGTCCGACTGCCCTGATTCATTGGTGACCTTATAGATCGCGTAGACCGTCTTAGGTACGTCCCCGGCAATAAAGCGCAGCGTGCCGCCGGAGCGGAAGATGCGCCCGTCGGCGTCGTCGGGCTTTTGCGCCAGTTCCGGCTCGAGGGTGAGCTTGCCACCGTTGGGGTCGGTGTCGTTCTCGAGGACCGGTATGGTGACGACGTCGCCCGTGCGCACTGACACCTCGTCCGGCTTGGCCTGCGGCGCCTGCAGCTTGGCCGGTGCGGGCACCACCAGGACTGCGATGTCGCCGCTTGCCGAGGACTTGCCGTTCGAAATCGTGTACTTGACGTTGAGCTGGCCCTGCGCCCGGATGTCGGTGATCCGGACGACGGAGTGGTCCAGCACCGAGGCACTGATCGGTTGGCCGTCGGCCGCCGTGACGGACTGGACCACAAGGACGCCGCCGGAGGGGTCTGAGTCGTTGCCGAGCACATCCACCAGGACGCTGCCGCCGCTGGGCAGCAGGGCCGTGTCCCGCACGGCGACGGGGGCGCCGTCGCCGTTGCCGGGAACCACGTCCACGCGCACCAGCTGCTGGGCGCTGGCCGGACCATTGGTTACGAGGTACGACACGTAGTGGGCACCCTGGGCGGCAGAGTTGAAGGTGAAGGTCTGTTGGTCCGCCCCCATGATGGCTGTGGAATTGCCGTCTGGCGAGACCTGGGCAAGGCGGAGCGCACCGCCCTGCGGGTCCGAGTCGTTCTTCAGCGGCGCGATGACCGTGTCCACACCGGCGACGGCGACGATGTGGTCCGCGTTGGCAATCGGCGGAAGCGCGCCGGGGGCGCGTACGTCCACAGTGACTTTGCCCTCTGCGGTGGATTGGCCGTCGGACACCGTCAGGGTGACCACCTTGCGGCCGGGTTCCGAGCCTGCGTCCTGAAAGCTGAGCAGTCCGTCGGGCCGGGCCTTGACCTGGTCCCGGGGGTCGCTGCCAGTGGCACTGACCACGTAGAGGTCGTCGCCGTCGGGGTCGGTCCAGTCAGTGAGGATGTTCTGGCTGACGAGTTTGCCGGCCTGGACCACGAGGGTGGTGTTGCGGTTCGGCTTCTGCCGCGGGGCCGAGTTCTCCCCAGCGGGATGATATTGAGGGTGACGTCGGAGGCTGCTGTGAGGCCGCGGCCGTCGTCCACTGAGTATTTGAAGGTTTCCGAACCGGTCTTGTCGGCAGGGACGCTGACTTGGAAGCCGGTGGAACCGTAGATCGGGGCGAGGAGCCCGGACTTGATCGGATCGGGGGCACGTACGGTGAGGATGTCGCCGTCGGCGTCGGTGTCGTTGTCCAGGACGGGGAGGATGGCGGTCTTTCCGGCGCGCACCCCAAACGTGTCCGGTTTGGCGACCGGTGCGCTGTTGGGCTTGGTCCGGTCCGGCAGGACGGTCTGCTGGACTTCGTCCGCGGAGTCCTTGTCCGCGTCGTCGGAGGTCTGTTGCGGCGGGATCACGTCGTCCCAGTTGTTGACCAGCTGCATGTTCTGGTTCACCAGCCACACATTGCCCG